>CALMZX010000048.1 GCA_937870685.1 uncultured Alphaproteobacteria bacterium
GCGCCGGCACGGTGGCGGTGCCCGCGAAGGCGGTGCCGGACATCAGGGTTGCCATGGCGGCGGCGAGGAAGAACTTTTTCATTTTTGGGCTCCTGGATAGTGGTGTCCGGCGCACCGTGTGTGGTCCGGAAATGTCCCACGGGGACAAGTTTCATCCGCAGCGTCTTGTCAGCAGGTCATTTGGCGAGCCCGGGAGCAGGGTGCCCCCGTTGTTCCTCCCGTGACCGGCTCGTGCTCTTGAGAATGGCGCGTTGCGGTGTCGCGACTGCCGATGCGGAATGTTTGTTCCACTGTCAGCATTCTTGAACAGATTATTTCAATGCGACAAAGAGTCAATTCTGAGATTGCATTCTGATAGGTTCCTATCACGAACTATCAGAGCGGGGCGGGCGGCCGCCTGATAGGATTTACATGTTTTCGCTGATGTACAGGTTGGCAGGCAGAAGGGTCTGCTCCGGGATTGAGCGGCTGCCTTCGCAGGCCGCGATCATCAGCTGGATCAGCCGGGATGCAATCTGCATTGTGGGGGTATCCAGCACCAGGTCAAGTGTGCCATCGCTGAGGGCGGAGCGGGTCTCAGGTGTCAGTTCATTGCAGACCGAGACAATCTTGCCGGCCATGCCTTCGTCCCGAAGCGCTGCGATCAGGCCTTCCCGGCCACCGCCGCAATCGTAGATCGCCACGAGGTCCTTGTGGGCTTGAAGCAGGTCGACAACAGTCTCATAGGCTATCCGCGTATCGTCCAGGATGAAGTTCGGTTCCAGGATCTGCAGTTCGGACGCATGTTCGCGCATGAAGCTGCGGAAGCTGAATTCGGTCAGTTCCTGGCTGATGTAGCGGTGGCTTCCCACCAGCACGCCGACCTTTCCCGGACGCTTCACCATGCGTGTGACAAACCACGCCGCCGTGCGCCCGGCCTTGCGTGAATCGACCGCCAGATAGGCTCGCCGGGACGGCGCCGACACGTCACTGAGCAGGGTGAAGACAGGCTTGCCTTTGGCGCTGATCGCCTCGATGGCCTCGCACACCACCGGATGGTCAACGGCAACAACCGCCAGGGCATCGCAGTTCCGTTCCATGGCGTGAAGGCTGTCAACAATGCGCTTGGGGACCAGTTCCTCGCTGAATTCGACGGCCGGTTTGCCTTCGACCTCGTGGGCCGCCGTCGTCGCCTTGGCCAGATCATTGGCAAAGCGGGCGTAGAAGGGGTCGTGGCGCTTCTGCAGCAGGAAGCCGAAGCGGCGGACAGGTATCTCGGTGAGGCGCCGCTTGAGGAGGCCGGTGGCGTGAAAGCCGATGGACTCGGCTGCGGCGACCACGCGCTGGGCGGTATCGCTGTTCACAGGCAGGCGGCGGTTGATCACCCTGTCGACGGTGGCGATGGAGACGCCCGCCGCCTGTGCAAGGTCTGTCATCGTCGGGCGTTTGACCATCCTGGCTCTCCATGGGCCTGTGACAAGACATGATAGGTCTTGAGATGTTCTTTCATACTGGCATTGCCGATATAAAACAATGGTTCTATTTCATGTGACAATAGGAGGAACATTCCATGAGCATGGCAGCAGCGACACCGCGCTACGGGCACCGCGACTACTCCATGCTGGGCCAGGAGGCGCAGGACGCCGTGACGGCCGGGCTCAGATCGGCGGAATGGTATCACACCGAAGTGGCGCGCAAGGACCTGAAGGAGCTGATGAAGCGCTCCGATGGCCCGGCCATCCGCGACACCATCATCTGGCTCGGACTCATGGTGGTGTTCGCCGGGCTCGCCATCTGGCTCTGGCCATCCTGGTGGGCGGCTCTGCCACTTGCGGCCTATGGCGTCCTTTACGGCTCCGCGACGGATTCCCGCTGGCATGAATGCAGCCACGGCACAGCCTTCAAGACGCCGTGGATGAATGACGTGGTCTATCACATCGCCTGCTTCATGATCATGCGCAACCCCACGCGCTGGCGCTGGAGCCACACCCGCCACCACACCGACACGCTGATCGTCGGGCTTGATCCCGAAATCGCCGTCATGCGCCCGCCGGTGCTGTTCAAGGTGATCCTTGCCTTCTTCGGCATCCTGGATGTCTGGCATGCCATGAAGAACATGGTGATGAACACCTTTGGCGTGATCTCGGCGGAAGAAAAATCCTTCATCCCCGACATGGAATGGCCCAAGGTGATCCTGGCGGCGCGCGTCTGGTTTGTGATCTATGCCGCGACCATTGCCACGGCCTTCTTTTTCAATTCATGGCTGCCCATCGTGCTCGTGGGCCTGCCGCGCATCTACGGTGCCTGGCACCATGTGCTGACGGGCCTGATGCAGCACGGCGGCCTTGCCGACAATGTTCTCGACCACCGCATGAACTCGCGCACCGTCCATATCAATCCGGTGTCGCGCTTCATCTACTGGAACATGAACTATCACGTTGAACACCACATGTTCCCGATGGTGCCGTACCATGCGCTGCCTAAGCTGCATGCCATGATCGGCCATGACCTGCCGGTGGCCATGCCGTCCATGTGGGCCTGCTACCGGGAAATGATTCCGGCCTGGGCGCGGCAGTTCCGCGGCGAAGACTATTTCCTGGTGCGGGACCTGCCGCCGACGGCTAGACCATACCGGCCTGACCTGCATGGTCAGGCAACTTCACCTGCAGCAGCGGCTGCCGAATAGAGAGTGTGACATGACGAACTGGGTGGAAGCCTGCTCCACGGGCGACATTGATGCAGAAGACGTGATCCGCTTCGACCACGGCGGAAAGACCTACGCCGTTTACCGCTCGCCGGACGACAAGTACTACGCCACCGACGGCCTGTGCACCCACGAGAAAATCCATCTCGCCGACGGGCTGGTGATGGACGACATCATCGAGTGCCCCAAGCACAACGGCCGCTTCAACTACACCAACGGCGAGGCCATGGGCGCGCCCGTGTGTGTCAATCTCAAGACCTATCCGGTCCGCGTCGATGGCGGCAAAGTCCTGATCAATATCGGTTGACCCCTGCCTGCACTGTCCGTTGCCCGATCAATCCAGAAGGAAATCTCCATGGCCAAAAAGCGTCCGACGGTTGCCGATGTGCGCGCCAACAAGGGCAAGTATCAGTACACCATGATGCGGACCGAGACATGGGATGAACTGGCGGCGGCGGAAGCCGCAGGGATCGACATGGTCTCGGTGCCCCCGGAGATGCTCTGCGAAAAGCACTTCCGCACCGTGGCACCGTCACTGTTTGCCGTTCCCGGCCTGCCGCTTTATTCCGCGCCCGCCGCGGCGGACGACTACCTTCGCTGGGCCTTCCGCATGATGGAAGCGGGGGCGGACGCGGTTTACTGTGCCGCGTCATTCGAGACGGTGGAACGCATGGCCAAAGAGCGCATCCCCGTGATCGGCCATGTCGGGCTCATTCCCCACTTCTGTACCTGGACCGGCGGCTTCAAGGCCGTCGGCAAGACCGTGGACAGCGCCATGGAGGTCTATGAGCGCTGCAGGCGCTACGAAAGCGCCGGTGCCTTCGGCGTCGAGATCGAAGTGGTGCCGCCGGAGGTGACCGAAGAGATTTCCAGGCACACCAACCTGTTCCTCGTCTCGATGGGCGGTGGTGCCGGTGGTGACTGCCAGTACCTCTTCGCCTGTGACGTGCTGGGCACCAACACGGGCCATGTTCCGCGCCACGCCCGGAAATATGCCGATCTCGCCGGGGAATATGCCCGCATCCAGGAAATCCGTGTCTCGGCCTTCAAGTCCTTCGTGGCCGACGTGCAGAGCGGTGCCTATCCCTCCGCTCCCCATGTGGTCTCGGCTCCCAAGGCCGAAATGGATGCCTTCCGGAAGAAGATGGCACGCAAGTAAGCCCCCACTTGCATCCGGTGGGGACAAGGTGCCGTATCCCCACCATGCGGACTCTCCTGACATCGCTGGGACTTGTGCTGCTCGTCCTTGGCCTCGTCTATCATTTCGCCGCCTTGCGGGCCTTCAACCTGCTGGTGCCCAAGGATGGCGGCGCGGCACGGATTGCCGTTGATGTTGCCTATGGCCCGCATCTCCGCCACCGCCTTGACCTCTACCGGCCGGTGCAAGGGCAGGGGCCATTGCCGGTCCTGCTGTTTGTCTATGGCGGGTCGTGGGATTCAGGGCGCAAGGAAGACTACGCCTTCGCCGCCCATGCCTTCGCGGCGCATGGCTACCTGACGGCGGTCGCGGACTACCGCCTGGTGCCAGACGTGCACTACCCCGGCTTTGTCGATGACACGGCGCGCGCCCTCGACTGGCTGGCGGACAACGCGGAAGACTACGGCGGCGATGGGGAGGGCATCTTTGTCGTCGGCCATTCCGCCGGGGCCTACAACGCGGTGCAGGCGGTGCTGCGCAACGGCCTTCATGGCCGCGTTTCTGCCATGGCCTCGCTCGCCGGACCGTTTGATTTCCTGCCCCTCGATTCGCCGAAATCCACGGCTGCCTTCGCGCAGGCGGCCGACCTCGGCGAAACCCAACCCGTCCATGGCGATCTGTCAAAGGCCCCGCCGCTGCTTCTCCTGCACGGTGGCGGCGACAGCACGGTTGGCCTGCACAACAGCCGCAATCTCCATGCGGCTTATTTGCGGGAGGGGCGCGAGTCCCGGCTGACCATCTATAAGCCGATTGGCCATGTCGGCATCATGCTGGCGCTGGCGAAACCCCTGCGCCACCACGCGCCCGTGCTGGACGACATCCTGCGCTTTTTTCAGATGTACCGCTGAAGCACATCCCACGCCTCATCATAATGGTTGATGATGTGCGTCGGGTGGAAGGCGGAGACATGTTGCGGGGTGTAGCCGAAGGACACGGCAATCACCGGCACCCCGGCATTCTGCGCCGTGCGGATGTCGGTTTCACTGTCACCCACCATGAGAGAGCGCGGCACTTCATGGCCGCTGCGCCGGACGGCCTCCTCATAGGGGCGGGGGTCCGGCTTGGCCACGCCGATCGTGTCCGGGCCGACGACGGCGCGGAAGAGCCCGCGCATGCCCAGCGCGTCCAGCAAGGCGAGTGACAATTTCTCGGGCTTGTTGGTGCATACGGCAAGGGCGAGCCCGTGCGCCTTGCACCGGTCGAGAAAGCTGGAAAGCCCTGGAAAGGGTCTGCTGTGGACAGCGATGTTGGCGCCGTAATAGGTGAGGAACTGGGCCTGCAGCCGGTCCAGCGCCTGCGGATCAACCGGATCGCCTGTCGCCTCGCAGCCGCGCGTGATGAGGGCGCGGGAACCATGGCCCACGAAGGCGCGCACTTCTTCCAGCGTGATGGGGCGGCGTTGGAGCGTGGCCAGCACATGGTTGGTGGCGGCGAGAAGGTCGGGCGCGGTGTCCACCAGCGTGCCGTCAAGATCGAATACAAGTGCTTCAACTGGCATTGCCAACTCCGCCTTCTGGCCTGTTTGTTCTGGCCTGCCCCCCATGCTATGCCCCCGGCCAAAGGCCATTTCCCCTCAGGAGAGTTTTCATGGATATCGCAAAAACACAGGCGCTGCGCGACATATTGAAAGACAAGTCGCTGCTCAAGGAGAAATGCTACATCAACGGTGCCTGGGTGGGAGGAGCCGCCAGCATCGACGTCACCAACCCGGTGGATGAGCGCGTCATTGCCTCGGTCCCGAAGCTTGGCACCAAGGAAACCCGCGAAGCCATCGAAGGTGCCGAGAAGGCCCAGAAGCTGTGGGCGAAGAAATCCGCCAAGGAACGTTCCGGCATCCTGCGCAAGTGGTTCAACCTGATGATGGAGAACCAGGAAGACCTGGCCCAGATCCTCACCGCCGAACAGGGCAAGCCGCTCACCGAATCGCGTGGCGAAATCGCCTATGGCGCGAGCTTCATCGAATGGTTCGCCGAGGAAGCCCGCCGCATCTATGGTGAAACCGTGCCCGTGCCATTCCCCAACGGACGCGCCGTCGTGATCAAGCAGGCCGTGGGCGTCATCGCCTGCATCACGCCGTGGAACTTCCCCAACGCCATGATCACCCGCAAGGCCGGTGCGGCACTTGCCGCCGGCTGTGCCATGGTCTGCAAGCCGGCAGGCGAAACCCCGCTCTCGGCACTGGCCATGGCCGAACTGGGCGAGCGCGCCGGCCTTCCCGCTGGCGTCTTCTCGGTCATCACCGGTTCGGCCCGTGAGATCGGCGCGGAAATGACGTCGAACCCCATCGTGCGCGGCCTCACCTTCACGGGCTCGACCGAGATCGGCCGCGTGCTGATGGAACAGTGTGCGCCCACCATCAAGAAGATGGGTCTCGAACTGGGCGGCAACGCGCCCTTCATCGTCTTTGACGATGCCGACCTGGATGCCGCCGTTGCGGGCGCCATGGCCTCCAAGTACCGCAACAACGGCCAGACCTGCGTCTGCGCCAACCGCCTCTACGTGCAGGAAGGCGTCTATGAGGCCTTCGCCGAAAAACTTTCTGCAGCCGTGCAGAAGCTGAAGGTGGGCAACGGTGCCGCCGAAGGTGTGACGACAGGTCCGCTGATCAATCCGGCGGCCGTGAAGAAGGTCGAGGAACATATCGCCGACGCCATTGCCAAGGGCGGCAAGATCGCTGCCGGTGGCAAGCGCATGGGCGGCAACTTCTTCGAACCCACCATCATCACCGGCGTGACCAAGGACATGGCCGTGGCCCGCGAGGAAACCTTCGGCCCTGTTGCCCCGCTCTTCAAGTTCAAGACGGAGGAAGAGGTGATCGAAGCCGCCAACGCCACCGAATTCGGCCTCGCCTGCTATTTCTACAGCCGCGACATCGGCCGCGTCTGGCGCGTCGGCGAAGCGTTGGAATACGGCATGATCGGCATCAATGAAGGCATCATTTCCACCGCGGAAGTGCCCTTCGGCGGCGTCAAGCAGTCGGGCATCGGCCGTGAAGGCTCGCAGCACGGCATGGAAGAATATCTGGAGATCAAGTACATGTTGATGGGTGGCCTCGGCAAATGAGTGTGGACAAAGCGGCCAAGGCCGACGAACAGAAGAAGCAGGCGGCCCTTCAGGCGCTGACGCTGGTGAAGCCCGGCATGAACCTGGGCCTCGGCACAGGCTCCACCGCCAACCATTTCATCCGCGCGCTGGGCGCCAAGGTGAAAGAGGGGCTGGAAGTGAAGGGCGTGCCCACCTCGCGCGCCACGGCGGAACTCGCCAAGGAACTTGGCATTCCCCTGACCACGCTGGGTGACCATCCCTTCCTCGATCTCTGCGTGGATGGCGCTGACGAGTTTGATGACCAACTCCGCCTGATCAAGGGCGGTGGCGGGGCGCTGCTGATCGAGAAGATCGTGGCGACCTCGGCCAAGGAAGTGGTCATCATCACGGATGAAACCAAGCGCGTGAAAACGCTGGGCCAGTTCCCGCTGCCCATTGAGGTGGTGAACATGGGGATGAAGGCGACCGCCTGGAAGATCGAGCGGGCCTTCCGCATGTTCGGCATGAACCCGAAGATGGCGCTGCGCGTGAAGGACGGCCAGCTGTTCCGCACCGACATGGGCAATGCCATCATTGATGCAGCCTGCGGCGAGATCAAGGACGCGGACCGCCTGGAATTTGTGCTCAACAACATTCCCGGCGTGGTCAACAACGGCCTCTTCATCAACGTCGCAACCCGCGTGATCATGGCGACGGCCAAGGGCACACAGGAAATCAAGGGCAAGTGAGCGGATACGACTACGACCTCTTCGTCATTGGCGCTGGTTCGGGCGGTGTCCGGGCCGGGCGCATGGCCGCGAAGCATGGTGCGAAGGTCGCCGTGGCGGAGGAATACCGCGTCGGTGGCACCTGCGTCATCCGCGGCTGCGTTCCGAAGAAGCTCTTCGTCTATGCCTCGAAGTTCGCCGAGGAGTTCGAGGATGCGGTGGGCTTTGGCTGGACGACGGAGAAGGTCTCCTTTGACTGGGCCACGCTCATCGAAAACAAGGACCGGGAAATCGACCGACTGAACAAGGCCTACATCCGCAACCTTGAAGGGTCCGGCGCCGAACTGCTGATGGAGCGCGCCACCCTTGTCGACCCGCACACCGTGCAACTGGCGTCAGGCCGCAAGGTGACGGCGAGGTACATTCTGGTGGCGACGGGTGCGTCTCCCTTCATTCCCCAGCACCTGCCGGGGCGCGAACTGGCGATTACCTCCAACGAGGCCTTCCATCTGGAACGCCTTCCGCGCCGCATCGTGATAGTGGGCGGCGGTTACATCGCGGTGGAGTTCGCCGGCATCTTCAATGGTCTCGGCGTCGAAACGATCCTGCTCTACCGCGGCGAACAGATCCTGCGCGGCTTCGATGATGACTTGCGCAACCATCTCACCGCCGAAATGACCAAGAAGGGCATCGACATCCGCACCCAGGTGGATGTGCGGGAAATCGCGCGCTCCGGTGATGGCGTGCGCGTGACGCTCACTGATGGCACGGCCTTCGGGGCAGGGCAGGTGATGTTCGCCACCGGCCGCGTGCCCAACACCTTCGGGCTGGGGCTGGAGAATGTCGGTCTGCACGGCAATCCCCATGGCGCCATCGATGTCGATGCGCGGTCAAAAACGAAAGTGGACTCAATCTATGCCGTGGGCGACGTCACCAACCGCGTGAACCTGACGCCGGTGGCGATCCGCGAGGGCCACGCTTTCGCCGACACGGTGTTTGGCGGCAAGCCCGTCACGGTCAACCATTCGCTCATCCCGACAGCGGTGTTCTCGCAGCCGGAACTGGGCACCGTCGGCCTCACCGAGGTGCAGGCCCGCGCCACGCATACGAAAGTGGACATCTACAAGACCAGCTTCCGCCCCATGAAGCACACGCTCTCCGGCCGCGATGAACGCATGCTCATGAAGCTCATCGTTGATGGTGAGACGGACCGTGTGCTCGGCTGCCACATCGCAGGCCCGGATGCGGGCGAGATGGCCCAACTCCTCGGCATCGCCATCACCTGCGGCGCAACGAAAGCGCAGTTCGATGCGACAATGGCCGTTCATCCCACGGCGGCGGAAGAACTCGTCACGATGCGGGAGAAGTCGCGCTAGCCGATCTCGTAATGCGCTTCCGTGGGCGTGCCGTTGTTGATCGGCAGCATGTCCTGCGGGCAGGCGGAGAAGGCGACGATGCAGTCCATCTCGGCCTTGAACACCACGTTGTCGCCCGGTTTGCACAGGCAGTTGCCCCAATCCAGCTTGCCATCACTGTGCCAGGGAATGTTCATGAACAGGTTGAGCGAGTCCGGCGTGTAGGGAATGGTGATGCCCAGTGCGGCGAGCCCGGCATGCAGGTTGTCGCGACAGTTGTCGTGGTAGTGGGTGCAGCCGAGAAGCCCGTAGCGCTCGTTGTCGCACGGCGCGATCAGCGTGTCGTGGCGGCCGGGGGAGTTGTCTTCCAGCATGGTGAGGATGGCGCGGCGGCGGTTCGTCAGCATCTTGTCGCCTGCCACAGGATAGAGCCTGGACCAGAAAGCGCGGCAATGTTCCATGCCCATGTATTCCCGGAAGTCATTGGCATTGAAAGCCCAGAAATCCACCACCTGGTTGCCGTGAGTGTTGATCACCCGCACGGATTGGCCCTTGTCGAGACGGTGGGCCTTGCCGGCGCGGGCGGGGATGGTGTGGCGGGTCATTGCGCGTACCTTCTGTTGCGGGGTCTGAAGGCCCCCCTCACCGCTTCGCGGAGCTCCCCCAACAAGTTGGGGGAGCGCAGAGTGCAAGACCTCCCTGAATGCAGGGATGGTCTCCATCACAGGCCCTCCCCCAGCTCAGCTGGGGGAGGTGCCCGAAGGGCGGAGGGGGCCCCTTTCTTGCACTTTATTCCGTGCGGCAAAGCAGTTACAAGCCCGCCACCATGACCGATCAGCCCAAAAAGACCGACCGTTACCGCGACACCGTTTTCCTGCCGAAAACCGACTTCCCCATGAAGGCCGGCCTGCCGGAGCGCGAGCCGCAGCTTCTCAAGCGCTGGAAGGACATGAACCTGTTCGGCAGGCTGCGCGAGCAGGGCCGGACCCGCGAGAAATTCGTGCTCCATGATGGCCCGCCCTACGCCAACGGCAACATCCACATCGGTCATGCGCTGAACAAGATCCTCAAGGACCTGGTCAGCCGCTCGGCCCAGATGGCAGGCTTCGACTCGCACTATGTCCCGGGTTGGGATTGCCACGGCCTTCCCATCGAGTGGAAGATCGAGGAGCAGTACCGCGCCAAGGGCCGGAACAAGGATGCGGTGCCGGTGAACGAGTTCCGCCGCGAGTGCCGCGAATTCGCGCAAGGCTGGATCGACGTGCAGCGCGAGGAATTCAAGCGCCTTGGCGTGGAAGGAAACTGGGACAACCCCTACACCACCATGAACTTCAGGAGCGAGGCGTTGATTGCCCGCGAGTTGATGAAGTTCGCCGAAAGCGGCCAGCTCTATCGCGGTTCCAAGCCAGTGATGTGGTCCGTCGTGGAAAAGACCGCGCTAGCCGAAGCGGAAGTGGAGTATCAGGACTACACGAGCGACGCGATCACCGTGAAGTTTCCGGTGAAGTCCCATGACCAGACCTACAGCAAATCACTGATCGCCCGTCTGCATGAACTCGTGGCACTTGTCGCCAGTGAAACCCATCCCGGCCAGGCCGTGGACGAACAGGGCTTTGCCGCCGACCAGACGCTGTCTGATGCTTCCGTGGTGATCTGGACCACCACGCCGTGGACCATCCCCGGTAACCGCGCCATCAGCTATTCGCAGCGCATTGAGTACAGCCTTGTGAAGGTGACGGACGCACCGGAAGGCAATTGGCTCGCCGTGGGCGACAAGCTCATCATCGCCACCAAGCTGATCGACACCGTGATGAAGGCGGGCAAGGTCACGGGCTGGCGCGACCTGCGCGTGGTGGATGCCAGGGAACTGGCCTCCATTGTCTGCGCCCATCCGCTCGCAGCACTGGGCTACAGCTATCCCATCCCGCTGCTCGATGGCGATCACGTCACCGACGATGCCGGCACGGGCTTCGTTCATACGGCCCCCAGCCACGGCGCCGACGACTACAACATCTGGATTCATCACCAGCGCGAGTTGGCGGAGACCTACGGCCACGACTTCACCCACATCCCCACGCCCGTCGACGCCGATGGTTTCTACACCAAGGATGCGCCGGGCTTTGAAGGCAAGCGCGTCATCACCGACAAGGGTGAAAAAGGCGACGCCAACGAGGCTGTGATCACCGCGCTGCGCGAGGCCGGCATGATCGTTGCCCGCGAACGCCTGAAGCACCAATATCCCCATTCCTGGCGATCGAAGAAGCCGATCATTTTCCGCAACACGCCGCAGTGGTTTATCTCCATGGGCGACGGCCAGCAGAACTCGCTGCGCGAGAAGGCATTGAAGGCCATCGATGCCACGCAGTTCTTTCCGCCGTCGGGTCAGAATCGCCTGCGCGGCATGATCGAAAGCCGCCCCGACTGGGTGATCAGCCGGCAGCGCGCCTGGGGCGTGCCCATTGCCGTTTTCGTGAGCAAGAAGACGGGCGAAATCCTGAATGATTCCAATGTGAACCAGAAGATCTATGACTCTTTCTGTGAAGAGGGTGCAGACGCTTGGTTTGCCGACGGTGCAGCCACGCGCTTCCTCGCACCGGAGTACAATTCGCAAGACTACGAACAGGTGCGCGACATTCTCGACGTGTGGTTCGATTCCGGCTGCACCCACGCCTTCACGCTGGAAGGCAACCTGGAACTCAAGTGGCCCGCCGACATCTACCTCGAAGGCTCGGACCAACACCGCGGCTGGTTCCATTCCTCGCTGCTGGAGTCATGCGGCACGCGCGGCCGCGCGCCCTATGACCAGGTGCTCACCCACGGCTTCATCATGGCCGAGGACGGCCGCAAGATGTCGAAGTCGCTGGGCAACGTCGTCGCCCCGCAGGATGTGATCAAGACCAGCGGTGCCGACATCCTCCGTCTCTGGGTTGCGTCTGCCGACTATTCCGACGACATGCGCATCGGCCCGGAGATCATCAAGTCCAACGTCGAAGCCTACCGCAAGCTCCGCAACACCTTCCGCTACATGCTGGGCGCGCTTGATGGCTTGCAGGACTGGGAGCAGCTGGCCAACATCAAGCCTGCGGAGTTGCCCGAGCTTGAGCGCTATATCCTCCACAAGCTGTGGGAACTGGATGCAACCGTGCGCGCCGCCTACAAGGTCTATGACTACAAGCGCATCTTTGCAGCCCTCACCCAGTTCATGAACAGTGACCTGTCGGCCTTCTACTTCGACATCCGCAAGGACACGCTCTACTGCGATCCGTGGTCCAGCCTGAAGCGCCGCAGCACCCGCGCGGTGATTGACCAGCTGTTCCATTGCCTCACCACCTGGTGGGCCCCGATCCTCGTCTTCACCATGGAAGAGGTTTGGACGACGCGCTTTGGCGGCGAAGGCTCCTCGGTGCACCTCATGCCCTTCGCCAAGGCCCCGGAAGACTGGCGCGACGAGGCGCTGGCCGCCAAGTGGGAAAAAATCCGCGACGTGCGCAGCGTGGTGACGGGAGCGCTTGAAATCGAACGCGCCAACAAGACCATCGGCTCGTCGCTGGAAGCGGCACCGAAGCTCTATGTGGCGGGCGACGCCGCTGAAATCGAAGCGTTGCGTGCGAATGACTTCGCCGAAATCTGCATCACCTCGGGAGTTGAGATTGTTGAGGGGGCCGCTCCCGCAGGCGCCTTCACCATCGACAGCGTCAAGGGCGTGGGCGTTGTCTCTGCGAGGGCCGAAGGCGCCAAATGCGCCCGCTCGTGGAAGATTTCGAAAGAGATCGGCAGCGATCCGGACTTCCCCGACATCACGCCCCGCGATGCCGAAGCCGTGCGCGAATGGCAGACGCGGTTTGGGAAGACGGTGTAGTCATGACAGCGGAGTTGGGGCAGGTTTTCCCTCCCCCCTGTGGGGAGGGATCAAGGGTGGGGGTCGCTCCGCATCCTGAGCATCGTTTCCCCGTCCCGCCTGCACCAATCCCAGACCCCCACCCCGGCCCTCCCCACAGGGGGGAGGGAGAAGGCACCCCATGACCACCCGCCTTTGGGGACCACTTTCCCGACTTGGCCTGATGCTGGCTGTCTGGGTGTTTGCCCTGGACCAACTCAGCAAGTTCTGGATCCTCCGCATCGTCAACCTCGATGAGCGGCCTCCCATTCAGATCACCCCCTTTGCCGACCTCGCCATGGCCTGGAACACCGGCGTGTCCTACGGTCTCCTGTCCACCCACCTGCAGGGCTTCCTCGTGGGCATGAGCTTGCTGATCACCGTGGTGTTGTGGATGTGGCTGGCCAAGGCCCAGTCCGCCCTGCCTGCGGCGGCGCTGGGCCTGATCATCGGCGGGGCGCTGGGCAACGCCCTGGACCGGGTGCTGCACGGGGCCGTGGCGGATTTCGTCCACCTGCACTGGGGAACATGGAGCTGGTACATCTTCAACGTGGCCGATATTGCCATCGTTGCCGGGGTCATCCTGCTGGTTTATGATGGAATCTGGCCAGCCCGTCCCGAACGGGACTGAAGCCATGGTTTCGCCGGATTTCGGCATCAGGTTGAGTGTGTGATGATATCTTCCCGTATGGTTCTGGGCGTTGTGGCGGCAAGTCTTGTGCTGGCCGGATGCTCGTCGGCATCGGGCCTGCTGAATCGCGGCAGCCGCGGGCCACAGGCCACCAATGTGCCCACCAGCGGCAACCTCAGCCTGCCGCCTGACCTCCAATTGCCAGCTCCAGGCTCCGGAACCGCAGCGTCCTATCAGCCATCCGCCCCGGCGGCCTCGGTGGATGGCGGCGTCTATGGCACCCCTGCGGCGGCACCCCGGCGCGGCATTGGTAACACCAGTTGCCCCAACGGCACCAAGGCGCTCGACATCTATGAGTGCTACGGCGTCAACAAGCTGAAGCCGGACGGCACCAAGAAGAACGCCGCCGAACTGCAGTTGGAAGTGCGCAAGGCGGTCATGGCCGAAAAGCGCCGGGCCAACCCCAGCTACGGCACCTTCAAGAACTTCGGTGAACTGTTCAACTGAACTTGAGGCACGCCGCTGCCGCCTCTAATCTTTCCGTCATGCGAATCCGCCGCCTTCCCGAAGGCACCATCAACCGCATTGCCGCGGGCGAGGTGATCGAGCGTCCCGCCAGCGCCGTGAAGGAACTGGTGGAGAACGCGCTTGATGCCGGTGCCAGCCGCATCGATGTGGTGTTCCGCGGCGGCGGCAAGTCCCTGATCCGCGTTTCCGATGATGGCTGCGGCATGGATGCGGAGGAACTGGCGCTGGCGCTGGAACGCCATGCCACCTCCAAGCTGCCCGATGACAATCTCTCGGACATCCGCACCATGGGCTTCCGCGGCGAGGCCTTGCCCTCCATCGGCAGCGTCGCGCGCTTCACCCTCACGTCCCGTGCCCGTGGCGGCGGCGGCGCCCACGCCATCGCGGTCGAAGGTGGCCGCAGGAGTGATGTACGGCCCGCTGCCCTGAAGGACGGCACGGAAGCGGAAATCCGCGATCTCTTCTTTGCCACACCCGCGCGCCTCAAGTTCCTCAAGACCGACCGCAGTGAAACGGCGGAAGCGCTGGAGGTTCTGCGCCGTCTCGCCCTTGCCAGCCCGCAGGTGGGGTTCGGCTTTGCCAGCGAAGACCGCCGCTGGCTGGATTGTCCGCCCGGTGAAACCCGCGAGGCCCGGCTGGCCCGCATCATGGGGGCGGAGTTCATGGAGAATGCCGTGCCTGTGTCCCATGGCGGCGAGGACGTGCGCATCGAGGGTTTTGCCGGCCTGCCCACGGCAGCGCGTGCGCAGGCCACGCAGCAATTCGCCTTCGTCAACGGCAGGCCGGTGCGTGACAAGCTGGTTTCAGGGGCCATCCGTGGCGCCTATGCCGATGTGCTGCCGCCGGGGCGGCATCCGGCAGTGGCGCTCTACATCACCTGCGCCGCCGAACGCGTCGATGTGAATGTGCACCCCGCCAAGACGGAGGTGCGCTTCCGCGACCAGAATTTCGTCCGTGGGCTGATTGTTTCGGCCATCCGCCGGGCACTGGGGCAGGCGCGTCCCGTGGCCGACACCACCATCGCGGCGGAAACGCTGGAGGCCTTCCGGCGCGAGCGGGCGGCTTTCACGCCACCTTCCGCCTGGCAGCCGCCGCCGTCGCAAGCACAGTTTGCCGAAGCCGCACAGGCCGGTTTCGCCATGCCGATGCCGCCCTCGGCGCGGGAAGAGTCACCGGCCCACAGCCTCGCGGATTTTCCGCTGGGGCAGGCCCGCGCCCAGCTTCACGGCAACTACATCGTCGCCCAGACTGCGTCCGGCATGATCCTGGTGGACCAGCACGCCGCCCACGAGCGCATCGTCTATGAGCGCCTGAAGGCGGAACGCGATGGCCGGGGCATCATCACCCAGCCGCTGCTGGTGCCGCAGGTGATCGACGTCGATGGCGCGACCTTCGCTGCCGTGCTTTCGGTGCAGGACATGCTGGCGGACGCAGGGCTGGTCGTTGATGGCTTCGGCGATACGGCTCTGGTGGTGCGTGAAGTGCCTGCGGCAATGTCATCGGCGGACTGGAAGGACGTGTTGCAGGCCATTGCCGACGAGGTGACGGAACTGGGCACGCTGCAAGCGGTCAGTGAAAAAATGAACCATGTACTGGCCACCTTCGCCTGCCACCACTCCGTCCGCGCGGGCCGGACCTTGCGCGTCGATGAAATGAACGCGCTCCTCCGCCAGATGGAAGTGACGCCCAACGCAGGCCAATGCAACCACGGCAGGCCGACATTCATCGAACTGAAGATGGGTGACATTGAACGGCTGTTCGGCCGCAGTTGAGGAGGCGGAGCAACCCCCTCAGTCCTTCGGACAGCTCCCCCAACAAGTTGGGGGAGCGGAGAGACTGCCCTCACCCAGCTTCGATGGGGGAGGTCCCCGGAGGGGGGAGGGGGTCTGCCGCAGCGTCAAACCGGTAGAGATGAACCACCGTATCGCCATAGGTCCGCTGGTCGATGGGCGTGAGCCCCGGTACGTCCGCAACTGTTGCCCGCTCGGATTCCTCCAGCACCACGATGGCGCCCGGCGCAAGCCATCCGCCCTCCACCAGCGATGCCAGCGCCTTCTCCCCCATGCCCTTGTTGTAGGGTGGATCGGCAAACACCAGATTGAAGGGGGACTGCGGCGCGCAGGGACCGAGCCTCGTGGCATCGCGCCGCCAGATCTTGCACATGCCGATCGCCCCCAGCGCATCGGCATTGCGGCGGATGACGCCGCGCGCCTCGGTTCCTTCTTCCACGAACTGGCAGAATTTGGCGCCGCGCGACAGGGCCTCCAGTCCCAGCGCACCGGTGCCTGCAAACAGGTCCATGACCCGCGCCCCTTCGAGGTCAAGGCCCTCGATGCCATGTGCCAGGATATTGAAGATCGACTCCCGCACCCGGTCCGAGGTGGGCCGGGTCGCGAGCGAGGAGGGGCCGTGGATGGCGTGTCCCTTGAATTTGCCGCCGACGATGCGCATCACTTCTCCCTTGAACCGCCATGTTGCTCCGTGATCATCTGGCATGATGAAGCAGAAACTGCCAGACCCCATGCGCCTTGCCCTTGCCGAAGCCCACGCGGCAGCGGCGCGCGGCGAAGTGCCAGTGGGGGCAGCGCTTGTCGCATCAGATGGCGAGGTTCTGGCGGTCGCAGGCAACCGCACGCTGGAACTGAAGGACCCCACGGCCCATGCCGAGATGCTGGTGATCCGCGAGGCGGCCCGCAGGCTTGGCAGCGAACGCCTGAACGGCTGCGACCTTCATGTCACGCTCGAACCCTGCGCCATGTGCGCGGCGGCGATCTCCTTCGCCCGTGTGCGCCGCGTCTATTTTGGGGCGGGCGACGAAAAAATGGGTGCGGTCGAGCACGGCCCCCGCTTTTTCAGCCAGCCCACCTGCCACCACGCACCGGAGGTTTATGGCGGCATCGGCGAAAGCGAGGCTGTTGCCTTGCTCAAGGATTTCTTCAGGTCACGTCGGTCGTGAGCAGCATGCGCTCCAGCTTGCGCTTCAGTTCGTCCTTGGCCGGTTCGGCCGCCGCAAGGATATCACGCACCCGAAAGAAATCGCCCGAGCCGAACTGGTCCACCTTCGGCGTCACATAAATGTCCGGCGGCGAAAGCGCCCGCTTCAGTTCCGCCAGCCGGTTGAACATGATGAGCAGCGATCCGATGGCGAGGTCCATGTTTCCGAGCTTGCCACTCTCCGCCGGACGGGGCCGTCCGGTCACGTCGATGGCGACGACGAGATCAACACCGTCACGCACATGGTCGAAGGGCACGGGATTGACCACCCCGCCATCCACATGGATGCGGCCATCGATATGGGGTGCTGCGATCAGGCCGGGAATGGCGATGGAAGCCCCCACGGCCCGCGCCAGCGATCCGGTGGTGAGCACGGCCTCCTCCATGCGCTCATAGTCGCAAGCCACGATCTTGAGAGGGATGCGCGTCTCCTCGATGTTGCGCGGCAGATGGTCCGGCAGGCCCAGGTCCGCCAGCCGCTCGCCATCAAGATGCATCGAAGCGAGGCCCTTGAGCGAGAGCAGTTCCAGCGGCCTGGTCTTGCGCGCCCCGAAGACGTAGCGGGCAAAGTCGACACGGTTGTTGAGCAGGGCTTCCGCATGGGCGCGCAGGTCCTTTGCCGACATGCCCGCCGCATAGCACGCCCCCACCAGCGCACCCATGCTGCAACCCGCGATCACGCCGGGCACGATGCCCATCTCGTCAAACACTTCCAGAAGCGCGATGTGGGCAAGGCCGCGCGCACCGCCGCCACCGAGGGCAAGGCCAATGCGCCGCGTCTCCATCAGAGTGCCCGCCAGCCGATGTCGCGGCGGCAGAAACCATCGGCGAAGTCGATGGCATCGACGGCAGCATAGGCGCGCTGTTGCGCCTCCTTCACCGTCTTGCCGAGCGCCGTGACATTGAGAACACGTCCGCCGTTCGACACAAGCTGCCCATCCTTCAGCGCCGTACCCGCCTGGAACACCTCAACCCCTGCGCCAAGGTCCTTCTCCAACCCGTTGATCGGATTCCCTTTTGCAACAGTTCCGGGATAGCCCTTTGCGCACAGGCAAACGGTCAGCGCTGTCTCGTCCTTCCAGCGCACACTCATCTTGTCGAGCGTGCCATCAACGGTGGCGAGCAGCAACGTCAGCAGGTCACTCTTCAGGCGCGGCATGAGCACCTGCGTTTCCGGATCGCCGAAGCGCGCGTTGTATTCGATCAGTTGCGGTCCCGATTTCGTCAGCATCAGCCCGGCATAGAGCACGCCCTTGTAGGGGTGGCCGCGCCCGGCAAGCGCCTTTACGGTGGGCTTGACAATTGTCTCCAGTGCTTCCGCAGTCATGGCAGGCGTCATGCACGGCGCAGGTGAATAGGCCCCCATGCCACCCGTGTTCGGCCCGGTGTCGCCGTCACCGACGCGCTTGTGGTCCTGGGCCGTGGTGAGCGGCAGAACGTTCACGCCATCACTCAGCACAAAGAAGCTCGCCTCCTCGCCTTCGAGGAAGGCCTCGACCACGCAGGAGGCTTCGCCGAAGCGTCCGTCCCAGATGTCGCGGAGCGCCGCTTCGGCTTCGGACAGTGTCATGGCGACGGTGACGCCCTTGCCGGCGGCAAGGCCATCGGCCTTGATCACGATGGGCGCGCCCTGTCGGCGCACATAGGCGAGTGCCGCATCAAGTGCCGTAAAGCGCTCATAGGCGGCGGTGGGGATGTTGTGGGCGCGGCAGATGTCCTTGGTGAAGCCCTTGGAGCCTTCCAGCTGCGCGGCGTAACGCGTTGGGCCGAAAGCCTTGATGCCCGCCGCCGTGAGGTCATCCACAAGGCCTGCCACCAGCGGCGCTTCCGGCCCGACCATGACAAGGCCTATGGTCTTCTCGCGGCAGAAGGTGATGACGTCTTCATGATTGCTGACGTCGAGCGCCACATTCGTGCCGAGCGTCACCATGCCGGGGTTGCCGGGCGCGCAATAGAGCGTGCCGAGCAGCGGGCTCGCGGCGATGGCCCAGGCCAGCGCATGTTCGCGGCCACCCGAGCCGATGAGCAGGACATTCACGGCTTCAACTGCACGTTCGAGGACAAGGCCACACGGCTGGACTTCACATGCAGCACGGCAGGGCCGGGAGCAGCCAGGAAGGCTTCCACCGTGCCGTCGATGTCATTGTCTCCGCGTGCGATGTGGAAGGAGGCCGCGCCAAAGGACTTGGCCCAGTCGTCGAAGTCGGGATTCTTCAGCATCGTGCCGGAAACGCGGCCCGGGAACTCGCGTTCCTGATGGGTGCGGATGGTGCCGTAGATGCCGTTGTTGGAGATGACGATCTTCGGCGCGCCGCCGTGTGCCATGGCGGTGGCGATTTCCTGTCCCGTCATCAGCACGCCGCCATCGCCGACAAAGCAGATGGAGGTGCGGTTGGGCTGCTCGATGGCGGCTGCCACGGTGCCGGGCACGCCAATGCCCATCGCACCCACAATGCCGCCGATCAGCGTGTTCTCCGGCGTCATCTTCCAATGCCGGTGCACCCAGGTGGAAATGTTGCCGGCATCGGTGACGAGGATCGCATCCTTCGGCGCCAGCCGGGAGAGCGCATCCACCACCACGCCAAAATCAATGCCGTCCTCGGCATCCACAGGCGTGTAGACCTGCGTGCCCTTGACCACGCCATTGAGCTTGCTGATCCACGCCTCGCGCGCAGCATTGACGACACGCGCCGATTGCGACAGCCCGCTGAGCACGCCCACCGGATCGGCAATGAGGCCGAGATCGGTGCGGAAGACATGGCCAATGGGTTTGCCGTCGGGATAGACATGCACCAGCGTCTGCTTCGGTGCAGGCGTCTGCGGGAAGGTGTAGCCGAGGCTTGCAACGTCGCCGAGCCGCGTGCCGATGGCGACAATGAGATCAGCCTCCTGCAGCGCCTTGCGGTGCTGGGGCAGGGCGCCAAAACCGAGATGGCCCGCATAGAGCGGCGAGGCGTTGTCGAACAACTCCTGGTTCTTCCAGGTGACCGCGACGGGAATGCGCTGCGCCTCGGCAAAACGCCGGATCGCCGACTTGCCTGCGGCGCTGCGCAGGGCGCCGCCGACCACCAGCACCGGACGCTCACTGTTGTCGATCAGGTCCTGAATGCGGTCGAGGTCGGAGGGCGACACGCCGACGGTCGCCAGCGGAAACACCACCGCGTCCTTTTCCTCCACCGCGTCATCCAGCATGTCCTCCGGCAGCGAGATGACCACCGGTCCGGGCACGCCTTGCCGCGCAAGCCGGAAACTGCGCGGCAGGATTTCATGCAGCTTGCGCCCGTCATTGATCTCGTAGACGCCCTTGGCCATGCTGCCGAAGAAGGCGTTGTAGTCCACTTCCTGGAACACACCGCGTGTGCGTTCCTCGCGCGACACCTGGCCCACCAGCAGGATCACCGGCAGGGCGTCCTGGTCCGCCATGTGGACGGCGATGGAGGCATTGGTGGCACCGGGACCGCGGCTCACCATGAACACGGCGGGCTCGCCCGTCAGCTTGGCTTCGGCGCAGGCCATGAAGCCGGCACCGCCCTCGTGACGGCACACGATCACCTCGATGCCGCAGTCATGCAGCGCGTCGAGCAGGGTGAGGTAGCTTTCCCCCGGAACGCAATAGATGCGCTTGATGCCGTGGGCCTTGAGGGATTGAACGATGTGGTCAGCTGCGCGCATGTCGGTTCCGGGCAAGAGGGGTTTTCTGCACCCCTCATGCCTGAAAGATGAGGCCTCTGTCGATACCGCTTACGGCAGTGCGGCGTTGAGTTTTTCGAGGGCATCGGCCGCCCCGGCATGACCATCCGCCACGGCCCGGTCATACCACTCTCGCGCCTTGTCCGCGTCGGGTTCAAGCCCGTGCACGTTCATGGCGGTGTAAACGACCGGGTCATAGGTCTGGCCTGCGCCAAATGCCCCGTCCGCCAGTCCCATTCCGTGCGCCTTGATGAAGAATTGCCGGGCCGACACAAGGTCGCCGGTCTTGAGCAGGGCCTCGCCCTTGCCCAGCAATGTCTTCGCCTCGGTATCTTCCGCTTCCTGTGGCAGGGGGATGGCCTGTGGCAATGGTGCGCTCGCCATGGTCTGCACCTCCGGCGGCGCATTGGCGGGCTGCACTGTGACAGTGCTCAAGTCCAGTTCCACCGTCATTTCGCGCGGTGGCGTGGCGGCAACACCGGTCTTTTCCTCGACGGCGGCGACGGCCAGGTCAATCTGCGGAGACTGGGCCTGGGGCACGACCAGTTTCACACCCTCGATCTCGGCAGGCTTGAGCAGCCACTCGCCATCCGCCACTTCCGTGCCCTGCGTGAGATAGGCATCGCCGGGCAGGCCGGTGATCTTGAGGGCCAGCGGCATGTTCGGGTCGGCCGGCACGGCGGAGAGCGCCAGCGGGATCGGATTGTTCAGAACCCCGCTCGCATCCGACACATCCACGCGCGCCATGCGCACCGGCTTTTTGGTCAGGACCGTGCTGCCGCCACCCCCGGCCGCGGATGCAGTTTGAACCGGAGAAGTCTCCTGTTTTGGAATGCCGGCCATCAGCGCGGTCACGCTGGAAGAGGCCATACCGGCGACAGCGTCATAGCCCTTGCGCACCAGCGGCATGTTGGCGCTGGCGAGACCCGCCACACCACCGATGCTGCAGGCCACGGCAAACAGGCTGGCGATGCGCAGCGGCGTGAGACGGGAACGCCCGTCATCTTCGGTCGGGACGGTCTGCCTGGCATTCATCTTCTTCTGCCATTCGCGGAAGCGCAGGTTGCCATCGTCGTCAGTGTTACGCCGCCCGCGCGCTGGCTCAGGCGCCATGGTGGAGAAAGGCGGAACCGGGCCTGACGCCATGCGCTTGGCCGACTGGAAGCGCTCCTCCAGGCGGCGGCGGTAGGCCTCATAGGCCTCCGGGCTTGGCTGTTCGAACATGGGCGCATGGGCGCGCGCCGAACGGTAGTGGCTTGCCAGCCGCTCGCTGTCTTCCGGGTTGATCGCGGTTCCAAACCAGCTGGGTGTCAAGTCGGCGGAGTCAGCTGGTGCGCTTTCATCCACGGCATCATCCACCGGTTCGGCAAGCGCAAAGGAATCCGACGCATCCAGTTCCACGGTGTCGGGATCAGGTTGACTGGCCATGCCGGGCACGGTGTTCAATACGAAGTCTGCCTCCCCGACAGCTTTGGTTGCCAGGGTGGGATCGTTGGGCGTACCGCGCTTCGACTTGCTCATTGCCCGTCTCCTTGCTGCAATTGGGATTCTGTTGTGGCCGCGCTTTGCGGCGCCTCGGTTGCCAGTTGGCCGAGTGCGTCTTGTGCCGCACGGTGCCGGGTCCATCCCGGAATCTCGGCCGCGAGATTGGCGTTGATCTTGAGTTGCGCGGCATTGCGCAGCAACGCGCCCGTGAAGGCTTTCAGCCGCGCGTCCCCCGGCTTGTCCGCACCCTTGCTGAACACCATGATGGCCAGCGGTGCGGCGACTGTTTCAACGTCGCCACCGCTTTGCACCAGCGATGGCGCATCAGCCGGGCTGATCATGATCGGCGTATAGGTGGCATCTAGGGATTTGGGCAGCGCCAGAGGCAGCAGCTTGTAGCGCTTGCCATCGAGTTTTGCCGACTTGAGCAGCCCCGCATCCACGAGTGCTGCATCGGCAGCGCCTTGCGTGAGCACGGCAAGGGCATCTCCATTTTGCCGGGCAACACGCGCGAAGCTGACACCATGCGCGTTGAACAGCAGCTCGCCTGCCACAAAGCCCATGCTGCCAGTGGGGCCGGTGGCGATGCGTTTGCCGTTGAGGTCAGAGAGCGAGTTGACGCCGCGCGGCACGATCAGCGCCCAGGTGACAGGTTGCAGGCGGGCGAGATAGGTGAACTTTCCGCCAAAGCCCTGCAGCAGCCCCTGCGCCTGCGCATAGGTGAGTGTGTCGAGCGGCAGCAGGGCCGCGTCAATGGTGTCGAGATAGGCGAGATCGGAGACGGCCTGAAGGGTGCCGGAGCCCACGACGGGCAGCACGCGCAGGCCCTGTTCATGTTGCACGGCGGCGGCGATGTTGATGGTCTGGGCCAGCCACTGCGGATCAGCCGCCATCAAGCTCAGAGTCTTCTGGTTGATCTTCTCGGCGCGCGACTGGGCAAGCACCAGGGTGGACCCTGTCACAGCCAAGCCAAAGACGGCAATTGCCGCTATGCAGCGCCTCAGAACGCCCATTCCGCCTACCCCGCGATTGCCGTCCCAGGGAGGGGCACCAGACGCCCCGCAGGTTAACTTGTCGTCACCTTTTGTGGCGCTGGCGGGGCAGAAATGGGGAATTGTGGCGCATCAGCCCCGCTGGGCGAGGGGAACATAGTCCCGCGCCGGCGGCCCGTCATAGAGCGTGAGCGGTCGGATCAGGATGTTGTTCTGCAGCTGTTCGAGGCATTGCACCGTCCACCCCGGCACGCGGCCCACGGCAAAGATCGGCACGAACAGGTCAGGGGCGATGCCATTGAGGTAATAGATGACGCCGGAATAGAAATCGACGTTCACATTCACGCCGAAGCGCGCATAGGGCTTCATGGCATCGACCACGGCCTGCAGGATGGCGAACCACTTGGGCTCTCCCATTTCCCGCGAGAGCTTTTCCACGCCATCGCGCATGTGGCGCGCCCGCGGATCTTCGGTGCGGTAGACGCGGTGCCCGAACCCGGTGACGGCCTCGCCCGCGGCGCGCTTGGCCTTGACATAGGCGGCAGCGTTTTCCGGGGCACCGATCTCCTGCGCCATCTTCATCACGTCCTCGGCGGCACCGCCATGGGCCGGGCCGGACAGGGCGGCGATGGCCGCCGTCATCGCCGCGTGCAGGTTGGCCTCGGTGCCGATCACCACGCGGCCCGTGAAGGACGAGGCATTGCTGCCGTGTTCGGCATGGAGGATGAGGTCGCGGTCCATCAGCAGCGCGGCATCGGCGGACGGTTTCCGCCCGGTGATGAGCCAGAGGAAATTGGCGGCGTGTCCAAGCGCCGGATCGGACTCCGGCACCGGCTTGCCCGCCCGCAAGGCGGCGTGCGTGCCAACGATGACAGGCACCTGCGAGGACAGCCGCAAGCCCTTGGCCCGCGTCGCCTCCGGCGAGTTGTCACCGGCCTGGGGATCGAACGCCGCCAGCGCCGAGACGGCGGTGCGCAGCACGTCCATCGGGTGGGCCTGGGCGATGGCACGGATGATGTCGATGACAGCACCCGGAATCTGCCGCGCCGCCTTCAGCACCGCATCTGTTTCCCGCAACTGTGCCGCATTGGGCAGGTCACCGTTGAGCAGCAGGTAGGCCGTTTCCTCGAATGTGGACTGTTGCGCAAGATCATGGATGGAGTATCCCCGGTAGCGCAGTTCGCCTGCCTTGCCATCGATGAAGGTGCAGGCGGAGCGCTCGAAATAGACACCCTTGAGGCCACGATGGATTTCAGTCTTTTCTTCGCTGGTCATGCGCCGGTTCCGGAGGTTGCGTCATGTCAGTGATTGTTGAGGCCAAGGCCAAAATCAAGGGCAGGGATCTGAAACTGGTGATGCCAGAAGCAGACGACCCCCGCATCGCCGAGGCGGCGAAGCGCATCGAGGCGGAGGGCCTGGCCAGGGTGATCCTCTTCGGCGCGGAGAACGTGCCACCAGCCTCGCCGGAGGCCATCGCCCGGCTGCGCGCCGTCCGTCCCAAACTCTCGGACACGCTGGCCGCGAAATTTCTGGCGAAACCTCTCTTCGCCGCGGGCGGTCTGGTGGCGACGGGCGGAGCGGATGCCATGCTCGCGGGTGCCGCCAACGCCACGGCGCGTGTCATCGAGGCAGCGTTGATGACCATCGGCCTCGCGCCGGCGATTGAAACGCCATCCAGCTTCTTCCTGATGCAATGGCCGGAACGCCGCCTCGTCTTTGCCGATTGCGCCGTGAACGTGCAGCCAACGGCTGCGCAACTGGCCGACATCGCCATCGCCTCAGCCGCCAGTGCGCGCGCAGTGCTGGAGGGCGAACCGCGCGTCGCCCTGCTGTCCTTCTCCACCAAGGGTTCAGGCGATCATGCCGACGCGGAGAAAGTGCGCGAGGCATTGGGGATCGTGAAAACCCGCGCGCCTGAACTTCTGATTGACGGAGAACTGCAGGGCGATGCGGCTCTTTCGCAGGCGGTCGCCGCGCGCAAGGTGAAGGAGCCCAGCGCCGTTGCGGGCCGCGCCAATGTTCTGGTCTTCCCTGACCTTGATGCTGGCAACATCGCCTACAAGCTCACGCAGTATCTCGCGGGCGCGCAAGCCATCGGCCCGATCCTGCAGGGCTTTGCGCGGCCCGTCTCCGACCTCTCGCGCGGTGCCACGGTGGATGACATCGTAGACACGGCGGCATTGTTGCTCGCCATGGCGTGAGACCGTCAAACAGCCAAAACACCCGCCACATGCCGTGCCATGGTGAGTTCCTCGTTGGCGGGGATCACATGCACATCATCCCCCGCAACGCCAAGCCAGGACAGATGCGTGAGGATGCGTGCCCGCACCGGAGCGGCATTCTCGCCGACACCGCCCGTGAACAGGATGGCATCCACACCACCCAGTGCCGGCACAAGCGAAGCCGCGTGGCGCGCGGCGGAATAGCAGTAATACTCCACCGCTTCCGCCGCCTCTTTCCTGTCGCTGGACAGCAGCACGCGCATGTCGCTGGAGACGCCCGAAAGCCCAAGCAGGCCGCTCCTGCGGTAGAGCAGGTCTTCCAGTTGGTCGAGTGTCAGTTTCTCGTCACGCAGCAGGGCCACCAGCACGCCGGGATCGATGGAGCCGGTGCGCGTGCCCATGACAAGGCCATCCGCCGTCGAGAAGCCCATGGTGGTGGCAACGCTCCGGCCATCAAGAATGCCGCACATGGATGCGCCCGAGCCCAGATGCGCCGCCAGCACACGGCGCGGCAGGGGCCGCCCCACCTGTTCCGGATAGGCCGCAACCAGATGCTCATAATTCAGCCCGTGAAAACCGTAGCGGCGATAGCCCTTGTCGAAATAGCCGCGCGGCAGCGGCAGGCGCGTGGCGAGCTCCGGCTGTGTGGCATGAAAGGCCGTGTCGAAGCAGGCGATGTGCGCGACCTCCGGCAGGAGATTCCGCATGTCCCGCAGCACGCCAATGCCGAAGGGCAGGTGCAGGGGGGCCAGACTGCGCAGGCTGTCGAGGGTGGCAAGCACGCCATCGTCAATGCGCGTGGGCGCGATGAAGGCTGATCCGCCATGCACGACACGGTGCCCCACGCCGCTGATGCCTGCGGGCGCAATGCCTTGGCCCGCAAGCCATTTGAGCAGGATCGCGAGGCCATCGCGGTAAGTCGTGGAGGCGGGCAGGGGCTCGTCGGTCGCGCCGCTTTGCAGGCGTGGGCCGGTGCCGATGCCGCTCACCTGTCCGCGCAAACGCTCGCGCAAGGGCGTTTCGTCATAGACCGCGAACTTGAGGGAGGAAGACCCGGCATTGAGAACAAGAATGGCCATGGCCCTTCTTCAGGCCGTGTCTGTCCCGTGGCAAGGGCCTGTCTCAGTATTTCACCAGACCTGAGCGCGAGAGCCTGAAGCCCTTGCCGTTGGCCTTGCAGGTCAGGCCCTTCCTGGAGGAGGTGCAGGTGATGCCGTCCTGCTTCCAGGTGCTGCCATAGGTGAAGATGTTGCCAAGCGGCTCGCCATAGCCGCAGCCCGGCACTTCGCCGGGGTCCTTGTAAACCGTCATCTGGCCACGCGGCGTGAGAATGACGGTCCAGTACTTCGGATTGACGCGCGAGCAGGAGAGTTTGGCGCCGTCCGTCGCCTTGGGGAAATACGAGCAGCAGATGTTGTTGCCGGGCATGTCGAACTCGATGGAGCCACCGTCCGAGGCTTTGAAGTCAATGGCAAAGGCTGGGGCCGCCAGAAGGGTTGTGAGGGCGGCGGCAAGAATCAGGGGTGTGCGCATGGGGCTCTCCAGTGTTGCCCGCACACTGCGCCTGTCCGTCTGAACGCCACTTGAACGGGAAGCCCGATACCGGGTGATTGCGCCCGACTTGAAATGTTATAATATAACAAGCATGACCTTCCCCAGCCCCAAGCATGACCACCACCGCTGCACCGCCAACATCGTCTCCCATGCGGAACAGGTCTGTGCCCGCAGCGGTGCCCGCCTCACCGGGCAGCGCCGGGATGTGCTGGCCTGTGTGGCCGAAAGCCACCAGGCCGTGGGTGCCTATGAAATCATCGAACGCATGGCGGTGCACGGGCCCAGGCCCGCTCCGATCACGGTGTATCGCGCGTTGGAATTCCTGCAGGAGCAGAACCTTGTCCACAAGATCGAAAGCCGCAACGCCTACGTCGCCTGCGCCGAACAGCATGATGGCGCACCTGCCGCCCTGTTGATCTGCGAGACCTGCAGCAATGTCTCGGAAGTGCTGGACCGTGCCGCCGCGGCGGGCCTTCTTGATGCGGCCCGCGCCCAGGGCTTCACCGTGAAGCATTCCGTCGTCGAACTGTCCGGCCTTTGCGCCCATTGCCGGAGCGTCTGATGCTCAAGGTCAACAACGCGCTGGTTGCCGCCCATGACGTGACGCTGAAGGCGGGAGGACGCGTGATCCTCGACCGCGTGAACCTCGCGGTGCGGCCGGGCGAGATCGTCACCATCATCGGACCCAATGGCGCGGGTAAATCCACGCTGGTCAAGGTGCTGCTCGGCCTCTTGCCCGCCACCTCGGGTCGCATCGAGAAGTCACAGAACCTGCGTGTCGGCTATGTGCCGCAACGCTTTCCGCTGGCCATGAACGTGCCGCTCTCAGTGCGCCGCCTGATGACGCTGACACTCACCGCGCCCGAGATCGACATTGCCGCCGCCCTTGCCGAAACCGGTGTGGCCCACCTGATCGACGCGCGGGTGACGGACCTGTCCGGCGGCGAATTGCAGCGCGTGCTGCTGGCCCGCGCCCTGCTGCGCAAGCCGCAGTTGCTGGTGCTCGACGAACCTGTGCAGGCCGTGGATTTTCATGGCGAGGTGAAGCTCTACGAACTGATTTCAGCCATCCGCAAGAGCCATGGCTGCGGCATCCTGATGGTAAGCCACGACCTTCACATGGTGATGGCCGAGAGTGACCACGTCGTCTGCCTCAACGCCCATGTCTGCTGCGAAGGCGGCCCCACCGCCGTGCAGAAAGACCCGGAGTTTGCCAAACTCTTTGGACCCGCCGCCGCGCGCATGATCGCCGCCTACACGCACCACCACGACCATGACCACGAAAGCCATGGCCACCATGACCACAACCATGACCATCACCACGGTCATGACCATGGCCACAAGCACTGAGCATGGCGCAGATGCTGGACATTCTCTCTGAACCGTTTTTCCGCCGCGCCATCATGGCTGGCCTTGCTGTTGCCTTGGTCGCTGGCCCCATCGGCTGCTTCATCGTCTGGCGCCGCATGGCTTATTTCGGCGAAACGCTGGCCCACGCCGGCTTGCTGGGGGCAGGGCTTGGCTTGCTGTTCAACGTCAACATCGCGGTGGGGGCGATTGTTGTCGCGATGATCCTCGCACTTGTCCTGATCGCGCTCCGCCGTCAGCAGCAGCTGGCGGTGGATACAATCCTCGGCATCCTATCGCACACGGCCTTGGCCTTGGGCGTGGTGGTGATCGGTCTGGTGACGGGCGCGGTGACCGGTCACCTCGACATCCTGTTTGGAGACGTGCTCACCGTCTCCACCGCCGATGTCTGGACGGTGTGGGGGGTAACGGCCCTTGCGCTGATCCTGCTCGGGCTGCTCTGGCGCCGGATGATCGCCATCTCCGTGCACGAGGACCTGGCCCGCGCCGAGGGCATCAACGTGCAGCGGGTGGAACTGCTCTTCACGCTGCTCATCGCCTTCGTGGTGGCGATCTCCATGAAGATCGTCGGCCTGCTGCTGATCACGGCGCTGACGGTCATTCCCGCCGCCGCCGCGCGCAGGCTGTCGGCGACGCCGGAGGGCATGGCGCTCTTGAGCATTGTGTTTGCGGCCCTTGCCGTGCTGGCGGGCCTCTTCATGTCGGCGGCCTGGGGCACGGTGGCGGGCCCCTCCATCGTCCTGTCGGCAGGCCTGCTCTTTGTCTTGACCTTGCCGCTCGGACGACGCAGTTAGCGGCGCAAGAGGATTACGCATGAATTTCTCCGCAACACAGCCGCGCCGCGCTTCCGTTGGTGTCATGGTGGGCAATGTCATGGTGGGTGGCGGTCACCCCGTTGTCGTCCAGTCGATGACCAACACCGACACCGCTGACGCAGAGGGAACCGCGCGCCAGGTCGCGGAACTGGCCCGCGCCGGCTCTGAACTGGTGCGCATCACGGTGGACCGCGAGGAATCCGCCGCCGCCGTGCCGGCGATCCGTGAACGTCTCCTCAGGATGGGGCTGAACGTGCCGCTGGTGGGCGACTTCCACTACAACGGCCATCTCCTTCTTTCGCAATTCCCGGCCTGTGCCGAAGCACTCGACAAATACCGCATCAATCCGGGCAACGTCGGCTTCAAGGAAAAGCAGGACCGCAACTTCGCCCAGATGATCGAGATCGCTATCCGGCATGGCAAGCCGGTCCGCATCGGCGTCAACTGGGGCTCGCTCGACCAGTCCCTGCTGACCAAGTTGATGGACGAGAACCACAAGTCCGCACAGCCTCTGGAGGCGCGCGCCGTGATGCACGAGGCCGTGGTGCAGTCCGGACTGCTCTCGGCGGCCCGTGCGGAAGAACTGGGCCTCGCCCGCAACAAAATCATCATCTCCGCCAAGTGTTCCGAGGTGCAGGACCTCATCGCCGTCTATCGCCTGCTGGCGGCGCGCGGCGACCATGCGCTGCATCTCGGTCTCACCGAGGCTGGCATGGGCTCAAAGGGCATCGTAGCCTCGACGGCGGCATTGGCGGTTCTGTTGCAGGAGGGGATCGGCGACACCATCCGCATTTCGCTCACACCCGAACCCGGCGGCGACCGCACCCGCGAGGTGATCGTGGCGCAGGAAATCCTCCAGACCATGGGCTTGCGCGCCTTCGCCCCCATGGTCATCGCCTGTCCCGGCTGTGGCCGCACCACGTCAACCGTGTTTCAGGAACTGGCGCAGGACATCCAGTCCCATGTCCGCACCCGCATGCCGGAATGGCGCCAGCAGTATCCCGGTTTCGAAACGCTGCAACTCGCGGTCATGGGCTGCATCGTCAACGGCCCCGGCGAATCGAAACATGCCGACATCGGCATCTCGCTCCCCGGCACCGGCGAACTGCCTGCGGCACCGGTCTATGTTGACGGCCAGAAGGTGAAAACCCTGCGCGGCGAGAACATTGCCACACAGTTCAAGGACATCGTCGAAGCCTACGTGCGCGAGCGCTGGGGCAAGGGTGGGCGTTCGGCACATCATGGCTGAGGCCATCACCGTCAAGGCTTTCCTCGCCGACGCGCCTGCCAACCTGCGCGTCGGCGACATCATCCTCTCGCGCAGCACCACCTTCATGAGCTGGGCCATCCGCTGGGCCACGGGCAGCGCCTTCAGCCACGCCGCACTTGTGTTTCTCGTCGCGCACCCGGACGAAGGCTTCAACAGCAGCTTCCTCGTCGAAAGCGTGCGCGAGGGCGTGGGCCTCGCCAATATCCGCGACTACATCGCGGGCCGCAAACCCCAATCCGAAATTGTCATCCTGCGGCTGGAGGGCGAGCAGTTCAGCGAGGCCTACTTCAAGAAGGTGCGCGGCCTCATGCTGGACCATGTGAAGTCCGGCTATGACTTTGGCCGCGTCATGCGCATGGGGCTGTCAGCACTGTTCAGCCTGCGGCTCGGCTGGTTCACGCTCAGCAAGGGCCAGCACCGCTCGCTGGAACATGCCATCAACAGCACCACGCGCCGCCTGCACAAATGGGTTCCCCCGCAATTCATCTGTTCCGGCTTCATCCAGTACGGTCTCGCCAAGGCGGCGGAACTGCAGGGCGTCACGGCCAACGTGATGCTGAAGGACGGCCTCTCGCCCAACGACAAGGACGGCATTCTCGCCGTCACCCCGGAAGATGTCGCCCGCTCGCCTCAACTCACCTGGCGCTTCGCCATCCGGAGGGGCTACGTCTATCCGGTGCAGAGCTATGACGAGGCGCTGAAGGTGCTTTCGCGCTGATCACTTCTTGCGGGTGATCATGAAGCGCGCGGTCTCCCGCAACAGCTGTGCTCTTTCGCCATATGGCGCCAGTGCCGTGACGGCGGCGTCGGTGAGACGCGCGGCTTCGGCCTTTGCCCCGGCAAGACCGAGGAAATCGACGAAGGTCGCCTTGCCCCGGTCCCTGTCCTTGCCGGTGGCCTTGCCAAGTGTTGCGGCATCCGACTCGACATCGAGAATGTCGTCGGCAATCTGGAAGGCAAGACCCACATGCTCCGCATACTGACGAAGCGGTGCACGGTCCGCCCCCGCCATGATGGCGCCTGCCTCGCAGGCAAAGCGGAAGAGGGCCCCCGTCTTCATGCCCTGCATGGCGGCGATGGCGGCATAAGAAGCAAAGCCCCCGGCCTCCGCCTCGATGTCTTTCATCTGTCCGCCCACCATGCCCGCCTCGCCGGAGGCCCGCGCCAGTTCCAGCACCAGCGCGCTGCGGATGGCGGGGTCATCGTGTGTCGCCACATCTGCAACAATCTCGAAGGCAAAGGTCAGAAGCCCGTCGCCTGCAAGGATGGCGGTCGCCTCGTCGAACTTGCGGTGCGTCGTCGGCTGCCCGCGCCGCAGATCGTCATTGTCCATGGCGGGAAGGTCGTCGTGGACGAGGGAATAGCAGTGCACGCATTCCAGGGCGGCTGCCACACGCAGGGCCTGTGCCTCCGGCTGGCCGAACAGGGCTGCCGACTGCATCACGAGGAAAGGCCGCAACCGCTTGCCCTGTCCGAGGCTCGCGTAGCGCATCGCATCGCGCAGCCGGTCGCCGGCACGTGCGGGCAGGAGCCGGTCCAGTTCCGCCTCGACCCGTTGCGCCGTCCAGGCGAGGGCCGTTTCGAATGAAATGTGCTGCTCTTGTGCCACGTGTCCAATTCCGCAATATGCGCTCCCATACGCAGATGGCACCGAAATCTCAACAGAGGGGCGCGAAGTCCGCCCGGGAGAAACTCCCCTGGGCCCCGCGCAAGCGGGTAACGCCAGAGGCTGAACCGCCGCCGCCCGCATCCGAAGCAGCCGGGCAGCCACCTGCATGGGCCCAACGCTTTCCCCGCCTCGCCGCCTTCTGGGAAAAGCGCAGCACCTGGCAGCGCCGCGTGCTGGTGGCGCTGGCGATCATGGTGGCATGGCCGTTTGTGATGACCGTCGTCTATGGGGTGGTCCCACCGCCCGTCTCCAATCTCATGGTCTTCCGTCTTTTTTCCGGCAATGGCATCAGCAAGGACTGGGTCGGCCTTGACGAGATGTCACCCTATCTCGCGGCCTCCGTCATCAGCTCCGAAGATGCGCGCTTCTGCTCCCACCATGGTGTGGACTGGATCGAGTTCCAGGGCGTGGTGGAAGACGCCTTCGATGACGATGAGGGGCCGGTGCGCGGGGCCTCCACCATTTCCATGCAGGCCGCCAAGAACCTCTTCCTCTGGGAAGGCCGCGGGCCTTTGGGCGCCATCCGCAAGGTGGTGGAAATGCCGGTTGCCCTGTGGATGGATGGCGTATGGACCAAGCGCCGGATGATCGAGGTCTATCTCAACATCGTGGAATGGGCGCCGGGCGTTTATGGCGCGGAGGCGGCGGCGCAGCACCATTTCAAGAAGTCCGCAGCCAAGCTCAGCCGCCGCGAGGCAGCACTTCTGGCCGCCGTTCTTCCCAACCCGATCAAGCGCAAGGCCGGAAAACCCTCGAAGCGGGTGCGCATCCTTGCCAATGTCATCGAACGCCGGGCCCGCACCATGGGGCCATACCTCACTTGCCTCGACCGCAAGAAGTGGCTATAGACCCCCCAGATTTCGCGCCCCGGACCGGGGCGATTCCCGTTTTTAAAGAGATTTCAGAGGTTTAGATCATGGCTGTTCCACGCAAAAAAATGTCCAAGAGCCGCATTGGCATGCGCCGTTCCGGCCACAAGATGCCGACCGTGACGGTGATCGAGGACAAGACCTCGGGCGAACTGCGCCGTCCGCATCACATCGACCTGAAGTCCGGCACCTACAAGGGCCGCCAGGTTCTCGCCACCAAGTCTGACGCATAAGCGTCCTGATCAATCAGACGTGATGAGGCCGGGTCCCGCGACCCGGCCTTTTCCGTTTGCGGGTTAACCAAACCTGCGCGGCTTGGCGGGCATATTGCAGGGGCATGGCCATGATGACGCCCTCCGCCTCTGCTTTCTCCGACGCCGACTGGATGCGTGCCGTTTTGGCACATGTGCCCGGCACGTCGACACTTGTGACGGGGACAGGCGCGGGGCCGTTCCGGCTGTTTGCGGCCAGGCGCGCGCTCCTGCCGCTCGCCCATGTTCAGTCCATGACAACGGCGCTGACGCCATGTCCGCTGCCCTCGGTATCGCGCAGGCCCGCGGTTGCTGAAGCGGAACAGTTTCTGGACCAGTTGGGCGTGCCGCTCGTGCTGCGCTCCGTGCCCCTAGACCATCCCGTGACGCAGGCACTGCTGAAGGCCTCGCCCCGGGTTCATGTGCTCAAATCCTGGCAGCGCGCCGCACTCGACCTCAGCGGTGATTTCGACTCCTGGATGATGGAGAATTTTGACCACAAGCGCCGCAAGGAACTGAAGCGCCTCAAGGCGAGGCTGTCTGAGCAGGGCACCCTCGTGCTGGATGACCTCAGCCGTGACGGTGATCTCGCTGAACATATCAAGGCTTTCCTTGAGGTCGAGGCATCGGGCTGGAAGGGCCGGCGGGGCACTGCCATTCTCAACAGCCGGACAGCCGCGCAAGGACTCGCCGCCGGCCTGGCCGCCATGCACGCGCAAGGCAAGGTGCGCTTCTGGACCCTGCGCCTTGATGGCAAGCCGCTGGCCTCACTTTTTGCCCTCGTGGACGGTGGCGAAGCAACCCTGGGCAAGATCGGTTATGACCAGGACTACGCGAAATTCTCGCCCGGCGTGCTGCTGGTGCTGGAGGCGACGCGCCTCATGTTTGCCGAGCCGGGCCTGCGGCTGGCGGATTCCAACGCCATTCCCGATCACCCCATGATCGACCGCATCTGGCGTGACCGCATCACCTGCATGGACGTGGTGATCGCAGGCCCAGGTGTCTCTTCCGCGGCCTTTGCCGCGATTGCGAAATTCCATGGCACGAAAGATGCAGCGCGTGCTGCCATCAAGCAGGTTTACCTGCGGCTGACCGGACGGAGAGCTTCATGACCCTTGTCACCATCGACGACACCACCGCAAAAACCAAATTCCTCAAGGAGGCCTTCACGCTGAAACATGCGCTGGCCGGTCATCCGCTCTTCACCCTGCCGCGCCTTGTTGAACTGGCCCAGTCCATGCCGGGTGACCGCATTGAATACAATTCCGGCAAGCTGGCAATCGGCGTGAAGCTGGAGGATGTGCCGCGCATCGACAAGCCGCCCGCGGAGGTGATCCGCTCGATCGAGGTGGACAATGCCTGGATGGTGTTGAAGCGCGTCGAGAGCCATCCCGCCTACCGCTCGGTGCTGGAGACCTTCGTGCGCGAGGCCAACCTCGCCGCCGGCCGCTCCGCCGGGGATTTCGAGGACATCCAGGGCTTCATCTTCGTCTCCTCCGCCAAGGCGACAACGCCGTTCCATATCGACATGGAAGAAAACATCCTGATCCAGATCCACGGCGACAAGTTTGTCCGCACCTTTGACAACACCGATCGCGCGCTTGTCTCGGAAGAGGACATGGAAATCGCGCCCAGCAAGCACCGCTACATCGGCTATGAGGACTGGTTCGAATCGCGCGCTACCCTGCACACGCTGAAGCCGGGCGACGCGCTGCACATGCCCTATGTCATCCCCCATTGGGTCTCGACGGGGTCAAGCTATTCCATTTCCATGGCCATGACCTGGAAGACGCCGGAGGTGGTGCGCCTCAACAAGATCCGCACCATGAACGGCACGCTCCGCCGCTTCGGCCTGCCGCAGCGCCCGCCCGGCGCGTCGCCAACCCTTGATGCAGCCAAGGTGGCAGCGCACGACGCGCTTCGCGCCGTTCTCGATCCCCTGCGCAAGTCGGAGCGCATGCGGAACCTCCTGCGCGGACTGATCTATGGCAAGCAGGCCAACTACTACCTGCGCACCAAGCCGGGCGAAGGTGCCTGAGGCATCCATTCCGCCGCACATGAAAAAATCCCCGCCCGGCAGAGCCGGACGGGGATCTTTGACAGCGCAGGAGGAATGGCGCGCTGCGTCAGGTTCAGCCGATCACCTTGTCTGCAGGAACGTAGGCATAGCCAAGATCGTCAGCCACCGCCTTGTAGGTGACCTTGCCACCGGCGACGTTGAGGCCGTTGCGCAGGTGAGCATCATCTGCGAGGGCCTTCTTCCAGCCCTTGTTGGCGATGGCGAGCCCGAAGGGCAGCGTCACGTTGTTGAGGGCGTAGGTTGACGTGCGCGCCACGCCGCCGGGCATGTTGGCGACGCAGTAGTGAATGACGCCATCCACCTCGTAAGTCGGGTTGGCATGTGTCGTGGCCTTCGAGGTTTCGGCACAGCCGCCCTGGTCGATGGCGACGTCCACCAGAACGGAGCCCTTCTTCCACGTCGGCAACATCTTCTTCGTCACCAGCTTCGGAGCGGCAGCACCGGGGATGAGCACGCCGCCGATCACGAGATCGGCCTCGGCGCATTCGTCTTCCACCGCACCCTGCGTGGAATAAACCGTCTTCAGCTGCGTGCCGAAGCGCGCCACCAGTTCTTCCATGCGGTCGGTTGATTTTTCAAGGATGGTGACATCCGCGCCCAGGCCCAGCGCCATGGCTGCGGCATTGGTGCCGACGACACCGCCGCCGAGAATGACAACCTTCGCAGGCGCAACGCCGGGCACGCCGCCCAGCAGCACGCCACGGCCGCCTTGCGCCTTCTCAAGGCAATGGGCGCCGGACTGCACCGACATACGGCCCGCAACCTGGCTCATGGGGGCCAGCAGCGGCAGGCCACCGCGCGGGCTGGTCACGGTTTCATAGGCAATGCAGATGGCGCCGGAATTGACCAGGTCCTTGGTCTGCTCCGGATCGGGCGCGAGGTGCAGGTAGGTGTAGAGGATCTGGCCTTCGCGCAGCATCTTGCGCTCGCCTGCCTGCGGTTCCTTGACCTTCACGATCATGTCCGCCTTGGCGAAAATTTCGTCCGCCGTGGGAATGATCTTGGCACCGGCCTTTTCATAGTCGGCATCCGAAGCGCCGATGCCTTCACCGGCATGGGTCTGCACCCATACGCTGTGGCCGCCGCGCACGGCTTCACGCACCGACACGGGCGTCATGCCCACGCGGTATTCATGGTTCTTGATTTCCTTCGGCACGCCGATGAGCATTTTCTGGTTTCCTCCGTCTTGAAGCTGCGGACGATACGCGATAGCGCCTGCAATGTTTTCCCGAAGGCCAGGGCCGGGTGCGCACACGCTGGAAAAATTTTCCGGATCGTGCTACAGGAATGCAATGAATTTGCATGAATTGGATAAATCAGACAAAATCATCCTGAAAACGCTGCAATCCTCCGCCCAGATTCCACTGACGGACATTGCCGCCAAGGCTGGCCTGTCGCCCTCCACCTGCCACCGCCGCATCAAGGCGATGGAGGAGACGGGGCTCATCCAGGGCTACGGCGCCCAGTTGAACCGCAAGCAGCTCGGTTTCGCCAACGAGTTCTTTGTGGAGGTGTCTCTCGCCGCACAAACGGAAGAGGCTTTCGAGAAGTTCGAGAAGGCGGTGTCGCGCGTGCCGGAGATCCTCGAATGCCACCTCATGAGTGGCCAGTTTGACTATCTGCTCCGCGTCGTGGCCCGTGACGCCGAGGACTATGAGCGCATCCACCGAACCAGGCTGGCCCGCCTGCCGGGCCTGCAGCGCATCCAGTCGTCGCTGGCGCTGAGAACCGTGAAGGCGGGTGGCGGCCTTCCGGTGGAATGAAAATACCACTGGCGCATCGCACCAGTGGCATCTCAGGAACAGTGTTGTTCAGGTCAGAAGCGGTAGGTGAGAACCGAACGCACCTGCTGGATGTTGGTCGCCGTATCCAGCGAAAATGGACCGAAGCTGACAATGTTCACGTCGTCGAGGCTGGTGTAACGGTACTCGGACTTCCACGACCAGCTGTCGTTCAGCATGACTTCCACGCCAGCGCCCACGGTCAGGCCACCTTCATCAAAGTCGTACGACGCATTGAAGCCGATCGGCTGCACGCCAAGTTCCCCGTTAAACCAGGTGTGGGTGTAGCCCGCGATGCCGTACCACAGCACGTCCGGGCTGGAGAGATAGCCGGCGCGCGCCAGGATGCTGGCGTTGTGCGTTGCTTCCAGTTCATAGGACAGCGAGCCGATGACCGCCGCGCCGGAAAGATCCGTGCTGGCCGTTGACATGGAGTAGTCGGCCTGCAGGCCGGCGACGAAACGTTCGCCCAGCAGCATGTCATAGCCCACCTCAACCGTGCCGAAGAAACCTTCGCCGCCGATGCCGGAGAGTTCAGCACCGATCACCGGTGCCGCCGAGGCTTCCAGCACATGGTTGACCATGCTGTAACCGCCACCGAGACCCGCGCGGAGCCCGCTCCAGCGTTCCTCGCTGCCATCCATCTCCTTGGCCACCATACCCGGCCTGTAGGACAACACCGCGCGCATGGTGTGGACGTTTGCGTTCTCTTCGAGGTCAACCAGGCCGGGAATGGCGAAGATCGTCTCCGGCTCGTTCATGGTGTAGCGGTATTCGAGCTTCAGCGTGGTGTTGTTGCCAACGACACTCTCGATGCCGCCACCGAGGGTGAGGCCGTTTGTTTCGTAGTCATAGGAGAGGCCAAGCGGCGGACCGCCGAGGCTCAGCGAGGCATCCGCATTCCACCACGTGTGCGTCCAGCCCGCGAGGCTGTAGAGCAGGGTGTGGCCATTCACCAGACGGCCGCCACGCACGATGGCGCTGATGGAGTTGCTGGCCTCCAGTTGATAGGAGGCGGAAGCCGGACCAACGAAACCGGAGATATCGGTGCTGATGCCGGAGTAGGTGTAATCGACTTGTGCACCGATGAGGTAATTGGAGCCGACTTCGTGGTCGTAGCCGGCTTCGATTGTCGCAAGGCCACCCTCGCCACCGATGCCGCTGAATTCGGCGTTGATGCCGCCAAGCGCGTTCACGTCGAGGTCAATCTCGTGATTGACCATGCCATAGCCAACACCTGCGCCCGCATGCCAGCCTGTCCAGGACGATATCGGCTGCTGGATATCCGCAGCAATGGCGGGAGAAGCGAGAGCGCTGCCGAGAAGAAGCGCTGTTGCGAGTCGGCGGGCCATATTCATGGTTTTGTATCCCCTGTCGCCCCCGACAGGGTTCAAACTATCCGGGGCGGTTCAGCACCGGCAAGCGTTGATCCGTTTACTGTTCATTAACTGGCCATTTGTGGCACATGCGCAACAGCGGAAACCGCTGGTTTTCTATCGATGGTTTAGTGTGCTGTCCCGCCACAACATCCAGACGCCGGCGCTCACCACAATGGCAGCCCCGGCCCAGGTGGTGGAATCGGGGAAGTCGCCAAAGAACACCACACCGTTCATGACGGCCCAGAGCAGCGCGGTGTATTCGAACGGCGCCACGAAATTCGCTTCGCCGTGGCGATAGGCAAGAATGAAGCCTGCACTGGCCAGCGCGCTCAGAACGCCCATGATGATGAGAAGAACGAACTGCGTCGCATCCGGCCAGACCCAGGGCCGCAGCAGGAAGGCCATGGACTTGTCCTCGATACCCGCATGGGCAAAGAACGGCGTCACAAGTCCCACAAGCACGGCAACGCTGAAATAGGTGACGTTCTGCCAATTGGCGATGACGGCGGACTCGATCCGCATCGAAAGGTGCCGCCCGATCATCTGGCCGATGGCGTAACCGACCGCCGACCACAATGCGAAAAGTGCCGCGGGCTGGAAGGCTTCCGATCCTGGGCGCACCATCAGCAGCACGCCTGCGAAACCGATGGCAATGGCAATCCAGCGGTAGGGCGGCACGCGCTCGCCCAGTGACCAGCCAGCAAGTGCGGCCACCACAAAGGGCATGGTGAAGTAGATCGAGACCGACGTCGCGATCGGCAATGCCGCAATCGACAGCACAAAACCGAAATAGGCCGTGCACAGGATGAAGGAGCGCAGGAACAGCAGCCCCAGCATGCGTGAGGGGAACAGGTTGGAGAGCGCGCCCGAATAGACCAGCCAGCCAAGAAGCAGTGGCAGGGAGGCGACGGTGCGGAAAATCACCGTCTCATAGGCGGGCAGGTCGTTGCTCACGCTCTTCACGATGGCGTCCTGCATCGAGGCAAGCCCGACCGAGCCGACCGCGAACAGCGCGGCCTTCAGGCGGTTCTGCTCGGCAGTGGTCCCGCTCATGCCTCAGCCAAGCGCCCGGATTGTTTCGGCCAGCAGCTTGATGCCGGGCTCGATCTTCTTTTCATCAATGGAAGAAAATGCGAGGCGGAAATAGTTGAGCGGCGGTTTGGCACCGCCAAAAGTGATGCGTCCCGGCTCGATGAAGATGCTCTTCGCCAGCGCCGCCTTGTAGAGTTCGCCGCTGTCGAGTTTGGCGGGCCCCTTCACCCAATAGGCCGTGCCACCGAAGGACGGATTGCGCGACGCATTGGGCAGGTGATCGGCCAGCGCCTTGCCCATGATCTCCCAGCGGGCCCGATAGGACTTGTGCAGGCGACGGATCAGCGTGTCGTGATGGCCAAGCGAGAGGAACAATGCGGCGGCGCGCTGGTTGTTGTTGGGGGCGTGGCGCACCATCAGGCGGCGCAGCGCGCGCGCCTCCGCGATCAGTTCGCGCGGCCCCACCATGAAGCCGAGTCGAAGTCCCGGAAACAGCGTCTTGGAAAGCGAGCCCACATAGATCACGCGGCCATCATCATCCAGCGACTTCAGCGCCGGGCAGGGCTCGTTCACATAATTGGTCTCGAATTCGTAGTCATCCTCGATCACCAGGAAGTCCTGTTCCTGTGCCTTTTTCAGAAGCGCAAGTCGCCGCTCCAGCGGCATCGTCACGGTCGTCGGGAACTGGTGGCTGGGCGTGGTGAAGACGAGGTCGAGTTCATCAAGTGCCGAATTGACAACAAGACCCTGTTCGTCGACGGGCAGCAGCTTCACCTGCTCGGTGCGCAGGCGGAACATGTTGCGGGCGTCGGTGTAGCAGGGGTCTTCCAGTCCCACCTTGCTGGTGCGGTCCACGAGCAGGCTGGACAAGAGGAACAGGGCGTTCTGCGCGCCCAGCGTGATCAGGATTTCGTCATCGCTTGCCATGATGCCGCGCCGCGGCAGGATGCGGCGGCGGATCTGTTCCACCAGAAGCGGGTCATCATGGGCCCATGAATCATTGGTCCATGCGCCAAGCCATTTCTTGCCCAGCGCCTGCCGTGTGCACTCGCGCCACTCGGCCAGCGGAAACAGCGTGTGGTCCACCTGTCCGTAGATGAAGGGATAGGTGTAGTCCTGCCAGTTCAGCGGCTTGGTCTGGTTTTCCTGCAGTGAGGGCCGCGTCTTGAACTGGCGCGCCACGTCGGCGGCAGCACCACTCTTGGCCCGCGTGATGACGGGCCGCACCGATGTCGCGGTGTCTTCCAGCGCCTTGTCGGCCACGTAGTAGCCAGAGCGTTCACGCGCCACGAGGTAACCGTCGTCCAGCAGCCCCTGGTAGGCCAGCACCACCGTGTTGCGCGACACGCCCAGCGACTTCGCCATCTTGCGGGTCGATGGGATGGGCTCAGACTGGTCCAGTTTTCGGTCCAGGATGGCCGAGACAAGGGCCTCCCTGATCTGTGCCTGCAAGCTGGAAAACTCTGTTCTTTTCAGGTGGATAAGCCAATCGCGCAAGATGCTTGGTTCCGTGGTTTGGTCTGACTGGCCCTATCATAGGGCCAATTTGCCCCATAAATCCAGACGTGAGGATTTCTGGCTCATGCGCGATTTCTGCATGCATGTAAGCTGTGTCCGGACAGGGAAACGATGAGCCAGCCACAGGTCAATACCCAGCTCAAGACCTGGGACGAGATCAAGACCACCACATGCTACATGTGCGCCTGCCGTTGCGGCATCAAGGTGTACCTGAAGGATGGCGGCGTCACCTATATCGAGGGCAACAAGGACCATCCCGTCAACAAGGGCGTGATCTGCGGCAAGGGTGCCTCGGGCATCATGCAGCACACCTCGCCGTCGCGCCTGTCGAAGCCCCTGATCCGCGTCGGTGAGCGCGGCTCCGGCGAGTTCCGCGAAATCGAGTGGGAAGAGGCGCTGCGCACCGCCACGCTGTGGCTCTCGCAAGTGCGCAACACCGATCCGAAGAAACTCGCCTTCTTCACTGGACGCGACCAGTCGCAGGCGCTCACCGGCTGGTGGGCCTCACAATTCGGAACACCGAATTACGCCGCACACGGAGGATTCTGCTCGGTCAACATGGCCGCCGCAGGGCTTTACACCTATGGCGGCAGCTTCTGGGAATTCGGCGAGCCGGACTGGCACCACACCAAATATTTCATGCTCTTTGGCGTGGCCGAAGACCATGCTTCAAACCCGATCAAGACCGGGCTTGGAAAGCTGAAGAAGCGCGGCGCCAAGATCGTCGCCATCAACCCGGTGAAGACCGGCTATTCCGCCATCGCCGATGAATGGATCGGCATCACGCCGGGCACCGACGGATTGTTTGCGGGCGCCCTCATCCACACCCTGCTGGAAGCCCAGCGGATCGATGGCGAATATCTCCTGCGCTTCACCAACGCACCCTGGCTGGTGATCGAAAATCCCGGCGCTGCCGATGACGGTCTCGTCCTGCGGAATGCTGCGGGCACGGCACTGGTCTATGACCCGCAGACCGAAGGCACCAAGGTCGCGGGCACCTACGGCATCAACCCGCCGCTCATGGGCCGTTTCACGCTGGCCGATGGCCGCAAGGTCGTCACCTCCTTCACGCTGGTGGCCGAGCGCTTCCTCTCGAAGGACTACGCGCCCGAAACCGTGGCGGCCCAATGCGGCGTGCCAGCCGCCACCATCCGCCGCATCGCGGCGGAACTGGCCCACACCGCTTTCGAGGAAACAATCGAAATTGATATTCCGTGGACGGATTATCTTGGCCGCCAGTACGAGAAGACGCGTGGCCGCCCCGTCGCATTCCATGCCATGCGCGGTATCTCCGCCCATTCCAACGGCTTCCACACCTGCCGCACCATCCACCTCTTGCAGATCATGCTGGGCACCATCGATTGCCCCGGCGGCACGCGCTACAAGCCGCCATTCCCCAAGCCCATTCCGCCGGGCGTGAAGCCCGCAGGCAAGCCAGGACAGGTGAAGCCGTTGACGCCGCTGCCCGGTCCCCCGCTGGGCTTCGTCACCTCGCCCGAAGACCTGCTGGTGGACGCGCACGGCACGCCGCAGCGCATCGACAAGGCCTATTCCTGGGATGCACCGCTCTCCGCCCATGGCATGATGCACATGGTCATCAACAACGCGGCCAAGGGCGACCCTTACCCCGTGGATGTGCTCTTCATGTACATGGCCAACATGAGCTGGAACTCGGCCATGAACGTGCCGGACACCATCTCGGCCCTCACGGCCAAACGCGGTGACGGAGAATATGTGATTCCCCGCATCATCTATTCCGACGCCTATGCCTCGGAGATGGTGCACTACGCTGACCTCATCCTGCCGGACACCACCTACCTCGAACGCTGGGATGCGATCTCGCTGCTCGACCGCCCGATCTCCGATGCCGACGGCCCGGCTGACTCCATCCGCCAGCCCGTGGTGGAACCGGACCGCGACGTGCGGCCCTTCCAGGATGTGCTGCTTGATCTGGGCGCGCGCCTCGGCCTGCCTGCCATGGTCACGCAGGATGGCAACCCCCGCTACCCCGGCGGCTATTCCGATTATCTGGTCAACCATGAACGCGCGCCGGGCCTTGGGCCGCTCGCTGGTTTCCGTGGGCCAGAAGGGCGCATGTCAGGCAGGGGGCCGGTGAACCCGAAGCAGCTTGAACAATACATCGCCAACGGCTGCCACTGGTTCCAGGAAATCCCCGACCGCGCCAAATACTACAAGCACGTGAACTGGGACTATCTCGATTGGGCAACCTTCATGGGCTTCCTCGCCCGGCCCGAGCCCATCATCCATCAGCTCTATTCCGAGCCGCTGCAGAAGTTCCGCCTCGCCGCCCGGGGCTTCGGTGCCGTGATGCCGCCACCCGAACACCGCAGCCGCATCGAGACCTACTTCGATCCCATTCCGTTCTGGTATGCGCCCTTTGAGGGTGAGATGGTGAGCGCAGACGAGTTCCCCATGCACGCCATCACCCAGCGGCCCATGGCGATGTATCATGCGTGGGGATCGCAGAACACCTGGCTCCGCCAGATCCTCGGCCGCAACTGGCTTTACATGCACCGCAAGCGCGCCGCCAAACTTGGCATCGCCGATGGTGACTGGGTGACGGTGACGTCGCATCACGGCCAAATCAAATGTCAGGCAAAGCTGATGGACGGGCAGAACGAAAACACCGTGTGGACCTGGAATGCCATCGGCAAGCGCAGCGGCACCTGGGGCCTGGAGCAGGGCGCGCCCGAAGCCAAAAAAGGATTCCTGCTCAACCACTTGATCAGCGATCTTCTTCCGGAACGTGAAGGCGGCTACCGCTATTCCAACAGCGATCCCGTGACCGGCCAGGCCGCCTGGTACGACCTCAAGGTGCGGGTGGAAAAAGCCCGGGACCAGAGTGCGGAAAGCAAACCGCAGTTCGGGGTGTTGAAGAACGTGGGAGTGGGCAAATGATCCATGCAATCACTCACCTCTCCCGCTTGCGGGAGAGGACGGCGCGGCACGCGCCCGGTGAGGGCGGTCATCTCACGTCCCTCACCTGCTGTCGCTGCGCTCCAGCCACCTCTCCCGCAAGCGGGAGAGGTGAAAGGCAACGTCCATGACCTCGCTTCCCGGCACGACACAAAAGAAGCTCGGCCTCGTCATCGACCTTGATGTATGTGTCGGCTGTCAGGCCTGCGCCACCTCCTGCAAGGAGTGGAACACGCAAGGCGTCTCGGCGCCGCTCTCGGATGCAAAGCCGCGCAGTGCCGAACCCATGGGCACATGGCTCAACCGCATCCACGGTTACGAGGTGCATGATGAAGGCAGGGAGGACGCGCGCATCGTCCACTTCCCGCGCTCCTGCCTGCATTGCGAGACCCCGGCCTGCGTCACCGTCTGCCCGACGGGTGCCTCCTACAAACGCGCCGAAGACGGCATCGTCCTCGTCAATCCGGAAACCTGCATCGGCTGCAAGCTCTGTTCCTGGGCCTGCCCTTATGGCGCGCGCGAGTATGACGCGCCAACCGGTGTCATGAAAAAGTGCACGCTCTGCGTGGATCGCATCTACAACGAGAACTTTGTGGAAGAAGACCGCGTGCCGGCTTGCGTGAAAGCCTGCCCCACGGGCGCGCGCAGTTTCGGCGATCTGGGCGATGCAAACTCCGCCGTGTCGCAACTGGTGAGGGAACGCGGCGGTTACGACCTGATGCCGGACATGGGCTACAAGCCCACCAACAAATACCTGCCACCCCGTGCCCGCCGCGACACGGCAGTGGTGGAAGCATTGCCCAAGTCTGATGGCTCCGCCATGGAAAAACTCTTCGCCTGGGCCGACAAGCTGATGTCCGCACCGAAAGCCTCGGCACGCGCCAACGAGAGCGACCTCTCGGACAGGCTGGAAGGCTGAGCCCCGTCATGAACCCCGCCTATTCCGTCATCCTCTTCACCACCGCCTCCGGCGCGGGCTACGGCCTTCTGGCGTTGCTCGGTCTTGTCGGCCTGAACCATGGGCAGGCCTCGTCCGTGGCCTTCGCCGTCACCTCTATGTTCGTGGCGCTCGCCCTCATCACCATCGGGCTTCTGTCCTCGACATTCCATCTCGGCCATCCCGAACGGGCCTGGCGGGCACTCTCGCAATGGCGCTCGTCCTGGCTGTCGCGCGAAGGTGTGGCCGCCGTGCTCACCTATCCGGTGGCACTGGCATTCGGTCTGGTCTGGAGCGGTCTCGTGGATGCGCCTCGCTGGATTACGCCGCTGGGCATTGCCTGTCTATTCATGAGCGCGCTGACGGTGTTCTGCACCGGGAAAATCTACGCCAGCCTCAGAACCATTCCGCAATGGAACCACGGCCTCACGGTGCCGGTCTATCTCGCCTTCGGGCTGGCAACGGGTGCTGCCGTTCTCGCCGCCGTGGCCACGCTGTTCGGGCGTTTCCAGACTTTTCAGGTCATTCTCGTGCTGGTGCTGCTGGCCGTCGTCATCGTCCTGAAGAGCCTCTATTGGCGTGCCATCGACACAGCCATTCCGCGCTTCACCATGGGCGATGCCACGGGCCTTGGTGGTCACGTCAGGCAATGGGAAGTTCCGCACACAAACGTGAACTTCATCCAGAAGGAAATGGGTTACGTGGTGGCCCGCCGCCATGCGGAAAAACTGCGCAGGCTGGTGATGCTGGCGCTGCTTGCGGCCATCATCGCCGCACTGCTGAGTTGGCTGGTGACACCATGGTTTTCGTTCGCGCTCGCGGCGGCTGCACTCTGTGCGGCGGTTGTGGAGCGCTGGCTTTTCTTCGCCGAAGCCACCCATGTGGTGAACCTCTACTACGGTATCGACAAGGCTTGACCATCACGGCGTGCCACAAAGCTGCCTCAATCCGGCACGTTCCGTTAACCCGTTGTTAACCATGTTCCGCCCTAATCACGCCCGCTGGGGTGCGTTGCGTAGAAGGGTTGTGTCACGTGTCAGTCATTGTTCCGTCCCGTATGTCGCTGCGTTTGCTGGGCCGCTCCTACCTGGCCTTCGTGCTCGCACCCGACCCGCCATTTGACGAATGGCTCGCTGAACTCGATCAGCGCCTGCTGAACCAGTCGGCCTTCTTCACCAACCGTCCCGTTATCATCGATCTCGCCGCGCTGATGCCCACCATGGCTGAAACGCAGCGCGTGATCGCGGCAATCGAGTCTCGCGGCTTGCGCCTCGTGGCGGTGGAAGGGGTGAGTTCCGATTGGGTGGGGAAGCATCTTGCGCCATTGCCGGGAACCCCCATGCCCATCGGCATGTTCAATCCCCGCGAAACGGAGGCGCGCGCCACTCCGAAACCGAACCGCTTCACACTGCCGGAACGGCCGGGTGCGGCGCCCGCCAGCCTGCTGGTGGAAGAACCCCTGCGCTCCGGCCAGTCGCTGGTGTTTCCGCAAGGCGATGTCACAGTCATCGGCTCCGTGGCCTCGGGCGCGGAGATCGCGGCGGGTGGCTCCATCCACATCTACGGTGCCTTGCGCGGGCGCGCCTTCGCCGGCACCAGCGGCAACACCAAAGCCCGCATCTTCTGCAACAGGTTTGATGCAGAACTGCTGGTGATCGACGGCCTCTACAAAACGGCAGACGACTTCGATCCCGCATTGCGCGGCGAGCAGGTTCAGGCCCGCCTCGACCGCGACGTGCTCAACGTCGAAGTCTTTCATTGATCAACAGCAGGAGTGGGAATCATGTCCAAGGTAATCGTCATCACCTCAGGCAAGGGCGGCGTCGGCAAGACGACGTCAACCGCCGCATTGGGTTCGGCGCTGGCGCTGCAGGGAAAGTCCGTCGTGGTGGTGGATTTCGATGTGGGCCTGCGCAACCTCGACCTCATCATGGGGGCAGAGCGGCGCGTGGTGTACGACCTCATCAATGTCACGCAGAACCAGGCCAAGCTGCACCAGGCCCTGATCCGCGACAAGCGCGTGGAAAATCTCTGGCTGCTGCCCGCCTCGCAGACCCGCGACAAGGACGCCCTCAACGAGAAGGGCCTTGCCCGCCTGATGAAGGAACTGCGCGCCCAGTTCGACTATGTGGTCTGCGACAGCCCGGCGGGCATCGAGCGCGGCGCCATCCTCGCCATGCGCCACGCCGACGAAGCGGTGATCGTCACCAATCCGGAAGTGTCGTCGGTTCGCGACTCAGACCGCATCATCGGGCTGCTCGATTCGAAAACCGAACGCGCCGAAAAGGGCGCCAAGGTCGAGAAGCACCTTCTCATCACCCGCTATGACCAGGCCCGCGCCGGCCGTGGCGACATGCTAAAAATTGATGACGTGATGGAAATCCTGCTGGTGCCGTTGCTCGGAGTCATCCCGGAAAGCGAACAGGTGCTGCGCGCCTCCAACATCGGACAACCGGTGACACTCGCCAATCCGCTCTCCGCACCGGCGCGGGCCTATGGCGACGCCGCCCGCCGGCTGCTGGGCGAGAGCGTGATGATGAATGTGCCGCACGAACGCCAGAACCTCATCGCCCGCATCTTCGGGGGGAGGGCTGCATGAGCTTCCTGACACGATGGTGGAAGCCGAAGGAACCCGCCCCTTCGACCGCACCCGTGGCGCGCGAGAGGCTGCAGGTGCTGCTCTCCCACGAGCGCGGCGCCACCGGGCAATCCAACCTGCTGGGCCTGATCAAGGAAGATGTGCTCGCTGCCATCAAGCGTCACATCAGCGTGCCGTCCGAGGCCGTGCATGTGAAGGTGGAGCGCCGCAAGGCCATCTCCACCATGCGCATCTCGCTCGACTTGCCCAAATAGGTGAGGCCGCTACACTGCCCGCAAACACGCGAGGGAGCGGGACTGATGCCCAACATGCTGGCCGATGGCGTGCGCTGGTTCGACGACTGGTTTGCCCTGCGTGAAGTCGCACCCGGCATCCATGCCATCGGCGAACCGCGCTTCCATCAGGTGAACTGGAACTATCTGGTGCTGGGCGAGGAGCGGGCGCTGCTGTTTGATACAGGCCCCGGCGTGCGCGACATCACGCCGGTGGTGCGGGCGCTCACAGGCTTGTCGGTCACCGCCATGCCCTCGCACATGCATTTCGATCACACCGGCAACCTGCACCGCTTCACCGACATCGCGGTTGCTGACGTGCCCGTGCTGCGCGGCTTCGATCGCGATGGCCTTTTGCAGGAGCCGGGCAACCTCTACCTCGGCCACTATGAGGGCATGCGGTGGACGCCGGTGAGGGTCAGTCACTGGTGGCCGCCCGGACACGTGATCAATCTCGGTGGACGCAAGCTGGAGATCATCGCCACCCCCGGTCACGCCCCCGATCACGTGGCCCTGTGGGATGCCGCCCACGACGTGCTGCTGGCCGCCGACTTTCTCTATCTCGGCGCGCTCTATGCCCAGGTGCCAGGGTCGAATCTGGCGGACTATGCAGGCAGCTGCAAAGCGCTTCTGCCGCGCCTGACGGCGGCCACGCGCATTTTCGGCGCCCATGGCCAGGCCGATGAGGAGGGCCGCCACGACGCGCCACAACTTGCCAAACAGGATGCGGAAGATCTTCTAAATACATTGAATGTGTTGAAAAAATCAGGCGATGAACCGGCCCGCGCCGAGATCAACGGGCGCATGCACCTGCTCATTGGTGCCCACGCATATGAGGCTTGGCACGGGGCTTTCTGACCTATATAAAGAAATCTTTATATGATTTCCGAGAGGTTTCCCATGCCCAAGATTTCCTTCACCGAAGCACTGGCAACGCGCCCCTGGCTTCTGGCCGATGGCGCCACGGGCACCAACTATTTCCAGATGGGCCTTGTCTCGGGCGATGCGCCGGAGATGTGGAATTTCGAGCACCCCGAGCGTGTGCGTGAACTGCACCGCCGCTTCATCGAAGCGGGTGCCGACATCATTCTCACCAACACCTTCGGCGGCAACCGCCACCGCCTCAAGCTGCACAACGCGCAAGACCGTGTGCATGAGGTCAACGTCGCCGCCGCCAACAATGCCCGCGCCGAGGCAGACGCCGTGGCGCGTGACGTTTATGTCGGTGGCTCCATCGGCCCCACCGGCGAGATTTTCATGCCCGTCGGCATGCTACCCTACGAGGAAGGCGTTGCCGCCTTCGCCGAGCAGGCCATGGCCTTGAAGGATGGCGGCGTCGATGTGCTCTGGATCGAGACCATGTCGTCGGAGGAAGAACTGCGCGCCGCTGTGGAAGGTGCCGCCCAGGCAGGCCTGCCCATCGTCACCACCATGAGCTTCGACACCAATGGCCGCACCATGATGGGGATCACGCCCAAGGCCTTTGGCGCGCTTACCGCAGCCTTGCCGCACCAGCCCTGCGCCATCGGTGCCAACTGCGGCGTCGGCGCGTCAGAACTGGTGGCAACCGTCATGGGCATCACCGAAGCCCGGCCAGACGCCGCCGTGGTCGCCAAGGGCAACTGCGGCATCCCGCAATACGTGAACGGCGCCATCCACTACACCGGCACACCGGAGCTGATGGCCGACTATGCCCGCATCGCGCTCGATGCCGGCGCGAAGATCATCGGCGGCTGCTGCGGCACCTCGCCGGAACACCTCGCCTCCATGCGCAAGGCCCTCGAAGGCCACAGCAAGGGCCCGCGCCCCACTTACGAACTGATCGAAACCAAGCTCGGCCCCGTCTCCGAACTCGCCAAGGGCGTGGACAAGGCAGCGGAAGGGGCAGCCCGCAGGGAGCGGCGGAGGGGGTAAGCTCTTCTATTCTGGGGCCTGTTCAACAGGAACTCCGTCACCCCGGCGCAGGCCGGGGCGGGGCTTCCCTTATCGCAGATACAGCACCGCACCACTATTCCGTCACCCCGGCGCAGGCCGGGGCAAGGCTATTCATTCGAGCGCATGGGAACATTATTGAAGCATGATGAGGTGCGGCCCGTGCCTCCCGGCATAAGAGCCCGGCCCCGGCCTGCGCCGGGGTGACGGGTATCGGGTGACACGCCGGTTTTCTGCCTACACCTTCGCCACCACCACCGGCTTGCCCAGCATGAAGCAGTCGGAGACGAGTTGCAGCGGCGAGGGATCGACGTCGCTCTTCTTGGCTTTCAGAAGCCGTGCGAACTTGGCGTAGATGTCTTCATATTCGTGCAGCACGGCCTCGCGCACTGTCTTGCCGTTGACCGCCAGAACCGAGCCGCCGTTCTTCAGGTGAAGCCGCAGGCCGTCGCGCGTACCCACTTCAATCTCCCAGGTTTCGCCAGTCTTTTGCCGCCAGTCGAACACCGCTGACAAATCCGCCGCTGTGCCATCGCCACGCTTGAAGCGGATATCGGCACCGATGGGCGTTGCCGCATTGGCAGGCACTTCAATCGTCGCACCTTCCACAAAGATGGCCTCCGGCAAAATCTTGGTCACGATGGAGAGCGCATTGATGCCCGGATCGAACACGCCAAAGCCGCCCGGCTCCCAAATCCACGCCTGTCCGGGATGCCATTTCTCGACATCCTCCTTCCAGGTGACGCGCAGGAAATCCACATGCTTGCCCTTGAGCAACTTTTTCGCCTCATCGACCGAGGCGTTGTAGCGTGAATGCCAGGTGGCATAGAGCACGCGCTTCTTCTTGCGGGCATGGGTTTCCATGGCCAGCAACTCGCCCACCGTCGGTGTCGGCGGCTTTTCGATCAGCACATGCCAGCCCGCATCAAGGCACTCCCGCGCCATGGCCAGCCGCACCGAAGGCGGCGTGCACAGCGCCACGCAATCCACCTTCAGCTTGCTGGCCTTGAGGGCTGCGATTGATTCAAAATTGGCGACGCCGTCAATCTTTCCATGGCGGCTGACACCGGCCACAAGTTCAAATTTCCGGTTCTTGCCGATGCAGGGAATGTGCTGGTCCCGGGCAATCTTGCCGATGCCGACGACGGCGATCCTGTAAGCCATGGTTGTCCTCAGCGAAGGGCGGTTGCAAGGGAGGAGAGGAAGCCGTCCACTTCCTCCGCCGTGTTGTAGTGGGCCAGTCCAACGCGCAGCACGCCGCCCTTGTCCATCAACCCCATGCGCGTGCAGGGTTCGATGGCATAGTTGTGCCCGGACCAGACAAAGATGTTCTCACCCGCGAAGTGCTTCGCCAGCCGGGCTGGGTCCACGCCGTCGACCGTGAAGGACACGGTGGGCACGCGGCGGTGCACCGCGTTGGCCGAGGTGATGCCGCGCACCTTCAATCCCTTGAAAGGCAGCAATCCGTCAATCAGCCGCTGTGTCAGAGACTGCTCATAGGCCTCCATCGCCTGCCAGGCTGACACCAGTTCTGCGCGCCGGTTGCCGCCGGTACCAAGCGAGGCAAGATACTCAACCGCCCCGAGACACCCCGCCATGCCCTCGTGCGACAAGGTACCCGTCTCGAACTTGTGCGGCAGATCTTCGCCCGCAGGACGCACCTTGTAGCCGAAGGTCTGCTGCAGCCGGTCCTTGCGCCCCCACAGGATGCCCATGTGCGGCCCGAACCACTTGTAGGCCGATGACACCAGGAAATCGCAGCCGAGTGCCATCACGTCCACCAGCCCATGCGGCGCGAATTGCACCGCATCGACATAGCTGATGACCCCGGCGGCCCGCGCCTCGCCACAGAAGCGCCGGACATCGTTGATCGTGCCGGTGCAGTTGGAGGCATAGCCCAGCGCCAGCAGCTTGGTCCGGGGCGAAAGCACCTTCGTCAGCGCGTCATCGGGAAATTCGAAGGTCTCGGGATCGAAGTCCATCCAGCGCACGGTCAGTCCCTTGTCCTCCGCCAGCAGCAGCCAGGGGGCCACATTGGCGTCATGGTCCATGCGCGACAGCACAATCTCATCACCTGCCTTGAACTGCCGCCCCAGGCAGCGCGACATGTGCAGCGTCAGCGTCGTCATGTTCTGGCCGAAGATGATTTCCTCCGCCGAGGTGGCGCCATAGAGGTCGGCCACCGCCTGATGGGCATCATCCACCAGCTTTCCGGCCTGCACGGTGCTGCTAAAAAATCCGCCCAGGTTTGAGTTCTTCTCAACCAGCGCCTCCAGCGTCCGGTCGATCACCCGCTGCGGCACCTGCGTGCCTGCCGGATTGTCCAGATAACAGCGGGTTTTTCCGGCATCGGTCACGGCAAGGGACGGGAACTGGCGGCGCACGGACGCGACGTCGAAAGCTGATGGCATGGTGAATTTCCTTTGTCGCCGCTGTCTTAGCCCGCGCAAGGACTTGTCTCAACCGTCGCTTTCCGGCAAGGCTAGGTCGTGCAAGGGCGGGGCGGATTCACCTGCTCGATTATGCTTTCTGCACGAAATTGGAGTGCCCCATGAGCGACGCTGGCGATCTTGACCTGAACACCCTCAACGATGAAGAACTGGTCCAGCAGGTCCACGACGACCTGTATGACGGCCTCAAGGAAGAGGTCGAAGCGGCCGTCCACATCCTGCTCGGCCGTGGCTGGGCACCCTACAAGGTGCTCACCGAAGCCCTGGTGGAAGGCATGCGCATCGTCGGCGTGGACTTCCGCGACGGCATCCTCTTCGTGCCGGAAGTGCTACTTGCCGCCAACTCCATGAAGGCCGGCATGTTCATTCTCCGTCCGCTGCTCATCGCCACCGGCGCCCCGCGCCTCGGCAAGATGGTGATCGGCACCGTGAAGGGCGACATCCACGACATCGGCAAGAACCTCGTCGGCATGATGATGGAAGGTGCGGGCTTCGAAGTGGTTGACCTCGGCATCAACAACCCGGTCGAGAAGTATCTGGAGGCCATGGAAGAGCACAAGCCGGACATCCTCGGCATGTCTGCGCTTCTCACCACCACCATGCCCTACATGAAGGTCGTCATCGACACCATGAAGGAAAAGGGCATCCGCG
>CALMZX010000049.1 GCA_937870685.1 uncultured Alphaproteobacteria bacterium
CCAGATCAACACATCCGTGGCGGAGAGGCGCTCCTCCGAGAGGCCGTGTTCCTCATCATCATCAAGCAACGCATGGTCAACAACGAAGTCCTTGTCGCCCGCGAAGGCCTTCTTCAGCGCGCCGTGCATGCCTTCGGGATAAAGGGAGGCGACGAGCTTGTTCTTCTTTTCATGGCGGTGTTCGTGCCAGATCAGTGTGCGGATGGTCATTTGCCTTCAATTCTCTTTCCGTTGTCGTCGAAGCGGTGCACCTGGCCCTCCACGGGCTTCAGATGCACCTTGTCGCCGGTCCTGACCGCGGTGCGGCCATTTTCGCGTGCCGTTATAAGACCGTGTTCGGTTGCCACATAGATGAAACTGTCGCTGCCCAGCACTTCCGTATATTCAACGGTGCCCTGCATGCTGCCCGCCGAAGCCTTGGTGGAAATGTCGAGGTGTTCGGGCCGAACGCCCAGCGTCTTGCATTTGGCTTTTTCGGCGGGTGCACCGGTGATCAGGTTCATCTTGGGCGAGCCGATGAAGCCCGCCACGAAAGTGTTGCCGGGCTTTTCATAGAGTTCCATGGGCGTGCCCACCTGTTCCACCCGGCCCGCCTGCAGCACCACGATGCGGTCAGCGAGCGTCATGGCCTCCACCTGGTCATGGGTCACGTAGATCATCGTAGTCTGCGGCATGCCGCGCTTCAGCTTGGCGATTTCCATGCGGGTCGCCACGCGCAGTGCCGCATCAAGGTTGGAGAGCGGCTCGTCGAAAAGGAAGACCTTGGCGCCACGCACGATGGCGCGGCCGATGGCGACGCGCTGGCGCTGGCCGCCCGACAGCGCCTTGGGCAGGCGCGTGAGATAGGGCGTCAATTGCAGCATGTCCGCCACCTTCTCCACCCGCGTCTTGATCTCGGCGCGGGGCACGCCCTGGTTTTCCAGCGCGAAGGAAATGTTCTCGTAGACGCTCATGTGGGGGTAGAGCGCGTAGGACTGGAAGACCATGGCGATGCCGCGTTTTGACGGTGGCACCTCGTTGACCACCGCATGGTCGATTTCCAGCGTGCCGGAACTGATTGATTCCAGCCCGCAGATCGAGCGCAGCAGGGTGGACTTGCCGCAGCCCGAAGGCCCGACAAAGACGATGAACTCGCCCGACTTGATCTCGAGGTTCACGTCCTTGAGGATATGGACCTGACCGTAGGACTTGTTGAGGTTGGTGAGCTTGATGTCGGCCATGTCAGCCTCCCTTCACGGATCCGGCCAGAAGGCCACGGACGAAATAGCCTTGCAGCGAGAAGAACACGAGCAGCGGCACCACGATGGTGATGAAGGCCGAAGCCGTGAGGATTTCCCAATTGCCGCCACGCGAGCCCAGCAGCGAGTTGAGCTGGTAGGTCAGCACCGTCTTGTCGGGCTCGGTGCCGAGGAAGACGATCGCCACGAGCAGGTCGTTCCACACCCAGAGGAACTGGAAGATGGCGAAGGAGGCGAGCGCCGGGAAGGAGAGCGGCAGGATGATGCGGCGGAAGATCTTGAAGTCGTTGGCACCATCGACCTGCGCCGATTCAATCAGGTCGCGCGGCAGCCCGGCGATGTAACTGCGCAGCAGGTAGATGGCGAAGGGAAGCCCGAAGCCCGTATGTGCCAGCCAGATGCCGAGATAGGTCTTCGAGAGGAAGCCGGAAGCGTTGTAGAGCTTGAGCAGCGGGATCAGGGACATCTGCAGCGGCACGACCAGCAGGCCGACCACCACCGAAATCATGAAGCCGCGCCCCGGGATCTTCATCCAGGCCAGCGCATAGGCGGCAAAGGCGGCGATCAGGATGGGGATGATGGTGGCGGGGATGGTCACCGTCAGCGAATTGACAAAGGCGCGGCCGATGCCTTGCGAGAAGAGCACGTTGGAATAGTTTTCCGTGGTGAACTTCGGCGGCACCGCCGTCATGTAGAACACGCGCTGGCCGCGGCCGTCCTCGAACTTCACCGGCGAGGTGTAGCTGTAGGCGCCATCGGCATTGACCGTGAGTGTGCGGCCATCCTCATAGCTGGCGGTGGTGCCGACCGCGAATTCGTCAGGCTTCGCCACCCGTGTGCCGAAGGCGGTGATCGTGCCGGGGCCATCTCCGGCGCCTTCAAACAGGTTGCCGCTGATCACGAACCTGCCGTCCTGTTCAACCTGTACGGCGGCTTCACCGGTGCGGGTCTGGGCGGAACGCACGGTGGTGGTCAGCGCCGTCCACCAGCCGGAGGTGGCGATCAGGTTCTTGTCGCGCAGCGACGATACGAGCAGCCCCGCCGTGGGCAGTGTCCACATGGCGACGATGAGCAGCACCGCGAGGTGAAGGGCAAAGCGGGAGGGTTCAAGCCTGATGCGTTCCCACATGTCAGTGTCCTCCCTTTTGCTCGGCATTGGCCTGGCGGATGTTCCAGATCATGATGGGCAGCACCGCGATCATGATGATGATGGCGATGGCCGCACCGCGGCCAAAGTCGCCGCCGCCCCGGAACATCCAGTCGAACATCAGGTTGGCAAGCACCTGCGTGTCCCACTGGCCGTTGGTCATGGTGAGCACGATGTCAAAGACCTTGAGGACGAGAACGGTGATCGTCGTCCAGACAACGATGATCGTCGGCATGATCTGCGGCACCATGATGCGCCAGAAAATCTTGAAGGGGCCGGCACCATCGATGACGGCGGCCTCGAGCGTATCTTCCGGCACGCCGCGGAGTGCTGCACCGAGGATCACCGTGGCAAAGCCTGTCTGGATCCAGATCAGGATCACCATGAGGAAAAAGTTGTTCCAGAAGGGCATGGCAATCCACACCTGCGGGGAGAAGCCGAACCACTCCACCACGGCGTTGAGGATGCCGATCTGCTCCTGTCCTTCGGCGCGGTAGTCATAGACGAACTTCCAGATCACCGAGGCGCCGACGAAGGAAATGGCCATGGGCAGGAAGATGAAGCTCTTGGCCAAGGGGCCCCACCAGATGCGGTCCGTCAGCACGGCGATGACGAGGCCGAGGAAGGTGCAGGCGGCGGGCACCACCAGCAGCCAGAGGAAATTGTTGAAGATGGAGGTGCGGAAACCCGTGTCGTTCAGGGCCCAGCGGTAGTTGTCCAGCCCCACGAAGGCATCACCCGCCTTGTCATGAAACGAAAGCCAGATGGTCTGGAAGACCGGATAGATCAGATAGATTGTGAGCAGGATCAGGGCGGGCAAGAGGAAGAGCCAGGGCCGGACCGTCGATTGCCGTTTGAGATTGCGGATGGAGCGCTCGTCGTTGCTGGCATCGACCGGCAAAAGCCTGTCGAGCAGCGTGTTCGATCCCCAGAAATAGGCGAGGCAGCCGCCGACACCGATCACGACGGTCAGGAGGGCTGAAAACAGTTGCGCTGTCATGGTACTTCTCCCCAGCGGATTGCGGTTCAACGCACGTCAGATGCAGGACATGTCAGGCCTGGCAACAGGCAGGAAAAGACAGGAAGCGGCTGGCTGTCAAATGCCAGCCGCTTCCGGTTTGCTTCCGGGAGGAAATCGGAAGCAGAAACATGTGTGAAATAGGGCCAGCCGCCCACCCCCGCGGAGCAACTGGCCCAAGTCCTTACTTGATCTCGTCCCAGGCTTTCTGGATGGCAGCGCCCGTGTCAGCGGCAGACTTGCCACCGACAAAGTCCACCATGCCTGTCCAGAATGCACCGGCACCGATCTTGCCGGGCATCAGGTCCGAGCCGTCGAAGCGGAAGGTCGTGGCGGAGGAGAGAATCTCGCCCTGCTTCTTCGCGGCCTCGTTGATGTAGGCATCCTGGTTCACCGTCTTGAGCGGGGTGAGGAAGCCGCCATCCTTCATGAAGATTTCATGGGCCAGCGGCATTTTCAGGTATTCGATGAAGGCACGGGCGGCTTTCGAATCCTTGGTGATGGCCGCGAGCGTGCCTGCACCCAGCACAGGCTTGCCGAGTTCCGGCTTCGCGGCATAGGGCGGGAAGTAGAAGAAGTCGGCATCCTCACCCACCTTGGTGCCTTCCGGGAAGAAGGACGGGATGAAGGAGGCCTGGCGGTGCATGTAGCACTTGGGCGGCGAGGCGAAGAGACCCTTCGGGCTGTCGCGGAAGTCGGTCGAGGCAACGCCCGCCGCACCACCATCGACCAGCGCATCATTCTTGGCAAAGGAGCCGAAGGTCTCGATGGCGCCTACCACTTCAGCCGAATCGAACTTCAATTCGTTGGTCACCCACTTGTCGTAGTTCTCGGGCGACTGGGTGCGCAGCATCAGGTCTTCCACCCAATCGGTGGCGGGCCAGCCCGTGGCACCACCGGAACCGAGGCCGATGCACCAGGGCTTGCCGCCGTCCTTGACGATCTGATCCTGCAAGGCGACCAGTTCTTCCATGCTCTGCGGAATCTTGTAGCCCGCGTCCTTGAAGTTCTCGGGCGAATACCAGACGAGCGACTTCAGGTCGGCCTTGTAGGGGAAGGCGTAGAAATTCGATGCGCCATCCTTGCCCTTGTAGGAGCCAAGCGCCACCCACGAAGCACCGGCACCATAATTGTCGGTGATGAACTTGGCATCATCGGCGGAGAGTGGCACGAGATGGCCCTTGGCGGCGAGGTCGGCCAGCAGGCCGGGCTGCGGCAGAATGAGGATGTTGGCGGGTGAGCCCGCTTCCGTGTCGATCACGGCCTGCTGCTCGTAGTTTTCAGACGAGGAATACTTGACCTCGGCACCGGTGGCCTGGCGGAAATATTCGAGCACCACCTGCACATGGGCTTCATCGTCGCCGCGCCAGGGCCCGAAAATCGTCAGGGTTTCACCCTTGAGGTCGTTCTTCTTGAGGTCTTCGAAGTTCTGCCAGTTGAAGGGGCCTTCGCCCGGCTTGTACTTGAGATCGGCGGAAAGAGCGGGGGTGGCAAGAGCCATGGCAAACAGTGCAGCCGAGACGGCCAAACGCAGCTTCATCATATTCCTCCCTGTGATGATCTTTGCGGGTCAACTCCTGAACGCCCCGGAGGAGAAGTTTCCAAAGCGCTTTGGATGATTGGTGGCTAGGCCACCAGAATGCGGGAGTCAACAAAAATCAGCATAAATGCCCAAATTTCACGCGAAATTTGTGCATCGCAGCATCGCTTCGCAGACGCGATACATTTTCACATTTCCCGAAACAAATGATCTATTGAAAGCGCTTTGGGAATGTGTGAGTGTTCAACCCCATGAATCTGCGTGAGCTTTCGGAGCTGTTGCAGCTCTCCCAGACCACCGTGAGCCGGGCGCTCAACGGTTTTCCCGAGGTTTCGGAGGAAACGCGCAGCCGCGTGCGGGCGGCGGCGGACATGCATGGCTACCGCCCGTCGGCGGCGGCCAGGCGGCTTGCCACCGGGCAATCTGGCACACTCGGCCTTGTCTTCCCGCGCGAACGCAACATGCTGGGGGACCTGATCTTCACCGAGTTCCTCGGCTGTTGTGTCGAGCAGGCGTCCGATCTCGGCTATGACGTGACACTCGCCATGGCGCGCGGGGCGCAAACGGAAGAAGCGGTGTACCGCCGCGCCGTGCGCTCGGCGCGCGTCGATGGCATGATCCTTTCAAGCCCGCTGCTGGAAGACCCGCGCATCGATCTCCTGCGCTCGCTCAACATGCCCTTCATCCTGCACGGGCGCACGCGGATTTCCTCGCCGCATGCCACGCTCGACATCGACAACCGCGGTGCTTTCCTGCAAGCTACGCGCCTGCTCCTCGACCTTGGCCACCGCAGCATCGCGCTCATCAACGGCGATCCCGCCTTCAACTATGCCCATGACCGCGAACTGGGCTACCGGGACGCCCTCGCGACGATGGGCATTGCCGCCCTGCCCGCGCTCATCTCCGGCAACATGATGACGGAACGGCACGGCGAAGACGAAGCCGCGCGCATGCTGGCGCTTCCATCATCGGAACGCCCCACCGCCTTCCTCTGTTCGTCCATTGCCCAGGCCATGGGCGTCACGCGGGCCATCACACGGGCCGGCCTTGTCATCGGCAGGGACATCTCGCTCATTGCCCATGACGACCGCATCGCCGATCTCCGGGCCGAATCCTTCGACACACCGCTGACCACGACGCAATCCTCCATCGGGGCCGCCGGCAAGCGTGTGGTGGAGATGCTGATCCACATGCTGCGTCATCCCAACGAAGCGTTGCCGCAGGAGGTCTGGCCGGTCGACCTGGTGGTGCGCGCCTCGACAGGCCCCGCACCCACCGTGTAACAGGGCGAAATGATCACCGATTTCGACGACGCCTACACCAACGGTGCCTACATCCCCGGTGGGGCCGACTATCCTGCCCGCTGGACCGCCTCCGCCGAACGCTTTCGCGAGAACCTGCCCGCAGGCTGCACCGCGGACCTGAACCTCGCTTACGGCACGGCTCCGAGGAACCAGTTTGACCTTTTTCATCCCCGCGGGACACCGAAGGGCCTCGCCATCTTCATTCACGGCGGATACTGGATGAAGTTCCAGCGTTCGGACTGGTCGCATCTGGCTGAGGGCGCGCTGCGGCGCGGCTGGGCGGTGGCGCTGCCGGGCTACACCCTCACACCGGAGATCGGCATCGGCGGCATCACCGGCGAGATCGCGCGCGCCATCACGGCCATCGCGGCGCGCGTCGATGGTCCTATCCGCCTTGCCGGCCATTCGGCGGGCGGCCACCTCGCCACCCGCATGGCCTGCGATCCGTCGCAACTGCCGGAAGGCGTGAGCGAGCGGGTGCAGCAGGTGATCTCCATCAGTGGCGTGCATGACCTGCGGCCGCTCATGCGCACCGCGCTCAACGACACCCTCAAACTCACGGAACTCGAGGCCCGCAACGAAAGCCCGGCGCTCCGCCGTCCGCGGGCGGGAGCGCGGGTGATGTGCTGGGTGGGTGCCGACGAGCGGCCCGAATTCGTCCGCCAGAATGATCTCCTGGCCAATGTCTGGCATGGCCTTGGCATCGACATCAGCTCACGCCACGCCCAGGGCCGCCACCACTTCAACGTGATCGACGACCTGACTGACGAAGCAGGTGAACTGACGCAACTCTTCGCGCCGTGATTCAACAGCCTCAGAAGATGTCCGACTGTACCGAAGCGCGGTTGAGGCCGATGTCACGCAGCATGTGATCATCGAGGCGCAGCAGCGCTTCGCGGACGGCGCGGCGCTTGAGGCGTTCGCGGATGCCGCCAGCCAGACGTTCCAGAAGGGCGCGGTTGTGGCGCGCGGTCATTTCGTTGAGATTGAGCGTGGTCATGGGTCCCATCCAATGGAATGCGTGTGAATGGGGGCGCTCCTAAAGCGCCACGGCGTTACCCCGCCTGAAGGGCGCGTTCATGTCCGGTTCATGGTGTGGGGAAAGGGGATGGTGCTGCCAGAGAGAATCGGACTCTCGACCTCTCCCTTACCAAGGGAGTGCTCTACCACTGAGCTACGGCAGCGACGCGTTGCAATGGGCGCGCTCATGCCACAGCCAAGGCCCAAGTGCAACCCGCCCGTTGACAGGCGCGGTGCGGCGGCCAAAATAGTCTCATGAATCGCCCGGAAAACACCAAAACCCAGCAGAAAGCGGCCCGCACGGCCAAGCTGGCCAAGGCGCTCAAGGCCAACATCAAGCGCCGCAAGACGGCGGCCGCAACCGCAGAGGCGGCAACGGGGGGACGGGCGGATGACGGAAAAGGGTGAAAAGGCCAAGGCGCTGGCCGCGGAAGGCGCCAACATTGTCAGCATCCTGTTCAACGGACTGGCCTTCCTGTTCATCCTCGCAGGCATGTGCCTGCTGCTTTACCAGGCCTGGGGCTTCGTCAGCGGCAACGGCTGGACGTCCGTTTCAGCGGCCGATCTTCTGTACTGGCTGGGCGTGCCGCCGCCCGCCAGCTCGGAACTGACCGCCGTCAACTTCATCGGCAGCATCCTGGTGGTGGCGCCGCTCGCCCTGCTGCTGATCGTGACCGGATGGATCTGCAGCCAGATCAGCGATGTGATCGAGCGGCTGAGTTGAGGCTCAGAGCGTCACAGCGGTGGTGTTGGCACCGCAGAGCAGCACCGCCACACGCTCGTCCGGGCGCGGGCGGTATGCGCCGCAGAGAAGTGCTGCCATGGCGGTGGCACCGCCCGGCTCACAGACCACGCGCAGGGTCTCCCACAGCTTTTTCTGGGCCAGCGTGATGGCCGCATCCGGCACCAGCACCGCCTCGCGCACGTAGCGCTGCGCCACCGGAAACATCATGGCCCCCACCTTGCGGGGGGCGAGCGAATCAGCCGCCACGCCGCTGCCCGGTGCCTCCACCGGATGCCCGGCCTTGAGCGCGTCGTGCAGCGTCGGGGCCAGTTCAGGTTCCACCGAGACGATCTTCACGCGGTCTTCAAACCAGGCCGCAATGCCGCCGATCAGGCCACCGCCTCCCGTTGCCACCAGCAGCGTATCAATGCCGGGAACCTGTTCCTCCAGTTCCAGGCCCACCGTGCCCTGGCCCAGCATGGTCTCGCGCTGTTCGAAGGCATGCACCTTGAGCGCGCCTGTCTCAGCGGCATGGGCCTCGCACCCGGCCAGGGCCTCGTCATAGCGTTCGCCACCCACCACCAGCTCGGCGCCAAAGCCCCGTATGAGGGCCTGCTTGGCGGGCGAGGAAATGGCGGGAACAAAGATGCGCGCCTTGTGCCCCAGCATGTGCGCGGCAAAGGCCACCGCCGCCCCGTGATTGCCGCCGGAGGCGGCGGTCACGCCTGCCGCGGGCACATCGCGCAGGGTGAGGTTGGCAAAGGCGCCCCGGCCCTTGAAGGAGCCGGTGTGCTGGAGAAACTCCAGCTTGAAGGTGATGGGCGGCAGGCTGAGACCGAAGTCGCTGGCCGCCACCTGCAAGACCGGCGTGCGGCGGACCAAGTGGGCAAAACGGGGGTGGGCGGCGGCGATGGCGGCACGGTCAATGGCAGGGCTGGGCATGGCGGCAGGCTAGGGGCGGGCCGCACCCGGAACAAGCGCGGGAATGTCCGCATTGTCCCCGTGGGGGCCCCGCACATTCCAGGCTGACAACATTTCGCACCTGCAACATAAGGGTTGCCCCAAAGCCGCCATTTATGCTTGTAACGAGCACAATCGGGACGCTTCGGCCCCTCGTCCTCCCCGGGGCCAATTCAGGGATATGCTCACTCATGGATCGCATTCGCATCCGCGGCGGCAACACGCTCAACGGCACCATCGACATTTCCGGTGCCAAGAATGCCGCCCTGCCGCTCATGATCATTCCGCTGCTCACGCCCGACACCGTGACGCTGCACAATGTGCCGCGCCTCGTGGATGCGCAGCGCCTCCAGAAGATCCTCGGCAACCACGGCGTCGACATCACCACGGCCGGCAAGCGTGCCGGACAGTCCGGGCTTGCGGGCGAGACGCTGAAGATTTCCGCCAAGACCATCGTTGACACGACCGCACCTTACGAACTTGTCTCCAAGATGCGCGCCTCCTTCTGGGTACTGGGCCCGCTGATCGCGCGCTGCGGCGAGGCCAAGGTGTCCCTGCCCGGCGGCTGCGCCATCGGCACGCGCCCCGTGGACATGCACCTGCAGGCCATGGAAAAGCTCGGCGCGGTCTGTGACATCGAGAACGGCTATGTGCTGGCCAAGGCCAAGAACGGCCTCAAGGGCGGGCACATTTCCTTCGCCAAGGTCTCGGTCGGTGCCACCCATGCCGCGCTCATGGCCGCCGTGCTGGCGCAGGGCGACACCATCATCGAGAACGCCGCAACCGAACCCGAGATCGGCGACGTGGCGGAGTGCCTCGTCAAGATGGGTGCGAAGATCGAGGGCATTCACACCCGCACCCTGAAGATCACCGGCGTCACTTCCCTGCACGGCACCGAACACACGGTGATCGCCGACCGCATCGAGGCCGGCACCTATGCCATGGCAGCGGGCATGGCTGGTGGCGACGTGACACTGCGCGGGGCCAGCGCCGACACGCTGGGCTCCGTGCTGCTCACCATGCAGCGGGCCGGAATCACCATCGACACCACCAACGAGGGCCTGCGGGTGCGCCGCAACGGCTCGGGCATCCTGCCCGTCGATGTGACGACCGATCCCTACCCCGGCTTCCCCACCGACCTGCAGGCACAGTTCATGGGGTTGATGACCAAGGCGCAGGGCACCTCGCACATCCGCGAGACCATTTTCGAAAACCGCTTCATGCATGTGCAGGAACTGGCGCGCCTCGGGGCCGACATTCACCTGCATGGCGACATGGCGGAGGTGCGCGGCGTCAAGAAGCTCACCGGTGCCGACGTGATGGCAACCGATCTGCGCGCCTCGGCCACGCTGGTGATCGCCGGGCTGGTGGCGGAAGGCGAAACCATGCTGCACCGTGTCTATCATCTCGACCGCGGCTTCGAGGCACTGGAGGAAAAGCTCCAGGCCTGCGGGGCCGACGTGACCCGCATTTCAGGATAAGGCCTTGCTGCATCTCACGGCGTTCGATGCGGAAGACCTGGGCGTCATCTCTGCGCAGATGCAGGATGCGGTGATCCGCTTTGCCGACCTGCATTACCTGAAGAAGCAGCGGCGCTTTGCGCTGGTGGCCAACCGCTTCGCCTGGGATGCACTGCCGGAGAAGCAGCGCCGCCGCACCGGCATCACCTTCAGCGATGTCACGCGGGTGCGCCGCCAGGGGCCGCAGGCATTGGGTGATCTCACGGTGCTCTCCCTTCTGGCAATCACTTTCACCGGGGATGGAAAAGCCGAGAGTATCGGCGGCACCATCACGCTGCATTTTTCCGGCGGCCATGCCATTGCGCTTGAGGTTGATTGCATTGACGTGAGCTTCGATGACCTTGGCCCGGCGTGGTCCACCGAAAATGAGCCGGAACACGGGGCATGAGCGGCAGGCCTGCCAACCGCCTCAGCGCCGTCGAACTCGACGACAGCATCGGGCGCGGGCCGTCGCCCGAGGCCGATCACGAGCGCAACACGGCGATCTTTGACCTGATCGAGGACAACCGCTTCGCGCTCGCAAACGGCCTGCCTGGCCCCTATCACCTGATCCTCTCCACGCAGGAGGGGCGATTGGTGGTTGACGTGCGCGACGAGGCGCAGCGCCCGCTCATGGCCTTCGGCCTGTCGCTCACGCCGTTCCGGCGCATCGTCAAGGACTACTTCCAGATCTGCGACAGCTATTACGAGGCGATCAAGCTCGGCACGCCGGCGCAGATCGAAACCGTCGACATGGCGCGGCGGGGCTTGCACAACGAGGGCAGCGAAATCCTGATGGAACGCCTCAAGGGCAAGGTCGAGACCGACATGGAAACGGCGAGGCGCCTGTTCACGCTGATCTGCGCGCTGGTGTGGCGGGGCTGAACATGGAGAAGAAACTGCCCTCGGCCGTGCTCTTCATCTGCACGCACAACGCCATCCGCTCGCCCATGGCGGCCGCGCTGATGCACGCCAGCTTCGGCCACAGGGTTTATGTGGCATCGGCAGGCATCCATGTCGGCGACCCTGATCCCTTCGTGGGACTGATCATGGATGAGGTGGGGCTTGATCTCACCCGCCACCGCCCGCATTCGGTTGACGACCTGGCCGACTCGGCCTTCGATCTCGCCGTCACGCTCTCGCCGGAGGCAGATGCCTATGCCCGCGAGATGGCCAAGACCATGGCCATTGATGTGGAGTACTGGCCCACGCCGGACCCGTCGCATGTTCACGGCTCGCGCGAACAGATCCTGGAATCCTACCGCGAGGTGCGGCGCGGGCTGGAGAAACGCCTGAAGGAGCGTTTCGGTTAGACCTTGGCGGGGATTGCCGCGGCCTGCGGTCCCTCAGGATTGAAGGGGGTGCGATTCTGGCCGGGGCGCGGAACACGCGGCTTCAGCTTCGGCATCGGCAGCAGGCCCTCGCGCTGCAGCTTCTTGCGCTGGGCCTTGCGGGCACGGCGCACGGCCTCGGCCTTTTCACGCACGCGCTTCTCGGACGGCTTTTCGAAAGCCTCGCCCTGCTTCAACTGGCGAAACAGGCCTTCGCGCTGCATCTTCTTCTTCAACACGCGCAACGCCTGTTCGACGTTGTTGTCGCGGACCACGATTTTCATGGCTGTTCCTTCCTGTGCAAAAGACAAAAGCCGCGTCCGGTGAAGAACGCGGCTTCCTCATCCTGAACCGTTCGTCTCGCCCCGCCGCCAGTACATCCGTGGCTTGCGGGTGGTGCCGGTTCAGGCGGTGATTACTTGATGGCCTTGAGCTGGTCGGCGGAAGACTTGCCCGAACGGCGGTCAGCGACCACTTCGAACGAAATCTTCTGGCCTTCATTGAGGCCGTTCATGCCGGCGCGTTCAACGGCCGAGATGTGGACGAAAACGTCCGGGCCGCCGGTGTCCGGCTGAATGAAACCAAAACCCTTCTGGGAGTTGAACCACTTCACTGTGCCATTCGGCATGTCTGCATTCCTTATGTTGCATGTGTCTGGTTCCGTCTGCGGAATTGCATGGGGAACCGCTATCGATGTTCTGGAGAAAAAGAGATGGCTTGAGACACTTGCAGTCTAGAAGTGCGGAGCCGAGCCTGATCGGCCGGAAGTCGATAGGGCCCATATGGAGGGAAACCCTTAAAAAAACAAGTACTCTTTTTCCCGCGGCCTAACTTTCAGCTTTTGCCGCCAATTCGCCGCGCAGCGCCTTGGCGATCAATTCCCGTGTGTTGCCAATGCCATAGAGCGCCACGAAGGAGCCAAAGCGGGGTCCGCGCTCCTCGCCCAGCAGCACCTGGTAGAGGAGGTTGAACCAGGTTTGCGCCACGCCCACCGAGCCATCCTTCTGGGTGGTGGTGAAGGGTTCACGGCGGCCGATGTCGTAGACGACCTTCTGGATGTCCTCCGGCAGGGAGCCTTCCGGTAAAGCGCCGAGAGCGTCCGCGAGATCGGAGAGCGCCCTGGCTTCGCCTTCATCGGCGCGCCTGTAGGTCTTGGCCGGCTTCACGAAGTCCTGGAAGTAGCGGATGGCGAAGCCCACCAGCTTGTCGAGGCGCGGGTGCGTTGCGGGCGAGAGTTCCGGCATGTAGCGCTGGAGGAAGGCCCACATCACCGCCTTGTCCTCGGTGTTGGCGACGGTTGCGAGGTTGAGCAGCAGTGCGAAGGTGACGTTGCCGGACTCGGGTGCCGGCGGCTTGCCGCCGTGGATGTGCCAGACCGGATTCATCAACCGGTCCTTGGCGTCAGCCTGCTTCGGATAGGCGGCGAGGAACTGCGCGTATTCATCGACAGCGCGCGGGATCACGTCGAAGTAGAGCTTCTTGGCCTCGCGCGGCTTGTTGTACATGTAGAGGGCGAGGCTTTCGGTGTCGGCATAGGTCAGCCACTCGTCGATGGTGAGGCCATTGCCCTTGGACTTGGAAATCTTCTGGCCCTTGTCGTCAAGGAACAGTTCATAGACGTAGTGTTCCGGCGCCTTGCCGCCGAGGATCTCACAGATGCGGTCATAGAGCGGCGCATTGGTCTGGTGGTCCTTGCCGAACATCTCGAAGTCCACGTCGAGCGCTGCCCAGCGCATGCCGAAGTCCGGCTTCCACTGAAGCTTGGTGCGGCCGCCGCGCACATCCAGTGTCACGTCGGTGCCATCCTCGTCAGCGAAGGTGATGGTGCCCTGCTTCGGGTTCACGTCCTTCAGCGGCACATAGAGTACGCGGCCCGAGATGGGCGAAATGGGCAGGAAGGGCGAGTAGGTGGCCTGGCGTTCCTCACCCAGCGTCGGCAGCATCACCGCCATGATGTCATCATATTTTTCCAGCGCGCGGACCAGCACCTCGTCGAAGCGGCCCGCCTTGTAATATTCCGTGGCGCTGGCGAATTCGTAGTCGAAGCCGAAGGTGTCGAGGAAGCGGCGGAGCATGGCGTTGTTGTGGTGGCCGAAGCTCTCGTAGTTGCCGCCGAAGGGATTGGGCACCACGGTCAGTGGGCGCTGCAGGTGCGGCTCAAGGAAGCTCTTGTCCGGCACACTGTCGGGAATCTTGCGCATGCCGTCCATGTCGTCGGAGAAGCAGAGCAGGCGCGTGGGCAGGTCGCTCATCATCTCGAAGGCGCGGCGCACCATGGTGGTGCGCGCCACCTCGCCGAAGGTGCCGATGTGCGGCAGGCCCGAGGGTCCGTAACCGGTTTCAAACAGCACGTTCTTCTTGCCGGATTTCTCCACCCGCTTCAAAATCTTGCGGGCTTCCTCAAAAGGCCAGGCCTTGCTCTCAAGGGCGGCGGCACGAAGGGCGGGGGAGACGGTCATTCTTGAACTTTCATGCAGGCCAACAGATTCTCAGTCCAATATTGTCATAACCCTCTCGCGTCAACGCATGCGGCTTGAAACTTGGGGCGTTTCTGCCAATATGCCGCCTATGGGTAAGATTTTTGCCAGCAAACTCCGGAACCTGAAACGCAGCGGTTACGCTGTCGCGGGAGTAACTGACGACGGGGTCGCCATTCTGAAATCACCCAGAGGGCGATCTCAGTTGACAGACAGGCAAATTGCAGCAGCCGTCGCAAGTGTGAGATCAGTTGCGGCAAGCTCGCTTACGCAGAGCTCTGACAAGAAGAGATGAGCAAGAGGGACGTTTTCATCAACTGCCCTTTTAGCAAGGACTACGAACCTTATTTTCACGCCATCGTTTTCGTCGTCATCCGCTCCGGATTCAAGCCGCGTTGCGCGCTGGAGTCCGATGACAGTGGTGACAATCGCTTTGGGAAGATATGTCAGATCATCGCTGACTGCGATCTCGGCGTGCACGACATATCCAAAACGGAACTCGACTCCCGCACCTCTCTGCCTCGATTCAACATGCCGTTGGAGCTGGGCTTGTTTCTTGCGGCAAAGAGATTTGGTGACCGTGACCAGAAGCGAAAGAAGTGCATCATCTTTGAGAGCAGGCAATATGACTATCAGAAGTTCATGTCTGATATTGCCGGGCAAGACATACATTTTCACAGGAAGTCCCTGAAAACCCTCATCGAGAAACTCGGGAGCTGGCTGCGCCGTGAGACAGGCGACGAAGTCGTGCCCGGAGGCAGCGCCATCCACGCTGAATACAGGTCATTCAAGAAAGACCTGCCCAAGTTGTGCAAGGCTGCGAAACTCAAGCAGCGAGAGATGATTTTCTCCGAATTGTGCCGCTTCATTGAAAACTGGATTGTCAGTTCACCCACTTCCTGAGGAACGCTACCGTTCGATCCCAGGCGAGGTCGGCGGCCGCCTTGTTGTAGCGCGCGGCATTCGTATCGTTGTTGAAGGCGTGGTTGACGCCGTCATACATGTGCAATTCGTAGGCCTTGCCCGCCGCCTTCAGGGCCGCTTCATAGTCCGCGATCCCGGCGTTGATGCGCTCGTCCAGCCCGGCGTAGTGCAGCATCAGCGGGGCGGCGATCTTCGGCACATCGGCGGCTGCGGGCTGGCGGCCGTAATAGGCCACGCCTGCCGCCAGTGACGGGTCGGCCACGGCCAGCACGTTGACAGCACCGCCGCCCCAGCAGAAGCCCATCGCGCCCGCCTTGCCATTGCCCTTCGGGTGGGCGATGAGCGCCTTCAACGCCGCTTGCGAATAGGCCGCCTGATCCTCCGGCTTGAGGGTGGCGATCATTTCACGCGCCTTCTCCTCGTCGGCAGGTGTGCCGCCCAGGGGTGAGAGATAATCCGCGCCAAAAGCCACGAAGCCCTCCAGCGCCATGCGGCGGGTCACATCCCTGATGTGCGGATTGAGGCCGCGGTTCTCGTGGATCACCAGCACCGCCGGCAGTTTGCCTTGTGCATCCTTCGGAACGGCGAGAAGGCCCTTGATGCCCGGCGCGATCTCACCTTCGCTGAGGGCAAGACGCGGATCGTCTTCCGGCGCGATGGCCGCTTGCGCGTAGTTGTTCTCCAGCACCGGCAGCAGCGCCGTGGCCGCCGCAGCCGAGCCTGCCATCAGTGTCAGCCTGTCGAGAAAATCGCGGCGCGACATGCCGCCGTGGGTGTAGCGGTCGAAGAGGTTGATGATCTTCTGGTCCATGTCCAAATCCCTCCCGTGCGCGCCTGTTTCACTCTCGCCATGAATCAGGCAAAGGAGAGGCGATGGCCAATGACAATTCCGTAATCATGCCTGCGATGGTGGCCGCAGGTCAGGGTGCCTTGCGCGACGGGCAGCGGCTCACGGCCGCTGCCGCCCTGCGCGCGCTGGCGGAGGCACCACATCTCACCTGCCACTCCGGATTCCTGATCGAACGGCTTGGCCAGTCCGCCAATGCAAAGCGCGCCGACATCCGCGCCGCGCTGGAACAGAAGCATTTCGATGTGGCAGAACTCTTTGCCTTTGCCTGCCCGGCACAACAGGCGGTGCCCACACCGCGTGGTCTGGCGCGGGCACTGATGCTTGCCACCGAGAGCGATGCAGAAGCGATCACGGCTGTGCGGGATCACCTGCTCACACGCCTCGCTGATCCGCGCTATCCGCTGCTGCGCGAGACCGCCGAGACAGCGACGTTCCTCGCCCGCGCCAACTGGCCCTGGGCGAAGGCGGTGATGCAGGCGCTGCTGTCAGCCAACCCCAGGCTTGATGTCGGCACATTCGCCACCGGCCTCAATGTCTGGGACAGGGTGGATGAATGGGAGGAGGAAGGCCCGCGCCCGCCGGGACGGCAGGAGGAGATTTCGCCTGAGGATGTGGGCGTCGTGCTGCGCGATGCGCTGGGCCTTGATGCGGAGACGCGCGCCCAGCAGCGCGCCTATGCCGAAACCGCCGTGCATGCCTTCGCGGCGCGGCAGTCGCCCGCCTTCAACAACATCCTGATCGCCGAGGCGGGCACGGGGCTGGGCAAGACGGTCGGCTACCTCGCACCCGCCTGGGCCTGGTCGCGCAAGAACGCAGCACCGGTGTGGCTTTCCACCTACACCAAGAACCTGCAGCGGCAACTGGATCAGGAAACTGCCCGCCTGTTGCCCGATCCGCAGGAGCGGCGCGAGAAGATCGTCATCCGCAAGGGGCGCGAGAACTATCTCTGCCTGCTCAACATGCAGGAAGCCTTCGGGCGCCTGCAGGCGGGCGGCACGCGCGGCGCCCTGCTCGCGGCGCTGATCGCCCGCTGGGCCCGGCACTCGCGCGACGGTGACCTGATCGGCGGCGATTTTCCCTCGTGGATCCTCTCGTTGTTTCCGGAAAGCAACCTCGATGGCGAGACGCGCCATCCTTCACCGCAGGGCCTGGGCCTCACCGACCGGCGCGGCGAATGCATCTATGTCGCCTGCCCGCACTACAAGCGCTGCTTCATCGAAAAGAATCTGCGCGCCGCACGCAAGGCCTCGCTGGTGATCGCCAATCACGCACTTGTTCTGCATGCCGCCGCCGTTGACCACGCGCTGGGGCAAGCCACCACAAGCGAAGAGGAAACTGCCCCTGGCGGCCTGAAGCGCATCGTCTTTGACGAGGGCCATCACCTGTTCGATGCTGCTGACTCCGCCTTCTCCGCCCATCTCACGGCGATGGAGGCGGCGGAACTCAGGCGCTGGCTACGCGGCCCCGAAAACGACCGCCGCCGGGGACGGGGCCTCGCCGAGCGGGTCGGCGATCTGGTCTCAGAAGAAGATGGTGGCGAGGCGATGCTGGATGCGGTCCTGCGCGCCGCGCACGCCCTGCCCTCTTCCGGCTTCATGCGGCGCATCCAGGAGGGCCGTGGCGAAGGACCGGCGGAGAGTTTCTTCGCCCTGCTGCGCCAGCAGGTGCTGGCGCGCGACGGTACCGAGACGGGCCACACGCTGGAGGCCGATTGCCTGCCGCTGATCGAGGGCCTTGCGGAAGCGACGGGTGAACTCGCCGCAGCCCTCATCGACCTGAAGCGCCCGATGGAGCGGCTGGCGAAACTGCTGGCCTCCAAGCTTGACGATGAAGCGGCCGAACTCAATTCCGCCGAACGGGGCCGCATCGAGGCCCTGTCACGTTCGCTGCGGCGGCGTGGTGAACTGATGCTGGGCGGCTGGATCACCATGCTGCACCGGCTCATCGGCGAAAAATCCGTGCACATGATCGAGTGGTTCGATGTGGAGCAGGCGGGCAACCGCGAGATGGACGTGGGCTTTCACTCGCACTGGATCGACCCCACGGAGCCGCTGGCGCTCGCCGTGCTGCGTCCGGCGGATGGCATCATCGTCACCTCGGCGACGCTGAAGGACCGCCCGCCGGATGTGCCCGATGACTGGCAGAATGCCGAGATGCGCACCGGGGCCGTGCATCTGCCCTATCCGGTGCGGCGCGAGAGCTTTGCCTCGCCTTTCGACTATCCGAACATGGCGCGGCTCATCGTTGTGAACGATGTCAACCGCGAGAACATGGAACAGCTCGCCGCCGCCTACCGTGAATTGTTCCTTGCCGCCCATGGCGGGGCGCTTGGCCTGTTCACGGCCATCTCGCGGCTCAAGGCGGTGCAGCGCCGCATCGCCCAGCCGCTGGCGGAAAAAGGCCTGCCGCTCTATGCCCAGCATGTGGACCCCATGGACACAGGCACACTGGTCGATCTGTTCCGGGCCGAACGCGATGCCTGCCTGCTCGGCACCGATGCGGTGCGCGATGGCGTCGATGTGCCGGGCGATTCATTGCGCCTCATCGTCATGGACCGGGTACCATGGCCTACGCCGACGATCCTTGAACGCGCCCGCAAGGAGGCCTTCGGAGCGAACAGCTATACCGACATGGTGGTGCGGCTCAGGCTGCGGCAGGCCTTCGGGCGGCTCATCCGTTCGGCAAAAGACCGGGGCTGTTTTGTGATGCTGGATGCCCGTCTCGCCTCCCGCTTCGCCACCGCCTTCCCGCCGGGCCTTGCCATTGAACGCATGGGACTTGTTGACGCGATTGAAGCGGTCAAGGGTTTCTGCCAAACCCCCTCCCAGTGAATCAGGAGTTCCCATGTCAGGCACCATCTCAACCGAACAGGCCCTCATCTATGTGATGGTGATGATGTCGGGCGTCGAAGGCAAGATCAAGCCGGAGGAACTGGCGGAGATCGAGTTGCTGGTGCGCACGCTGCCCGCCTTCAAGGGCTTTGACCGCTCGCGCCTTGCCACCGTGGCGCAGGAGTGCGGCGACATGCTGCAGGTGAAGGATGGCATGCAGACGGTGATCGCGCTGGTGAAGGACCAGTTGCCGGCTCGCCTGCGCGAGACGGCCTATGCGCTGGCGGTGGAAGTCGCCGCCGTCGATCTTGCCGTCGGCAAGGAGGAATTGCGCTTCCTGTCGATCCTGCGTGACGGCCTCGGCCTCGACAAGCTGACAACCGCCGCTCTCGAACGTTCGGCGATTGCGCGCTACCAGTCGCTGTAGGTTCCGGCGTCCTCGGATTCGGCCAACACCTCACCCCGTCCCGAACAACCGTTTCTCGATCGCGCCCAGCCTTCCCGCGAAGGTGAGGCCCCTTGCGATGAAGAAGATGTTGAGGGCGGCCCAGAGGCCGTGGTTGCCGAAGGGCTGTTCCAGCGCCCACCAGGCGGCCATGTAGATCGCCAGTGACACCACCATCATGTTGCGCATGTCACGGGTCGCCATGGCGCCGGTGAAGATGCCGTCCATCTGGAAGCAGACCGTGCCCAGCACGGTGGCCAGCGCCGCCCACCAGAGGTAATGCGCGGCGGATGCCCGCACCGCTGGATCAAGGGTCATCAGGGCCGCCAGCTGCCCGCCGAAGAGCAAGATGATCAGTGCACAGAGCAATCCGAGAACGCCCGCCCAAAGCGAGGTGAGTCCCACGGCGCGGCGGAAGCGGTCGCGGTTGCGCGCACCAATCGCCTGCCCCACCAACGCCTCCGCCGCATAGGCGAAGCCGTCGATCATGTAGGCCGAGACCTCGAAGAGGTTGAGCACCACCGCATTGGTGGCGACGATGAGATCGCCCTGCCGCGCGCCGCGCGAGACAAACCAGGCGAAGGCGAAGACCAGGCAAAGGGTGCGGATCATGATGTCGCCGTTGGCGCTGATCAGCGACACGAACCTGTCGCGCTGGAAGATGTAGGCCCAGCCGGGGCGTTCATGCATCTCCATCAGGCGGCGGGCGGCGAAAAAGAGGCCGAGCAGCACGGCGGCGTATTCCGCCGTGACGACGGCGAGACCCACGCCCGCGGTAGCCAACCCCGCCCCCAGAACCAGCGCCGCACTCAGCGTCATGTTGGTGAGGTTGAGGAAGAGTTGGGTGATGAAGGCGGTTGTCGAACGCCCCTGACCGATGAACCAGCCCATGATGGCGAAGTTGGTGAGTGCGGCAGGGGCCGCCCAGATGCGGTAGCTGAAATAGGTCTGGGCTTCCGCCTGCACCAGCGCGCTGCCACCCATCAGCTTGACGGCAAGCGGACCTGCCCACGGCCCCGCAGCCAGCAGGCAGAGGCCGATTGCCAGCGCAAGGATGAGGCTGCGGAAGAGCAGCGTCACCAGCTCGCGGCTGTCGCCCGCGCCCGTGGCCTGCGCTGAAAGCCCGCCTGTGGAGAGCCGCAGGAAGCCGAACCCCCAGAACAGGAAAGAGAAGATCAGCGCGCCAACGGCGACGCCGCCGATGTAGTGCGGCCCCGGCAGCCGCCCCATGACCGCCGTGTTGACCACGCCGATCAGCGGCTCCGACATGTTGGAGAGCACGATGGGCACGGCGATCCGCAGGATCGAAGCGTGGGTGATGGGAAGGCCGGGAGCAAGCGCCATGATGTTCAACGGGTTGCGTGAGGCGTGTGGCTCCGTCAAGTTCCACTTTGCCATGGCTGATTTGCACCACAGGATCGCAGGATGGTTTGCGGCGCGCGGCTGGACACCGCGCCCGCACCAGCTTGCCATGCTGCAACAGGGCCTCGCGGGGCACTCCGCCCTGCTCATTTCGCCCACCGGCGGCGGCAAGACACTCGCCGGCTTCCTCACCACGCTGCAGGAACTGGCAGAGCCGCACGCCCACGACGGCATCCACACGCTCTACATTTCACCGCTGAAGGCGCTGGCGGTGGACATTGCCCGCAACCTTGAGGCACCCGTGCGCGAGATGGGTCTTCCCGTCACCATCGAGACCCGCACCGGCGACACGCCTGCCTCGCGCCGGGCCCGCATCCGCAGCCACCCGCCGGATATTCTCATCACCACGCCGGAACAGGTGTCGCTGCTGGTGGCGGACCCGGCCGCCGCACACCTGCTCCGCAACCTGCGCAGCGTCATCATCGACGAGTTGCATGCCATCGTCACCTCGAAGCGCGGCGTGCTCCTGTCGCTGGCGCTGACACGGGTGCGGGCGCACGCCCCTGCGACCCGCTTCTTCGGGCTGTCGGCAACGGTGGCTGACCCGGATGCCTTGCGGGCCTGGCTCGCACCTGCGGGCACGACGCCGGTGGCGCTGGTCACCGGTGCCGCCGGTGCGCCACCCGACCTCGCGATCCTCGAATCGGAGGAGCGCGTGCCATGGTCCGGCCATTCGGCGCGGTATGCGGTCACGGACATCTATGAGGCCATCAAGCGCCACCGCATGAGCCTGATCTTCGTCAACACACGCTCGCAGGCGGAACTTCTGTTCAAGGAATTGTGGGACGCCAACGAGGATACGCTGGCCATCGCGCTGCATCACGGATCACTTGATGTCGCGCAGCGCCGCAAGGTGGAAGCGGCCATGGCGGCCAACGCCTTGAAAGCGGTTGTTGCCACCTCGACGCTTGATCTCGGCATCGACTGGGGCGACGTTGATCTGGTGGTGCAGGTGGGGGCGCCGAAAGGTTCCAGCCGCCTGCTGCAACGGATCGGTCGGGCCAATCACCGCCTCGATGAAGCGAGCAAGGCGCTGCTCGTTCCCTCCAACCGCTTCGAGGTGCTGGAATGCGAGGCGGCGCTGGAGGCGGTGGCCGAGAACGCGCAGGACACGGAATATCCCATGGTGCTGAAACTCGACGTGCTGGCCCAGCACATCCTCGGCCGCGCCGTGGCGGGTCCGTTCGATGCGGCACACTTGTTCCGCGAGGTCACATCCGCCTTCACCTTCCGCAACCTGCCACGCGCCCTCTTCGACCAGACGCTCGACTATGTGGCAACGGGTGGTTACGCGCTCAAATCCTACGAGCGCTACGCCAAGCTGCGGCAACAGCCGGACGGGTTGTGGCGGCTCTCGCATCCGCGGCTGGCGCAGCAGTACCGCCTCAACATCGGCACCATCGTGGAAGAGGAAATGCTCAAGGTGCGAATCGCCAAGGTGCGCACTGTCTTGGGCAAGCGGGTGGCCACGGGCGGTTTCGTGCTGGGCGAACTGGAAGAGTGGTTCCTGTCGCAGCTTGCGGTGGGAGACACCTATCTCTTCTCAGGCCAGGTGCTGCGCCATGAGGGCATCGACGAGTTTGGCGCGCTGGCGACACGCGCACCGGGACGTGACCCGCGCATTCCCTCCTATCAGGGCGGCAAGTTTCCGCTCTCCACCTATCTGGCGTCGCGGGTCAGGCGCATCCTCGCCAACCCGGCGCAGTGGGGGCACCTGCCGCCGCAGGTGCGCGACTGGCTTTCGACGCAACGCTGGGCCAGCGTGTTGCCGGATGAGAACCAGATGCTGGTGGAGACCTTTCCGCGCGCCGAGAAATTCTACATGGTCTGCTATCCCTTCGAGGGGCGGCTGGCGCAGCAGACGCTGGGCATGCTGCTGACACGGCGGCTGGAACGCTGGGGGGCGCGGCCGCTGGGCTTTGTCGCCTCGGAGTATGCGCTGGTGGTCTGGGGGGTGCGTGACATGGGTACGATGATTGCCGAAGGCAAGCTGTCACTGGCGCGGCTTTTCGACGAAGACATGCTGGGTGACGACCTTGAGGCGTGGTTGGCCGAATCCAACCTGATGAAGCGCACCTTCCGCAATGTGGCGATCATCGCAGGGCTGATCGAACGGCGCATGCCCGGCAAGGAGAAGACCACGCGTCAGGTGACGGTCAACACCGATCTCATCTACGATGCGCTGCGCTCGCACCAGCCGGACCATGTGCTGCTGCGCGCCGCCTGGGATGACGCGGCGGAGGGCCTGATCGACGTGCACCGGCTGGGCGGGCTCCTGAAGCGCATCAAGAACCAGATCATCCACCGCGACCTCGAACGGGTGTCGCCGCTTGCCGTTCCGGTGCTGCTTGAGATCGGGCGCGAATCGATTCAAGGCAGTGGCGATGATGCCCTTCTCGCCGAAGCCGCCGATGCCCTCATGGACGAGGCCATGCGGCTTGTCTGAGAGCCACGAGATCTCGCTGGCCGGTCTCAGCTTCCGGCCGAGCCTGTCGGGCGCGCTGTTTGCGCCGGAACAGGGCGCACTTCTGGTTGCCGACCTGCATCTGGAACAGGGTGCCGCCCTGGCGCGGCGGGGCGTGGCAGTGCCGCCCTATGACACGGGGCTCACGCTTGCGGCCCTGGAAGCCGTGATCGCGGAGACGTTGCCCCGCACCCTCTATTTCCTTGGCGACAGCTTCCATGATGCGGCGGGGCACACACTGCTGGATGAGGCCCTGCTGCTCCGCCTGCGGACAATCACGGAGCAGATCGAAACCGTCTGGATCAGCGGCAACCATGACCCCGCACCGAAAGACACCCTGCCGGGCCGCCACGTCGCGCAGGCCCGCATTGGTCCTGTCACGCTTCGCCACGAACCCTCCCGCAGTCCCGCAACGCCGGAAATCGCCGGACACCTGCATCCGGGGGCTGGCATCGTGCAGCGTGGCCACATGGTGAGGGGCAAGTGCTTCGTCAGCGACCCGCGCCGCATCATCCTGCCCGCCTTTGGTGCCTATACCGGCGGCATGAGCGTGCGCGCACCCGCCTTCGAGGGTCTTCTGGAAACAGAACGGGCCAGCGTCATCCTGCTGGCCCGCGAGAAGATGTACCGCTTTCCGTTTGCGCGGGTGAGTTAGCCGCCCACGCTCATCTGGACATTCCAGTCGGCGTTGTTGATGGCAATCACGTTGGCCGTATCCGGCGCCTTCTCGGGCGACCAGGCGGCGAGACGGGTCTTGGCGGCGAGGAGTTCACCCTGCGTCAATGCCTTGGCGAGCACCGAGGCGCGCTTGGCGGCATCGCCATCCTGCTGCTGGCCCGCGACCGAATACCAGAACCAGGCATCGGACTTGTTGGCTTCGGTGCCAAGGCCGCGCTCCAGAAGCACCGCGAGATTGTACTGGCTGTCCTTGAGGCCATGGGCCGCGCCCAGCGAGAACCACTTGTAGGCGCGCTTGTAGTCGGGCGCTCCCAGCTCGTTGCCCGACGCCAGCACGGCGGCGTTGTGCATGGATTTCACATTGCCGAGACCGGCGGAGCGTTCATACCAACCGAGCGCCGCCTTCAGGTCCTTGGCCACGCCGCGGCCACGCTCATACATGGTTGCGAGGCGGTATTGGGCTGGCGCAGAGCCCTGGGCGGCCGCCTTGCCATACCAGTAGGCCGCTTTCTCGTAGTCCTGCTGCACCTTCTCGCCGTTGAGATAGCGGGTGGCGATGACGAACTGTGCCGTCGGATCTCCAAGGGCGGCGGCCTCGCGCAGTGCCATGGCACCCACTTCGGCAGGCGGCAGGTTTTCCGGTGCCGCCGCTTCGCCCGCGACCAGCGCCGAAATCGGCTTGGTGCCCAACGTCTGCGGCAATGATCCTGTCAGGATCGGGTCTGTTTCGGTTTCCAGCGCGCCGCTCTCAAGCGGAGCGGGGACCGGGGCGGCGGGCGCACTCTGTTCCAGCGGGGCCGGGGCCGTCGTGCTGCCCTGTTCGATCGACTGTTCTATGGCGGCAGGCGCCACCGGTGCCTTGGCCTTGTGGCTGCGGCCCACCATGTTGAAGGTGAAGGCGGAGACGGCAGCGAGCAGCACCAGACCCATGAGCAGGAGCTTGCGGCGCTTGTTCTCGGTGTTGCTGTTGGCAGCCTTGAAGCCCGGCGGCGGCTTGATTTCGCCCGCGAGACCCACAGGCCCGTGCTGCGGCTGGCCTTGCGGCTTCTTCTTGAAGAACGGGAGGTTGAGAAGCCTCTTCGAGCTTTCCTCGCTCATCTTCGCGGCACCTGGAGAGATGCCGGCGAGAATGGACTTCTGCTGCGAGGCAGCCTGGGCGGCGCGGCGGGCAGCGGCGATGAAATCGTCAGCGCCTGCGAAGCTGTCGGCCTGCGGGGCAGCACCCACCGGCGCGAACGGATTGACGGCGGCCTGTGGTGCCACTTCAAACGGATTGAAAGCGGGTGCAGATTCCAGTCCCTCAGGGGCGGGCTGGATTTCCGCCATGGGATGGCCTGCGGCCGGCATGCCAGATTGCAGCAGGGCCTCTTCAAAGGGATTGCTGGATGGACTTGCGGCAAACTCGCTGGCCACGGGCGCTGCCTGTTCCATGAGCGGGGCAGCGGCTGCGGCTGCGACGCGCTGGCCAATGGTAGCGGTTTCCAGTTCCGCCAGCTTGGTGACGATCTGTTCGAGGGTGTCGTGCACCGCTTCCAGGGTTTCCTGGTTGCGCTGGTCGGCTGTTTCGGCGGCGGTGCGCACGGCGGTGAGGCCGTTCTCCAGTGCCTGGATTTCAGGCGAACCGGCGAGCGAGACCTGCTGGGGACCTGCCGCCAGGATCTGCTGGGCCATGCGGGAGGCGGCACCTTCGGCCACTTCCTCGGTCCACTTGCGCTGCTGCTCCACGGTATCGAAGAGCTGGTTGACCGCACGCTCAATGGTTTCGAGCGATGACAGCTGCTGCTCCGTGCGGCTCAGGCGTTCGGAGACTTCGGCGATGCGTTCGTCAATCTCGGCGGCATGGGATGAGCCACGGCCCGCCATGGCTTCGCTGAACTTGTAATCCAGTTCGGCGATGCGGTTTTCCAGTTCGGCGAACTGCGGCATCGACCGGGTGGCGGCCTGAGTCTGTTCCAGACGCTGGGTGATGTCGAGGATGCGGCGGTCCATGTCGGCGAGCGGACGCATGTCCGGGCCTTGCGCCACGCGGGTTGAGAGCTGTTCCACTGCGGCGCGCAGTTCCAGCACCTCAGGCCCGCTGCCGGGCTGGGCCGTTTCGTCGATGCGGCGGTTGAGGCGTTCGATCTCGCCGCGCAGGCGCTGGATTTCGGCAGGACCGGCATTGGCACCCGCGAGCGAGGACTGCGCTTCCTTGAGCAGGCCGAGAATGCGGTTCTCGATCGCACGCAGTTCGTGCTGGCTCGCCTGCACGGCTTGGGTCTGGGCCTTGGAGGCAAGGGTTTCCGAATGCTCGCGCACCTGGTCGATGCGCTTGGCGAGATCGGTGATTTCACGGCGCAGGAGATCGGACAGGCTCTGGTGTTGGGTGGATGATTCGCTGCGTTCCACCCGCTTGGCCAGATCGGCAAGGCGCGTTTCGAGGGCCGAGAAGGCCGGGGCCTGGCGCACGAACTGGTCATTGTCGGAGGTCTGGGCCTTCGTGCCCAGGTTGGCGATGCGGTCCTGCAGGGACTTGAAGGTTTCCTTGGTGCGCTTTTCGCTCGTCTCCATGTGCTCGACGATGCTGCGCACGGCCTTTTCCAGGGCCTGGAAGCTCTGCGAGTCTTCCACGCGCGAGGCCTGCGGGCGGCTTGCCGCGGTGAACTGGCGGGACAGTCCGGCAATCCGTTCATTGACGGCGGTGATGGCTTCCACCGTCTGGCGTTCGTTGTTCTCGACGCGGCTGAGGACGCGTGTGAAAGCCTCCGCGTCATCGCGCTCGCTGGCGGCGTGGATGCCGATGCGGGCTGCCGTGGCGGATTCGCCGATGGAGAGGCGGGCCAGCTTTTCGGCGATGTCTTCGAGACGGCTGGCGGCGCGTTCAATGGCAGGCATGCCGGCAGCGCCGCGCGGGCGGGCGCTCAGGGCGGGAACGGGTGCCTCCTGCGGCGGTGTGCCATCGGCCTGTTCCATGATGGTGCTGTTCAGCCATTCGCCAAGGGTCATGCCAGAGCGGCGTGCCGCAAGCTTTGCAGCCTCGCGCACATCCGGCTCGATTCCCTTTACACTCCACGGCAATCCTGGCTTCATCGCCACTTACTCCAACGGCTGCTCGAGGTGCCCAGAATCAGTCCCCATGGACCAGCAGCCCCAATATCCCGGAGGCGAAAGTTAACTTTCTTGGTAAATATTACGTTAAGCGTTTGATCTTTTTTGCCGTTTGGGCGAGGAAAGCCGCTGTTTCCAAGGTCATTTTCGCAAGGTCCAGCCGCCCATGACGCTCGCCTATGTCAGCTCTCTCCTCGACCGTGTTCACGATTTCCGGCTGATGCCGGAGAAGATCGCCACATTCCGGAGCCGCCCCGACTGTGTGGTGCTGCGCATCCGCGGCGATCTGGTGGAGACGCGGGACGGGGCGCCGCTGCACCACAAGGGGCCTTCCGGCGTGGGCGAGATTTTCCTCGGACTGGCACCGGATGGCGCGCCTTGGTTTGCCGGGCCGGCCCCTGAAACGGCAAGCCTCTCACCCCTGCGCGGGCTGATGCTGGAGGGCCGGGTTAGTGCCGGGGAACTGTCCATCCTGGCGCAGGCGCGCGGTCTCGTGCACTGGCACGAGCGGCACGGCTTCTGCGCCAATTGCGGCACGGCAACAGAATTGGCGGATGCGGGCTACCGGCGCGTCTGCCCCGCCTGCAAGGCCGAGCATTTTCCGCGCACCGACCCCGTGGTCATCATCGCGGTGCGTGATGGGAGCAACATCCTTCTGGGGCGGCAGGCGGCCTGGGCCGAGGGCATGTATTCAGCACTCGCCGGATTTGTGGAGCCGGGCGAGACCATCGAACAGGCAGCGCGGCGCGAAGTGTTTGAAGAATCCGGCATCCGTGTCGGTGCCATCACCTACATCGCCAGCCAGCCCTGGCCCTTCCCGTCGTCCCTGATGATCGGGCTTGTTGGCGAGGCCGTGTCGCGCGACGTGGTGGTGGACACCAAGGAGATCGAGGACGCGCGCTGGTTCTCCCGCGACGAGGTGGCACAGATGCTGGCGCGCACGCACCCGAAGGGCCTGCATGCCTCCCACCCCTATGCGATTGCCCATGTGCTGCTGAAGACAGCGGCAGGCCTTTGATCAGACGCTCGCCTCTGCCAGCTTCCGGGCGATTTCGGCGCGGTAGGGGCTTGCCGGATAGACGCCGAGGATGCGCATGTAGGAGGTGAAGAAGGCGAGTTCCTCCAGCGCCAGCCGTACCGGGCGGTCGTGCGGGTGGCCTTCGATTTCGGCGTAGAACTGTGTGGCCGAGAAACGTCCTTCCAGCTGGTAGGATTCAAGTTTCGTCATATTGACGCCGTTGGTGGCAAAGCCACCCATGGCCTTGTAGAGGGCGGCGGGAACGTTCCGTACACGGAAGACAAAGCTGGTCATCACTGGCCCTGAGCCCTGTTCGGCATCGGCGCGCTGGGGCGAGAGGATGACGAAGCGCGTGGTGTTGTGGGCCTCGTCCTCGATGTCGGCGCGCAGCACCTCGAGGCCGTAGATGTCACCCGCCAGCCGTGTGGCGATGGCAGCACGGCTCTTGTCCCTGATCTCCGAGAGTTCACGCGCCGCACCTGCGGTATCGACCGCGACCACGGCCTCAAGCCCCATCTCGCGGATCACCTTGCGACACTGGCCAAGCGCGTGGACGTGGCTGTGCACGGTTTTCAGGTCGGAGGCTTTCGTGCCCTTCACCACCAGCAGCTGGTGATGCACCGGCAGGAAATGCTCGCCGACGATGGACAGGGACGACTGCGGGAGCAGGTGATGGATGTCGGCGACGCGGCCCGCGACCGAGTTGTCGGTGGGGATCATGGCGCAGGAGGCCGCGCCATCCTGCACCGCCTGGAAGGCGTCCTCGAAGGTGCGGCAGGGCAGCGGTTCCAGTGCCGGGCAGGCTTCCACGCAGGCGATGTGGGAATTGGCGCCGGGCTCTCCCTGATAGGCGATCTTGTTGCTCATTTCTTCTCCTTGAGGGCGAGGCGGGCCGCTTCCAGATCGGCGGGTGAATCCACGCCCAGCGGCACGGTGTCAACGCGCACCACGGCGATCTTCATGCCGTTGTCGAGGGCACGCATCTGTTCGAGGGAGCGTTCCGTCTCGCGGGCCGATTGCGGCAGCTGCACAAAACGTTCCAGCGCCTCGCGGCGATAGGCGTAGATGCCGATGTGGTGCCAGAAAGGCGGCTGGTGGGCGGGCGTCACCTCGCGCAGGAAGTCGCGGGCGTAGGCCACCTCGCGTTCGGCACCGAGTGGAGCGATGGCCTTGACGATGTTGGGGTTGGCGACATCCGCGTCATCGGTGATCAGGGCGGCGGCAGTGGAAATGTCCACGCTCTCGTTGGTGAGGCCGGCGAGGCAGCGTTGCACCGAGAGCGGATCAATGGTGGGCAGGTCACCCTGCAGGTTGACCACATGGCTGTAGCGGCCTTGCGGATCCCGCAGCCTGAGCGCCTCCGCCACACGGTCGGAACCCGATGGCAGGTTGGGCGACGTGACGATGGCGTCACCGCCTGCCGCGCGCACCGCCTCGGCGATGGGAAGGTCTCCGGCCGCCACCAGCACGTGGCCGATTTTCGCCTCAACCGCCCGGCGCCAGACATGGACAATCATGGGTTCACCCCAGATATCGGCCAGCGGTTTGCCGGGAAGCCGCCGCGCGGCCAGCCTGGCGGGGATCACGATGATGGTATTTTGCTGTTCTATCATGGGGTTAAGGCAAAGCGCGGCAAATTGAGGCGAGTTGACTTATAGATATTGCGGGGATTGGGGCAAAGCATTAGTTAGTCGCGGCTGAACCTAATGGGACTTGGGAATCGCATGAACAGCTGGACTTTCAACAAGATTGCAGGCGCAGTCCTCGGCACGGCGCTGCTGGTTTTTGGCCTCAAGGGCATCACCGGTCTGATCTACCAGACGCATCCGGCCTCGCACGAGAAGCCTGGTTTCGCCATTGAAGTGGCGGAAGCTGCCGGTGAAGCGGCTGCTGGTGGTGGCGAAGCCGAAGCTCCGAAATCGATCGGTGCGCTGCTCGCTGCGGCCGACGCCACCAAGGGCGCTGCCGAAGCCAAGGCCTGCGCGGCCTGCCACGACTTCACCAAGGGCGGCCCGAACAAGACCGGCCCCGGCCTGTGGGATGTGGTGGAGCGCAAGATCGCCTCGCATGAGGGTTACGCCTATTCGGAAGGTGCCACCGCCAAGGCTGCCGAGACCTGGACCTATGACAACCTGAATGCCTTCATCGCCAACCCCAAGGGTTTTGTGGCTGGCACCAAGATGGCCTTCGGCGGCATCAAGAACGACGCCAAGCGCGCCAACCTGATCGCCTATCTGGCCTCCCTCTCGGATGCACCGAAGCCCTTCCCGGCTCCTTGAGAAAGCCGGAATTCGCCCGCTTCATCAGCACCGGCAGGTCTCCTGCCGGTGTTTTCTTTTGTGGGCCTGACGGCGTAAAACGGAAAGCGAATCAATGAGGCAGGGACGGTATGGCATGATGGTGACGCGCAGGATGCTGATGCAGCTGGCGACGGCTGCACCCATTGCGCCGCTCACAGGCTTCCCCGCCGCCGCGCAGGAGCGCGCCTTCCGCCATGGCACGACACTGTTCGAAAGCCTCAAATACGGCCCGGACTTCGCCCACTTCGACTACGTCAATGTCAATGCGCCGAAGGGTGGCAAGGTACGGCTTGCGACCCTCGGCACCTTCGACAGCCTCAACCCCTTCACCATCAAGGGCGATGCGGCCAATCCCGGGGTCAATGAAACGCTGATGAAGCCATCGCTGGATGAACCGTCGAGCGAATACGGGCTGCTGGCGGAAAGCATGTGGCACTCCGACGATTACGCCATGGCGGTGTTCCGCCTGCGGCCTGAGGCGCGCTTCCATGATGGCGAGCCGGTGAAGCCGGAGGATGTGATCTTCTCGCTCGAATCGCTGAAGAAGAACCACACGCAATACGCCGGCTACTACAGGGATGTGGCCAAGGCCGAAAAAACCGGCGAGCGCGAGGTGACTTTCACATTCGCGGTGAAGGGCAACCGCGAGCTGCCGCACATCATGGGTCAGCTGACCGTCTTTCCGAAGCACTGGTGGACGGCGAAGGATGCCAGCGGCAAGCCGCGCGATGTGGCTGTCAATACGCTGGAACCTATTCTCGGTTCCGGCCCCTATGCCGTTTCAGCTGTCAGGCCCGGCCTGTCGATCAGCGTCAAGCGGGTGGCGGACTATTGGGGCAAGGACCTCGCAGTCAACCGCGGCGAGGACAATTTCGACGAGGTGGAAACCCAGTTCTACCAGGACCGCAACATCCTGCTGGAGGCCTTCAAGGGCAACCAGTTCGACATCCAGCTTGAGTCATCCTCGAAGCAGTGGGCCACGGGCTATGACTTCCCGGCGGCCAAGGATGGCCGCGTCATCCGTGAGGAAATTCCCCGCCTCGGGGTCTCGGGCATGCAGAGCTGGGCCCTGAATACCAGGCGTGCCCTCTTCGCCGATGTGAGGGTGCGCAGGGCACTCGATCTCGCCTTTGATTTCGAGTGGTCGAACGCCAATCTCTTCTACGGCCTGTACACGCGCAGCCGCAGCTACTTCAACAATTCCGAGCTGGAGGCGAAGGGCCTGCCAACGCCGGAGGAACTGGCGCTGCTCGAACCTTTGCGCGACAAGGTGCCGCCGGAGGTGTTCACGGCAGAATACGTGAGCCCCTCCAACGCCACGCCGCAGGAGCGGCGCAAGAATCTGCGTGCCGCGCAAGGTTTGCTGGCGGAGGCCGGATGGAAGCCCGTGGCGCAAGGCGGCAGGCAGGTCCTGAAGAATGACAAGGGCGAGCGCTGCAGCTTCACCATCACGCTGGACAGCGAGGCCTTCCAGCGCGTGGCCCTTCCCTACGCCGAGCAACTGGCACTCTTGGGCATCGAGGCGAAAGTGCAGCTGGTCGATGCGGCGCAGTATGAGCGCATCGAAGGCGAGTACAACTACGACATGATCGTGGGTTCATGGGGACAAACATTGTCGCCCGGCAACGAACAGCGCGAGTTCTTCAGTTCGGAGTTTGCGGCCAAACCCAAGGGCCGCAATTACGTGGGCATTCGCAACCCGGCGGTTGATGCCTTGATCGAGAAGATCATCGGCGCGCCGGACCGCAAGAGCCTCATCGCCGCCTGCCGCGCCATGGACCGGGTGCTGATGTGGAACCACTATGTGGTGCCCATGTGGTACAAGTCCACGGACTGGATCGCCTACTGGAAGCGCGTGCGCCACCCTGAAAAGATGCCGGGCTATTCGCCGGGCTACCCCACGATCTGGTGGTTTGATGCCGAGGCCGATGCGGCCCTTAAGAAATCCTGACCTCAGATGGGTGCCTATCTCCTCAAACGCCTGCTGCTGATGATCCCGACGCTGGTGGGCGTGATGCTGCTCACTTTTGCCGTGGTGCAGTTCGTGCCCGGCGGACCGATCGAACAGATCATCTCGCAGCTGGACAATGCAGGTGACGCCAATTCGCGTCTTGGCGGTGGCGGCAGCGAGTTGCAAAACCAGGATGCAGGTGGCTCCACTTCGAAATACCGTGGCGCGCAGGGGCTTGATCCCGAGTTCATCAAGCAGCTGGAAGTGCAGTTCGGCTTCGACAAGCCGGCGCACGAGCGTTTCCTCAAGATGCTGAAGGATTACTTCACCTTCGACTTCGGAAAGAGCTACTTCACCGACAAGACCGTGATCCAGCTGATCAAGGAGAAGATGCCGGTGTCGATCTCGCTCGGCCTCTGGCTGACGCTCATCACCTATCTCGTCTCGATCCCGCTCGGCATCCGCAAGGCGGTGCGCGACGGTTCCAGTTTCGATGTCTGGACCTCGGCCGTCATCATCGTCGGCTATGCCATTCCGAGCTTCATCTTCGCCATCATCCTGATCGTTCTGTTCGCAGGCGGGAGCTACTGGGACATCTTCCCCTTGCGCGGCCTCACCTCGGACAATTTCGATGACCTCTCGTGGTGGGGCAAGGTCAAGGATTATGCCTGGCATCTGGCGCTGCCGCTCACGGCGCTCGGCATCAGCGGCTTTGCAACCATGACGCTGCTCACCAAGAACTCCTTCCTGGATGAAATCCGCAAGCAGTATGTGACGACAGCCCGGGCCAAGGGCCTGACGGAACGGCAGGTGCTCTATGGCCATGTCTTCCGCAATGCCATGCTGCTGGTGATCTCCGGTTTCCCCGGCGCCTTTCTCGCCGCCTTCTTCTCGGGCTCTCTGCTCATCGAATTTGTCTTCTCGCTGGACGGGCTTGGCTATCTCACCTGGAAGTCGGCGGTGAACCGCGACTATCCCGTGGTCTTCGCCAACCTCTACATTTTCACACTGCTCGGCCTCGTCGTGGCGCTGATCAGCGATCTCACCTACACGTGGATCGACCCCCGCATTGATTTCGAGTCGCGGGAGACGTGATGGCACTCATCAAGCTTTCCGGACTGAACAGGCGGCGCTGGGAATTGTTCCGGCGCAATGGCCGGGGCTTCTGGTCCTTCGTCATCTTCATGATTCTCTTCGTGCTCTCGGTGTTCGCGCCCCTCATCGCCAATGACCGGCCGATCCTTGCCTCCTACAAGGGCGAGATGCTCTATCCGCTGCTGGTCGATTATCCCGAGAGCAAGTTCGGCGGTTTCCTCGCGGTCACGGATTTCCGCGATCCCGTCAACGCGGATGAAATCAGCGCCAACGGCTGGATGATCTGGCCGCCGGTGCGTTATTCCTTCGGCACGGTGAACCGGGACATTCCGGCACCCGCACCATCGCGGCCCGCCTTCCTGCTCACGGACGACGAGGCCTGCGTGAAGTATCCGCAAGGGGCCGCCGATCCGCAGTGCCGCTTCGGCAACAAGAACTGGCTCGGCACCGATGACCAGGGCCGGGACGTGCTGGCCCGGCTGATCTACGGCTTCCGCATTTCTGTCGCTTTCGGTCTCATCCTCACCTTCTTTTCCTCGGTCATCGGCGTCGCGGCAGGGGCCGTACAGGGTTACTTCGGGGGTTGGACGGACCTGCTGTTTCAGCGCTTCATCGACATCTGGGCCTCGATGCCGACACTTTACCTGCTGATCATCCTCGCCGCCTTCGTGACGCCGAGCTTCTGGCTGCTGCTCTTCATCCTCGTGCTGTTCTCGTGGACAGGCCTCGTTGGCGTGGTGCGCGCCGAGTTCCTGCGGGCGCGCAACTTCGAATATGTGCGGGCGGCACGGGCGCTGGGCCTCACCGACCTGCAGATCATGGTACGCCACCTGTTGCCCAACGCGCTCGTCTCCACCGTTACCTTCATGCCCTTCATTCTCTCGGGCTCGGTGACGACGCTGACGGCGCTCGATCTTCTCGGCTTCGGCCTGCCGCCGGGCTCGGCTTCGCTTGGGGAAATGGTGAAGCAGGGCAAAGACAATCTCTTTGCCCCGTGGCTGGGCTTTACCGCCTTCTTCGTCACCTCCATCCTGCTCACGCTGCTCGTCTTCATCGGCGAGGCGGTGCGCGACGCGCTTGACCCGCGAAAGACCTTCGCATGACGGCGCCGCTGCTCGAGGTGAAAGACCTGTCCGTTGCCTTCCGCCAGGGCGGTACGCAAACGCTGGCCGTGGACCGCGTCTCGTTCTCGGTCAACAAGGGCGAGACGCTGGCGCTGGTGGGCGAGTCGGGTTCCGGCAAGTCGGTGAGCGCGCTCTCCATCCTGAAGCTGCTGGCCTATCCGGCGGCCACGCATCCTTCGGGCGAGATCATCTTCAAGGGCGAGAACCTGCTCGACCATGACGAGGCTGACCTGCGGCGCGTGCGTGGCAACGACATCACCATGATCTTCCAGGAGCCGATGACCTCGCTCAATCCGCTGCACACGGTGGAGCGGCAGATCGGCGAAATCCTTGACCTGCACCAGGGCCTGACGGGCGAGCCCGCGCGGCAGCGCATCATCGAACTGCTGGGCAAGGTCGGCATCCGCGATCCGGAAACGCGCCTGCAGGATTATCCGCACCAGCTTTCGGGCGGGCAGCGCCAGCGCGTGATGATCGCCATGGCGCTGGCCAACAATCCCGAACTGCTGATTGCCGACGAGCCGACAACAGCACTTGACGTGACGGTGCAGGCGCAGATCCTCAAGCTGCTGAAAGACCTGCAGGCCGAATTCGGCATGGCGCTGCTGCTCATCACCCATGATCTTGGTATTGTCAGGCACATGGCCGACACAGTCTGCGTGATGCAGAAGGGCAAGGTGGTGGAGCAAGGCCCGGCCAAGGCGCTCTTCGCCCATCCGCAACATGCCTATACGAAAATGCTGCTGGCGGCGGAACCAAAGGGGTCGGCCCCTCCGGCGAAACCTGATGCGGAGGTGATTGCCGAAGCGCGTGATCTCAAGGTCTGGTTTCCCATCAAGCGCGGCTTCCTGCGCCGCGTCACCGGCCACATCAAGGCTGTCGATGGCCTCGATTGCGCGGTGAAGGCCGGGCAAACGCTGGCCATCGTCGGCGAGAGCGGCTCAGGCAAGACCACGCTGGGGCTCGCCATGCTGCGGCTCATATCGTCCAAGGGCGAGATCCGCTTCCGGGGCAAGCGCATTGACGGGCTTTCCGGCAAGGAGATGCGCCCCTTGCGCAAGGACATGCAGGTGGTTTTCCAGGACCCGTTCGGTTCGCTCAGCCCGCGCATGTCCATCGTGCAAATCGTCGAGGAAGGCCTGCGCATCCAGAACCCGTCGCTTGGCGCAGACGAGCGGCGCGAACGGGTGGCGCAGTCGCTCACGGAAGTGGGGCTCGATCCCGCCGCCATGGACCGCTATCCGCACGAGTTCTCCGGCGGGCAGCGGCAGCGCATCGCCATTGCCCGGGCGCTGGCGCTTGATCCCAAATTCATCATGCTGGACGAACCCACATCGGCGCTGGACATGTCGGTGCAGGCACAGGTGGTCGACCTGCTGCGCGCGCTGCAGCAGAAGCACGACCTTGCCTATCTCTTCATCAGCCACGACCTGAAGGTGGTGCGGGCCCTTGCCAACGAGGTGATCGTGATGCGCAACGGGCTGGTGGTGGAGCGCGGGAACGCCCGCGACATCTTCGAGACCCCGAAGGACGACTACACCAAGGCGCTGCTGGCGGCAGCGCTCAACCTCAAGGCCAGTGAAGGCATGCGTCAATGAGCACATTCCTGTTTGTGACCCCGACCTGGGACGGCCAGCTCTGGGCCGGTGAAATGCGCAAGGCGGCACCCGCCATGAATGTGCGGGTGTGGCCGGAGATGGGTGATCCCGGCACCATCGACTATGTGGCGGCCTGGCTGCCGCCGCCTGATGTCGTGCGCTCGCTTGCCAACCTCAAGGTCATCTTCTCGCTGGGTGCCGGTGTCGATGCCATCCTGAAGGACCCGACGCTGCCGGAAAACGTGCCCATCGTGCGCGTCAACGATCCCGACCTCACCATGCGCATGAGCGAGTATGTGGTGCTGCATGTTCTGATGCATCACCGCCAGCAGCGCAGGCTTGACGAGAACCAGCGCAAGGGCGTGTGGGATTCATTCCCGACACACGCCGCCAGCGCGCTCCGCGTCGGCGTCATGGGGCTTGGTGTGCTGGGGCAGGATGCGGCGAAGAAGCTCGCCCTGCTCGGCTTCAAGGTGGCGGGCTGGAGCCGCTCGCCCAAGACGGTCGAAGGCGTGCAGTGTTTCTCCGGCGCCGGAGGCCTCGACACATTCCTCGCGCGCACCGACGTGCTGGTGTCGCTACTCCCGGCCACGCCGGAAACGGATGGCATCCTGAACCGTGGGCTCATCCGCAAGCTCGCCCGCAGTGGTCCGTTCGGTGCTCCGGTTCTGATCAACGCAGGGCGTGGACGGCAACAGGTGGAAGACGACATTCTCGCGGCACTTGATGTGGGCGAGTTGCATGCCGCGACGCTTGATGTGTTCCGCAGTGAACCACTGCCCGCCACAAGTCCGTTCTGGACTCATCCGAAGGTGACGCTCACGCCGCACATCGCGGCCGATTCCGATCCGGCCGTGATCTGCGAATATGTGGCGCGGCAGATCGCGGACTATGAGGCCACCGGCAAGCTCTCGAATCTGGTGGACCGGGCGCGGGGATATTGAGGGAAACAACCGTTCGCAAAAACATGTCCTCCAAGTGACGTCATCCCGGCGCAGGCCGGGACAGGGCTTGGCTAGGAGTTCACAGGCTTGCATGAGAAGCCCCGCCCCGGCCTACGCCGGGGTGACGGAGCAAGAAGCGAGGTTTGCTGCACATGCAGCGTGCTCACGCAGGTAAACTCACCCCTTGGCAAATCACTTACAGCCTTTTCACACTGGTCACCGGCTTGCCCTTCGCCGCGCTGCGTGCCACCGCGTCAGCCAGCGGCTCGCAGACCACCATCATGTCGAAGCCGTTGGCGTGCAGCAGCATCTCGCTGTCGGCCATGATTCCGACGTGGCCATCCCAGAACACGAGGTCGCCGCGCCGCCGCTTCTCAGCCTGGGGCAGAGCCACACCCAGTGACGCCTCCTGCATGTCGCTGTCGCGTGGACAGTCAACGCCAACCGCATGCAGTGACACCTGCACAAGGCCGGAGCAATCGAGGCCGTGAACGGTCTTGCCGCCCCAATAGTAGGGCGTGTGAAGAAAGCGTTCGGCAACACTGACAAAATCACCGCTGCCGCTGCTGATGGCGCGCAGATGTTTCGAGAAGACGAAACCATTGGCTGCAACGGCAGCGTAGTCCTTCTCTTCGTCCGTCACGGCGACACGCGCGAGCATTGGCAGAAAGGTGGCGGGCTGGGTCTTCAGGTCGGCCTTCGGATAGAGCAGCGTCGAGGGCACCGCGACTTCATGGCTTGCCGCTGCGGAAACGGGCGTGAGCCGTGCGGCCTCCACATGGCCCACGTAACCATCGCGGTCGAGCTTCACCCAGGCCCAGCCATCGGCTTCGTCGAAGACCTGCAACGTTTCCCCCGGCAGCGCCTCGGTCAGCTGCATGGATGTGGCAGTGGGCTGGCGGCGCAGCGAGGCAACGGTGCATCCCACCTGCATGGGGCGGCCCTCGACAAAGCGCGCCGCTTCGATTCGGCCCCGTAACGCCACATCGGCGAGATCGGGACGGTACAGGTTCAATCGCCTGTCGAGGTTTGCCATCACAGGCCTTCCGAGGTCTGGCCGATGAGATCACCCAGCCGTTCAAGATAGAGCACGCCCTTCACGGTGCGTTGCACCAGCACATTGCGCCTGTCCGCCTCATCGCGGCGGCGGCTGACGAGGCCCAGCTTGCCCATGCTGTCGAGGGCACGGGTGATCACGGGTTTCGTCACCTGCAGCTTGGCGGCGAGCCCGCGCACGGTGTGCGGCGGCGCTTCCAGATAGACTGTCAGCAGCACGCTCATCTGGCGCACAGAGAGATCGGGCTCGTCATCATGAACCTGGGCGAGGTGGACGTCATGCCAGAGCTTCATGCTCTGGGCGGGGCTGAGACGGTGAGCCATGGAACGCAGCCATTTTGTTTCGGATCCGTATCATTCTCCAAAACGCCCGCAACGGCAAGTCACTTTCCATAGCGCTCGCAGAGCAGCGCAAAGAGGGCGCGCATGGCCTGGGATTCACCGCCCCTGGGACGGCCCGGCTTGGCCGTCGGCGTCCAGGCGAAAATGTCGAAGTGCACGTAGGCCTTCGCCTGCTCGACGAAGCGGCGCAGGAACAGGGCCGCCGTGATGGCACCGGCAAAGCCGCCAGCGCCCGCGTTGTTGAGATCGGCAATGGGCGTCTCGATCATGCTGGCATAGGGACGCCAGAGCGGCAGGCGCCAGAGCGGATCGTTGACGGCAAAGGCGTGACGGCCGAGATCGGCGGCCAGGGTCTCGTCATCGGTGAAGAAGGGCGGCAGGTCGGGTCCCGTCGCCACGCGGGCAGCGCCTGTGAGAGTCGCCATGTCGAGCAACAGCTCCGGCTTTTCCTCGTCCGCCAAGGCGAGTGCATCGGCGAGGATGAGTCGTCCCTCGGCGTCGGTGTTGCCGATCTCAACGGTGATTCCTTTCCGCGATTTGAAAACGTCGCCGGGCCGGAAGGCGTCGCCTGCGATGGCATTTTCAACTGCAGGAACAAGGACGCGCAGGCGAAGCTTCAGGCCCTGCTCCATGATCAGGCGGGCAAGGCCCAGCACGTTGGCGGCACCGCCCATGTCCTTTTTCATCAGCAGCATGGAGGCGGAGGGCTTGATGTCGAGGCCGCCGGTGTCGAAGACAACGCCCTTGCCCACCAGTGTCACCTTCGGGTGCCTGGCATTGCCCCAGGTGATGTCGATGAGGCGGGGCTTGCGCGTTGAGGCAGCCCCCACGGCGTGGATGAGCGGAAAACCTTTCGCCAGCGCCGCACCCGAGATGACGCTGACCTTCGCCTTGTGTGCTCGCGCAAGGGCGCGGGCATCGCGTTCCAGTTCATCAGGGCCAAGGATGTTGGCAGGCGCGTTCACCTGGTCGCGCACGGCGAAGACGGCGTTGGCCAGCATGGCCGCCTGTGTTGCCGCTGGCTTTGACGGCATCACCAGCGTCACCGCCTTCACCTTGGTGGGGCGATGGGGATCGTATTTGTAGAGTTCGCCACACCATCCCAGCGCCACATCCCCCGTGGCAAGGGCGGCCTCGGCAAAGCTGTAACTGCCCTCCGGCAGGCGCGCGGCAATGGCACCGAGGGCGAAGGGGTCGTCACGCTCACCCGGTGCGCCCACCAGCACCGCATCCGGCACGCCCGCCTTGCCCGGCAGCACAAGCAGTGCCAGCGGGGCTGCCTCAAAGCCATGGGCCTTGGCCCAGGCTCTGGCCTCGGTGCGCAGCGTGGCGCTGAACGTGGGCCAGGCGGCCTTGCCGACAACATGGATGGGTGTGGCGGGCCCACGTCCCGGCGGCAGCAGAATCTTGCGGGCGTCGATCATGTCATGTCCTGAAATGCGGGTTGGGTGAGCTACCAGATGGGCGCTGGCAGGTAGCGGGCGAAGATGCTGGCGGTGGAGCCGTTTTCTTCCAGCACGTCGAGCGCCTCGTCAAGGCGGTCGCGGACCGCCGCCTTGTCCTGGCGCACCACATAGACGAGCGGGCGCGAGAAGGTTTCGGCATCAACCACGGCGCCGCCCAACCCGGCGCAGCATTTGCGCGCGCCATCGCTGTTCATCCAGAAGGACATGCGCAGGGCATCGCCAAAGGCCACATCCAGCGCGCCGGTGCGAAGCGCCTCATACATCACCGTCTCGCGCTCTTCCGGCACCAGTTGCGATTTCGGGTAGTGGAGCTTGAGGAAGGCCTCGTGGGCCGTGCCCTTGACCACGCCGATGCGGCGGCCCGCCAGCGCGCGCGGGTCCGCCGCCGCGATCTGCGTGCCGCGGCGCATCATGAAGCGGCCCATGGCGCGGAAATAGGGGCGCGTCAGCGCCGTGTTGGCCATGAGATCACTGTTGAGGCGCAGGCCCGTCGCGATCATGTCGCCATCGCCCTTCTGCAGGCCCGGCAAGAGGCCGGTGAAGGGCGTGGGCACGATTTCGCAGGTGAGGCCCGCCTCGGTGCAGGCGGCCTTGGCGAGATCAACCGAAATGCCGGCCAGTGTCCCGTCCTCAAGGGTGAAGCTCCACGGCGCGAAGTCGGGTTCCGCCAGCAGCCGCACCGCCGGCAGCGGCAGCTTCGAGGCATGGGGCGCGTCAGCGTCGATGGCGCGGAAGCGGGGAATCGGCACCTGGGCCACGGCGGGTTCATCCGGGGCGTCCTGGGCGAAAACCGCTGTCCCGGCACCGGTCACAGAAAGGATGGCACAGGCTGTCCATGCAACCAGGGCCATGGCCACACCACGGCCAGCCCTTGATCTTTGCTTGCGGATGCCCTTGGATTGCCAGACAGGGTTGTGAACGGGGCCGTTTCCGGTGGAGGCCGTAACCGGTTCAGGGGGGCAGGACGGCTGTGGGCTACAATCGCGCAAATGATGGCGCATGGCTGGGATCGGATCTCGGCTCAGGACACGGGTCAAAACATGGGTTTGCGGCGAAGCAGGCGCTGGAGGCCAGCGGACGCAGTCTAGACGATGCTCCCCGGGATGTCTTGCCGCTTTTTCCGGGGCACCTCCTGCCCGGCATGCTGATGCGGCTGACGCCGCAGGACCGTGAACTCGCCCTCAAACACAAACTCGTTCCTGCCGCCGTGCTGCCGGGCATGACCGTCTATTCCGCCATAACGCCCGCCGCCGAACGCGCCGCGCAGGCCCTTGGCCTCAGGGTGGTGGCGCGGGCCGACGCAGCCGCCTTCCGCAAGGCGGTGCGTTTCGTGCTCGGTCCCGGCTTGTTGCGCGAGGCTGTCTCCGGACTGGCGCGGCGTCACCCCGGCCTCTCCGCCCAGCGCCGCTTCACGGGGCAGCAGCTGGCCGGGCTCATGGTGTGGCTGGCGCTGGTGGCCGCCACCGGCATCGGCCTGGACTGGGGCTATGTGCTGCTGGCCGCCAGCCTGCTCTCCGGCTGCTTCTTTGCCATGACGGTGGCGATCCGCATTCTCGCCCTCCTGCCCGGAACGGTGCTTCAGGCCCCTGCCGTTCCGCCCCTGACCACGTCCGCGCTGCCAAGCTACAGCGTGCTGGTTCCGCTCTTCCGCGAAACGGCGGTGCTCAACCAGCTGATCGGCGGCCTCATGGCACTGGACTATCCGGTGGCCAAACTCGACATCAAGCTCATCCTTGAGGAGGAGGATGTGCTGATGCAGCGCGCCGTCATGGCACGGCAACTGCCGGAGCATTTTGACGTGATCGTCGTACCAGCGGGCAAACCGCAGACGAAGCCGCGCGCCCTGAACTATGCGCTGCAGTTCTCGCGCGGCGAATTGCTGACCATCTATGACAGCGAAGACGTCCCGGAACCGGACCAGTTGCGCCGCGCCGCCGCGATTTTCGCGGCGCGGGACGAGGGCCTTGCCTGCCTGCAGGCGGTGCTCACCTACTACAACCCCAATGAAAACTGGCTGACACGGCAGTTCACGGCGGAATATGCGGCGCTCTTCAACGTGCTGCTGCCGGCACTCGCCGCCACCGGCCTGCCGCTGCCGCTGGGCGGCACCTCCAACCACTTCCGCAGCGCCGCCCTGCGCGCCGTCGGGGCGTGGGATCCGTTCAACGTCACCGAGGATGCCGATCTCGGATACCGCTTCCGGCGCATGGGTTTTGAAACGGATGCCTTCGAGAGCCGGACCTACGAGGAAGCCAACACGCAGCTGTGGAACTGGATGCGGCAGCGGCGGCGCTGGCTCAAGGGCTTCCTGCATACCTGGCTGGTGCTGATGCGCCACCCCGTGCAGCTTTTCCGCGAGGCGGGCCCGAGCGGGTTCTGGACCGTCCAGTGCATGTCACTCGGCGTGTTCGCCTCGGCCCTGCTGCATCCGTTCTTCCTCGCCCATACGCTGTGGTTCTTCCTGTCGGGGCGCGTGTACCAGGAACTTGCAACGCCCCTGCATGGCGGCGCCATCGGGCTCGGCGGGGCCATCCTGCTGCTGGGCTATGGCGTGTCCATGGCCTGCGCCCAGCGCGGCCTCGCCAGGCTTGGCTACTGGCACTGGACCGGAACCATCCTCACCATGCCGCTCTACTGGATGCTGATGACCCCTGCCGCCTGGATGGCGCTGTGGGATTTCGCGGTGCGCCCGCACCACTGGCACAAGACGCAACACGGCCTCTCGGCCCTGTTGCGCGCGGGCGGCGGCAAGACCCGGCGCCAGAGCGCCGGGCGAAAGCTCAGTCGTACTTGAGGACCATGATGACCGACGGTCCGAGAATGACCACGAAGACCACCGGCAGGAAGAACATGATCATCGGCACGGTCAGCTTCGGCGGCAGGGCGGCGGCCTTCTTCTCGGCCTCCGACATGCGGGCGTCGCGGTTTTCCTGGGCAAGGACGCGCAAGGCGGTGCCCAGCGGCGTGCCATAGCGTTCCGACTGGATGAGGCTTGTCACCACCGCCTTGACGGTTTCGAGGCCGGTGCGCTTGCCGAAGTTGTCGAGGGCCTTGCGGCGGTCCTGCAGGTAGGAGAGTTCCGCCACCGTCAGTGACAGTTCTTCCGAGAGCGGCACCGACTGGCTGCCGATTTCCTTGGCGACGCGCACCAGCGACGGTTCAAGCGCCATGCCGGATTCAACGCAGATGAGCAGAAGGTCAAGCGCGTCGGACCACGCCCTCTTGATGGAATGCTGGCGGCGCTGGATCAGGTTCTTGAGCAGGATGCCCGGGATGTAGAAACCCACCACCAGCGAGATCATGGTGCTCACCAGCCGCATGTTGGGCGAGACCTTGTCGGCGAAGACCGTCGATGTGTAAACGAAGGTGATGATACCGACGATGATCGGAACGATCACGCGCAGCGCGAGGAAGGTGATCAGGTGCTTTTCGGTGCGGAAGCCGGCCTGGCGCAAGGCGTCGCGGCTGGCTTCGCCTTCCAGTACCTGCTTGAGGTTGAGAGCTTCCACCAGCTGCTGGTAGACGCCGCCCTTGGGTTTTTCGCGCAGGCGGGCCTCGTTGCCGGCAAGCGAGGCCTTCATCTGCTGGCGCAGGCGTTCACGTTCCTCGGTGACACCCTTGATGCGGCTCTGGAGCTTGTCACCCTCGAGATAGGGGGCCGCAATGGTGATGACCGTTCCGAAGGCCGCCAGCGCCACCAGCAGTGTCACCAGGGTTTCGATCTGCAGCAGTGTGGCGATCAGTTCCATCTTCTTGTTCTTCTTCTTGCTGTCCGTTTGCCGGACCCGGAATTCAGGCTCAGATTTCGAAGTTGATCATCTTGCGCATGACAAGAACGCCGATCGTCATCCACGTGGCGCTGCCCACCAGCAGCATGTTGCCCGTCGATGTGTTGAACAGGGGGTTGAGGTAATTCGGATTGAGGATGGTGAGGCCGAGCATGATCAGGAAGGGCAGCGAACCGATGATGGCGGCCGACGACTTGGCTTCCTGGGACACGGCCTTGACCTTGGCCTTCATTTTCTTGCGGTCGCGCAGCACGCGCGAGAGGTTGCCAAGCGCTTCCGAGAGATTGCCGCCGGTCTTGGACTGGATGGTCATGACGATGGCGAGGAAGTTCACTTCGGCGAGCGGCATGCGTTCGACCATGCGTTCAATGCCCTGGTCGATGGAGATGCCGACGCGCTGGCCATCCACCACTTCCATGAATTCGGGGCCGACCGGCGGGCCGGATTCAGAGGCAATGATCTTCATGGCTTCCGACACGGGCAGGCCCGCCTTGAGGCCGCGCACCATCACGTCGATGGCATCAGCGAGATCGTTGATGAAGACGTTCTGGCGGCGCTTGCGCAGGAAGCCGAGGAACCAGCGGGGAAAGCCGAGGAAGCCGACAAAGGCGGCGCCACCGGCAATGTAGATGGGGGCGCCGAGGATGAGCGGCACGATGAAGAAGGCAGCACCGGTCGCGGCCGAGACGATCCAGAAGACGCGCGTGGTGATTTCGAGACCGGACTGGGCGATGAGGGTCTGGAGCGTGACCTTCTTCTTGGCCTTGGCTCGGTCTTCGTTCTGCTTGTTGAGCGAGTCCTGGATCTGGCGGCGGCGGACGTCCTTGTTGTCCTCGGCGAAGCGCTGGCGGAAACTTGACTTCGCCTCCTTCTTGCCGCTGGCGATGGCATCAACGCGGCGCGCGGCATTGTTGCCCGAGATCATCGGGAAGACGATGGCGATCAGAAGGCCACCCACCGCCACGGCAACGGTGAAGAGGAAGGCAAGGTCGGAGAGGTCGGCGCCAAACATTGTCGTGAGGACTCCCGGTTAGGCGTTGCCCGCTTCGCGCGCTTCGGCGCGTTCCAGCGCTTCGGCGAGGCGGCGGTCTTCGCTGTAGTAGCGGGCGCGGTCCCAGAAATGGGGCCGGGCGATGCCCGTGGAACGGTGGCGGCCGATGATCTTGCCGTTGGCATCCTCTCCCACGATCTCGTAGACGAAGAGGTCCTGGGTGATGATCACGTCGCCTTCCATGCCGACGACCTCGGTGATGTGGGTGATCTTGCGCGAACCGTCACGCAGGCGCGAGGCCTGGACGATCACGTCGATCGAGCCGCAGATCATTTCCTTGATGGTCTTGGATGGCAGGGCGAAGCCGCCCATGGTGATCATCGATTCAAGACGCGAGATGGCTTCACGCGGGCTGTTGGCGTGCAGCGTGCCCATGGAGCCGTCGTGACCGGTGTTCATCGCCTGCAGGAGGTCGAAGGCTTCCGGTCCGCGGACTTCGCCGACGATGATGCGTTCAGGACGCATACGCAGGCAGTTCTTGACGAGATCGCGCATGGTGATGGCGCCCTCGCCTTCGAGGTTCGGCGGGCGGGTTTCGAGACGCACGGTGTGCGGCTGCTGGAGCTGCAGTTCGGCGGCGTCCTCGCAGGTGATCACGCGTTCGTCGTGGTCGATATAGCCGGTGAGACAGTTCAGCAGTGTCGTCTTGCCCGAGCCGGTACCGCCGGAGATCAGCACGTTGCAGCGCACGCGACCGACAATCTCGAGGATGGTGCCGCCTTCCGGCGTGATCGACTTGAAGCGCACGAGATCCGGCAACCTCAGGCGGTCCTTCTTGAATTTGCGGATGGTGAGGGCGCAGCCGTCGATGGCGAGCGGCGGGGCGATGACGTTGACGCGCGAACCGTCAGGCAGGCGGGCGTCGCAGATCGGGGAGGCTTCATCGACGCGGCGGCCGACCTGGCTCACAATGCGCTGGCAGATGTTGAGCAGCTGGGCGTTGTCGCGGAAGCGAACGCCAGTCTTCTGCATCTTGCCATCGACTTCGATGAACACCGTCGCTGAGCCGTTGACCATGATGTCGGCGATGTCGTCGCGGGCCAGCAGCGGTTCCAGCGGGCCGTAGCCAAGCACGTCGTTGCAGATGTCCTCGAGCAGTTCCTCCTGCTCGGCAATCGACATCACCACGTCCTTGAGGGCGATGATCTCGTTAACGATGTCGCGGATTTCGTCGCGGGCGGCGTCGCGGTCAAGCTGGGCCAGCTGCGTCAGGTCGATGGCATCGATGAGCGCGTTGAAGATCGTGCTCTTGATGTCGTAGTAGTTGTCGGAACGCTTGGAATGGTCCGGGTTTCCGGCATCGCGCACCGGGGCGGCGGCGACGGCAGGTGTGGCGGCGCGGGCACCCGCGCTGTTGGCGCCGAAGCCCATGGGCTGCTGCACCTTCACATCGGGCACGAAGTTGGCCTGCGCGGCGGCAGGTGCCACCGCGGGAACGCTGCCCGGGGCAGCGCCCGGCGGCGGAAGTGCAGCACCTGGGGAAGCGGAATTTTCGGGTCTCTTGCCAAACATCGCTTGGTCCTTCTGGGCTTACTTCTTCTTGAAGATCGGCAGCTTGGAGAACAGGCTGCCGGACTTCTTGATTTCGGCGCTGGCCTTCTGGTTTCCGGCGAGCGTACGGGCCAGTTCGCCCAGCACTTCGGCCGACTTGGATTTCGGCGCCACTTCAAAGACCATCTGGCCGTTGCCCTGGGCCATGCCAAAGGTCTGCGGATCGTGCGGAATGACCGCCGATGGCGCGATGCCGATGGCCTTGGCGAAATCGTTGACCGGGATTTCCGGGCGCTTGGGCACGCCGACCTGGTTGATGATCAGGCGCGGCGGCTTGTCATTGGGGCGCGCCGCCTTCAGCATGTCCACGAGGTTCTTGGCATTGCGCAGGGCGGGAAGCTCGGGCGTCGCCGTGATGATGATCTCGTCGGAGTTGAGCAACGTGTACTTGATCCACGGGGCCCACATGTTGGGCACGTCAACGATGACGATGGGAGCCGAGAAACGCACGACGTTGAGGATGGTCTCGACGGCATGGGCCTCGATCGAAAGGTCGCGGTCGATGCTGCTCGGGCCGTTGAGAAGGCTGAGCTTGCTGCCCAGCTTGGTCATGAGGCGGTCGATCAGGGTGGTGTCAACGCGGTCCGGCGCGCCGAGCGCATCCATGATGCCGCCTGAACCGTCCTGGTTGAAGTTGAGGGCCGCCGTGCCGAAGGCGAGGTCAAGGTCGGTGATGATGGTGTCGATGTTCTGGCGCTGCGACACCGCCCAGCCGACGTTGTGGGCGATGGTTGACGAGCCGACGCCGCCCTTGGCGCCGACAAAGGACATGATGCGGCCAAGGGGTGCGGCCTTGGGATCGTTGAAGAGGTTGGCGATGGTCTCGATGAAGCTGAACGAGGTGATCGGCGCCACCGCATATTCGCTGATCCCCGCCTTCACCAGTTCGCGGTAGAGGATCACGTCGTTGACGTGGCCGATGACCACCACCTTGGTGGTGGCCTGGCAGACCTCGGCGAGGCGGCCCAGATCAGCCATCACCTGGTCGCGGTTGCCGTGGGTTTCGACGACCAGCACATGAGGCGTCGGCTGGGTCTGGTAGACCTGCACCGCGGCGGCAATGCCGCCCAGCTGGATGGTGACATGGGCGCGCGACATGCGGCGGTCGGCGCTGGCCACCTGGATGGCCTGGCCGGTCTCCTGCGTCTCGCAGAAGATGTGGATGTCGACGCGCGGCACCAGCGCCACGAGCTCGTCCTGCGTGGCGGCCATCTGGGGAGAAACTTGCGTTGCGGTGTTCATGGTGTTGCCTTGACTGTTGCGCCTGTGCCTTTTGCGTGAGCCCGCTCAGAAACCGAAGAGCGAACCGAAACCTGTCTTGCCCTGGCCATCACTGATCTTCTTGATGGCGGCGGTGCCGTTTGCCGCGGGAACCAGCGTGGCCGGCTGTGGCGCAACCACATCTTCCGGATTGGCCAGCATGGCGGCGATGTTGGACTGGACGGCGCAGCCATGGTTGGGCATGCGCTCGTTGCGGCCGCTGTCGGCCCCGTTCACCGTCCACTCGCCGCACGGCTTGGTGTGGGCATAGGACTTGACGTAGGCGAGGCGCACCGGTGCCGAAGCGGGTGCAGGATAGGTACCAATGCGGATCATCTCGCGCGGCACGCCCTGCTGCAGCATGAGGCCCGCGACTTCCTCGGCCACGCGGGCCGACTTGCCGCCGCCTGCCGGGCGCTTGACCATCACGGGCGTCAGGCCGCCGGCCAGCGACTGGCGGGCAAACCGGGCCACCGCATTGGCCTGCGAAGGCTGGAGCGTACCATGGGACGAGGCCACCTCGAGGGTGATCGGGCCCTTGGCGTATTCGATGGGATAGCGCTCTTCCGGTGACATCGGCACATAGGTGTCATCGAGCGCCAGATCATCGTGGGCGCAACCGGCAAGGCCGAGGCCTGCCACCATCACCAGGAGGGGGAGGGATTTCCGAGACAGAACTGACATACGCATTTTCCTAAACCTTTCCCGGCTCACTCGACGATGAAGCCAACGTTGCCGTGGTATGTGCCATCCGGTGCAGCACCGCCGGTGCCATAGACCTTGTTGAGGCGGCCCATGAGGATGGTCTGGCGGTCGGTCGGGGCGTTGAAGCCCTTGTCCGGCGTGGTGAGCTGCTTCTCGCCCGTGGCGCGCACCAGATAGGGTGTCACGATGATGACGAGTTCCGTTTCATTCTCGATGAAGTCGCGGCTGCGGAAGAGGGTGCCGAGGATCGGCAGCTTCTTGAGGCCGGGGGTGCCCTTGATGTTCTGGCGCGTGGTCTCGCGGATGAGGCCGGCGATCATCATGGAACCGCCGCTCGGCAGTTCCAGCGTGGTCTGGGCGCCACGCTTGTTGACGGTGGGCACCGCAACCGTGGTCGCCGACTGGGCGAGTTCGCTCACCTCGGTCTTGATCTTCAGGTTGATGCGGCCTTCATCAAGGACGGTTGGCGTGAAGTCCACGGCGACACCGAATTCCTTGAACTGGTAGGAGCAGACGCCCGTGTCCGGATCGATGGTGGCGCAGTAGGGGAATTCGCCGCCGGCACGGAACTGGGCCTCGCCACCCGTCTGGGCGGTGAGGTTGGGTTCTGCGAGGGTGCGGAGCATGCCATCGGATTCCATGGCGCGCAGCACGCCATCAACAGTCACGTTGCCGCCGCTGTAGGCACCGGCATAGCCGCCCGCGGGGCTCAGCAGGTCGCTGGCGAAGGGATTCATGTTGGAGAGGTTGAAGGCGAAGTTCCCGGCCTTGATCAGGGCCTGGAAGTTGATGCCGAACTGCTTCAGCACGTCGCGCTGGATTTCAACCACCTTGACCTTCAGCATGACCTGGTCTTCGCCGGCCACCTTGATGGTGTTGATGATGCTCGAGCCGCTGCTCATGAACGACGCGCCCTGGGCGAACTGGTTGGCGAGGTCAACGGCGGTCTTGGCCTCAAGCTGGCTGTGGGCGATGCCACCGAGGATGACGTTGTTGTTGACCGTATCCACCGTGATGCGGGTGCCCGGCAGCGAGCGCTGCAGGAGCTTGCGGATGGCGGTGGTGTCGAGCGCCACTTCCAGGTCCAGGTTCAGGATCTGCTGGCCGTTGGCGTCGAAGAAGAAGACGTTGGTCTGGCCCGGCTTGCGGGCGAAGAGGTAGGCGGTGTTCTTGGAACGCACCACGGCATCCACGATCTCGGGGTTGCCGACAATCACGTCGCGGGCGTCGGCGGGCAGCTTCACCACCACCGACTTGTTGAGGCCGATGCGGACGAAGCGGCCGTCGTTGTCGGCGGCGGAAACGTCAAGGTCGGTCGCCTGCGCGGGCGGTGCCGTCACCGCCTGCAGGGTGAGCGCCATGGTTGCAGCCGTCATCAGGCCTGCGAGCAGCAGTCCTGCCTTGGCCACCGGGCGCGCGAGAAACGAGGAGTTGATATTCATGAACATGACGCGTGTGCCTCAGCGATTGGTGGCGTAGGTCTCGATACCTGCGCGAATGAAGAGCGTGTCGGTGGTCTTGGTCTTGCCGTTGCTGCGGTATTTCTCGGCGAGGACCGGACCTTCCTCGAGCGACTTGGCGTCGTTCTCGGCGATGGAGCGCAGGGAGAGCGAGAGTTCGCCCTCGGATTCGACCTTGGCAATGATCTCGGCCTGTTCGGGGTGGAGTTCCAGCGTCGCCGTTTCCACTTCCTTCATGGAAACCTCGTCGCCCTCCTGAACCTTCTTGAAGACCTGGTCCATGGCGAGGACGCGGACATTGGACATCACCGTCTCGCTCTTCACGAGATTGCCGGGGCCCGGCACCTTGCGGGTGAGAATGACGTCAACCCGGTCATTCGGCAGGATGAAGCCACCGGCGGTCGAGCGCAGCGACACGGCCACCGAAATGGCGCGCATGCCCTTGGGCAGGATGGCGCTGATGAAGCCGCCCTCGCCCGGTTTCACGATCTTCTTGTCATTGATCACTTCGCCTTCGAACATCGGCACGAAGGCGCGGGCCTCGGCGTATTTCTCTTCGGCGTCGGCCATCTCATCCTTGGTGATCATGGCCTCCAGCACGTTGTCCTTGGGCCACTCCTTCCAGAGCAGGCTGCCGGGAGCGAGTTTCTCACCGGTCTGGATGTCACGGGCGGCCACGAGCACGTCGGTGGTCTCGACCTTGGAGATGACCTGCGGCTCGGGAGGCGGTGCCTTCTTGCCGATTATGCCCTTGGCCAGCAGGGCCGCCGCAACAGCCGCACCCACCGAACCGGCCAGTACCAAAACGCGCATCTTACTCATCAGCAGATCCTCACCGGTGGCACCGCATCAACCTGCGGAGCACACACTTTCAGGGTCCATCTTTCGGACCGAATGGCAAAATATTGGTTAATGTTATCCATAATCGTAAAATTGACCGTCAAATCGGGCGTCAGGCGGCACCCACGATCCACCAGGTCTGCGGGTAGGCAATGATGGCGCCAATGGCGAGTGCGAAGCCGTAGGGCAGCTTCGGGCGGATCTTGCGGGCTGCCTTGCCGATGCGGTTCTCGGCACCCACGCCCTGGATTTCCACCATGGTCATGACGACGGACCAGAGCGCCACGGCGATGGCAAGCGCGCCACCGGCGATGACCGTGGCGATCAGGAAAGGCATGGTCTGGGACGTGCCGAACCAGAGTCCGGCCGCAGCCAGCAGCTTGGCATCGCCACCGCCAAAGAGGCCGAAGGAGAAGAGCGCGAAACCCGCCACAAAGAGAATGGCGCCCGCCAGCAGGTGCCAGCCGAATTCCACCAGCGGCATTCCGGTTGCCCAGGCCATGGGAAAGAAGAGCACGGCGGTCAGCAGCGTCAGCCAGTTGGGAATGCGGAAGGAGGAGAGATCACTGATGGCGGCGGCAATCATCAGCACAGGCAGGAGGGCAATCGACAATATATGAAGCATGTGAGCGATCCGTACGGTGCGGGGCGATGGCCCGGCACATTTCCGCCGCACAATCCCACGCCAGCCGTAAAGGCGCGGTTAACCCTACCGGGGCAAGTCAACAGAAGATCAAGGCACCGCCCGCTGTCTGGCAATCCGTGCCGCCCATGGCCGCGGTAACCGAAGATTCACCATTCCCGTGCAAGTCTCCCTGCAAAGACAGGCGCGCCATGCGCCTTTCCGTTACGCCAAGAGGTTTGTCCGCATGCGTCTCCGCTCTTCCCTCATCGCTGCCGCCGCGCTTGTCGCGGCCCTGGCGGCCCCGGCCAGCAGCTTTGCCGGACAGGCCCTGATCCTCGAGTCAGACCAGTCGCAACTCGTCATCCTGCCCAGCCTTCCCGGCTCGGTGGTGATCGGCAATCCCACCATCGCGGATGCCACGGTGGAAGGCACCAAGCTCTTCCTGCATGGCCGCGCCTTCGGCACCACCAACATCATGGTCATGGACATGAGCGGCAACGAGATGGCGAATTTTGAAGTTTCGATCGGCCGCCAGACGCCCAATGCGCTGGCCCTGTTCCGCGGCGCGAAGCGCGAATCCTACAATTGCGCGCCCTACTGCGAGAGCGAACTGCAGATCGGCGACGACATGCTTTACAATGCTGTCATCCTCGAACAGACCAAGAAGAAGATCGAACTGGCCACCGGCGCCGACACGGCCAAGTCGGAAGCACCGCCCGCGCCGCAATGATCCGCCCGTGCGGCTTCGTGTCATCATGCAACAGGCAGGTTCCCCGGAACCTGCCTTTTTCTTGCGGGCCTGCAGCGGCATTACCTAAAATTTTAGACAATCCCTTCAAAAAAAAGAAATCCAGTGGTGATAGGACCGCACGTTGACAAGGCCTCGGCCCAGCAATGCCGAGTGGGGAGTGTGCAAACATGCGACTGAAATTCGCTCCAAGGAAATTCCTGCGCAACGCCCGCGGCGTGACTGCCGTGGAGTTTGCCATGGTGGCGCCGGTGTTCTTCATGGCATTGGGTGCCGTGATTGAAACCGGCATCATGCTGTTTACCGAATATGTCCTGCAGGCCAGCGTGCAGGAGGCGGCCCGCAAGGTCCGCACCGGCCAGGCGCAATCGGCCGGCATGAGTGCCGCCGCCTTCAAGACCGAGATCTGCAACCTCGCGAGCGCCGTCATGGACTGCAATGGATCCGTGAACGTCTACGTGAAATCGGCGGCGAGCTTCGCGGCACTGAAGACCGCGACGCCCTCCTACCTGAACGTCGGCAATGCCTACGGCGGCGCGCCGTCTGCCTCGTCCTACGACTGCGGCGGGCCGTCCAAGCCCGTTGCCATCATCGCCACCTATGACTGGAACATCGTCATGCCCTTCATGAGCCCCTTCGGCAACGTGGATGGCAACAGCAAGCGCCGCGTCGCAGGCTTCGCCATGTTCCAGAACGAACCGTTCCCCAGCGGCACCAGCTGCTCGTGAGGCCAATGACCATGATCAAGAAAAGCAAGTCATTCCTGCGCGCCGAGAACGGCGTCGCGGCCATCGAAACAGCCATCATCCTGCCCGTCCTCCTGCTGCTCTTCTTCGGCATGATCGACCTGACGACGCTGATCTCGCACAACCGCAAGATCACCTATTCGGCCAGCGTGGTCGCCGATCTCGTGGCGCAGAACCGCACCTCGGTGCTCAAGTCCACCATCGACGACTACTACAATGCCGCCGAGATGGTCCTCAGGCCGCTGGCATCAAACGAATTCCATATCGACGTCTATGGCTACCGCAAGGTCGGCACCACCGTGACGCAGATCTGGAAAACCGGCAGGACAGGTGGCCCGTCCTGCGGCACCGCGCCCGACACCACCGCCATGGGCGCATTGATGACCGCCAGCAACGACGTGATCGTGGCCATCACCTGCATGGACTACACGCCCTTCATGGCGACCTTCCTTGGCAAATCCGTGCTCGGTGCCACGACCTTCAATGTCGAACAGGCGATCATGGTGCGTCCGCGTTCGACCTCGATGCTCACCTGCTACACCACCACTGTGGGCGGCTCTGTCTGCTCCTGACGCTCCGGAACCAGTTTTCCCGAATCTGAAGGCCCGGACCCGCCCTCCGGGCCTTTTTCGTTGCACAGGGCGGGATCGCGGCCTAACCCACGGGAAACAGCCCCGGCACCCCCTTGAGCACCACGGTCTTCATCCTCGTCCTGTTCGCCGCCCTCCTGCATGCCGCATGGAACGTGCAGGTCAAACTGAACATGGACCGTTTCCTCGGCCTGTTCCTGATCCAGACCGGCATGGGCTTTTTCGGCGTCGCCATGCTGGCGGTGACCGGCCTGCCGAACACGACCGGCATGGTCTACGGCCTGGTCTCGGGGTTCCTGCACACCGGCTACAACCTCTTCCTTGCCCGCAGCTACAAGACCGGCGACCTGAGCCTGGTCTATCCGCTGGCCCGCGGCGGGGCACCGTTCCTCACCCTGCTTGGCACCGCGCTGCTCACCCATGACGTGCCAACCACCGTGGCGACCGCAGGGATCGTGGTGCTGCTCATCGGCCTGCTGCTGGCGGGGCTGTCGGGCCTCCGTCGGGCCTCGGTTGACGGGCACACCCTTTTCTTTGCCGGGGGAACGGCCGTCTTCATCGCGGTCTATACGGTGGTGGATGGCCTGGGGGGCCGCGTCTCGGGCGACCCCATCGCCTATGCCGGTTTCGTCTTCGTGCTGGATGGCCTGTTCCTGTTTGCCACCGGACTTGTCCTGCGGGGGCCTGCCATCCTCGGCCAGGTGCTGCCGCACTGGAAGAAAGGCCTGTTCGGCGCCGCCGCCTCGTCGCTGGCCTATGCGATTGTCATCTGGGCCATGGCGCAGGCTCCCATCGCCACCGTTGCCGCCCTGCGCGAGACCAGCATCATCTTCGCGCTCGTCATGTCGGCCCGGCTGCTCAAGGAAACACTCACGGCCCAGCGCGTTCTGGGCGCGCTCCTCATCGCCGCCGGCGCAATCCTGCTGCGCATCGGCTGATGCTTGCGCGGCCGCCACCGCTTCTTTAGTGGGTCTTGCAAACAAGGAAGACAGACATGCTGCACAAGAATTTCATCAATGGCGAATGGGTCGAAGGTACATCGGCCAAGGACAACATCAACCCGTCCGACGTCACCGATGTGGTCGGCACCTATGCCCAGGCCGACAAGGCGCAGGCGCTCACGGCAATCGCCGCCGCCAAGGCCGCCCTTCCCTCCTGGGCCGCCACCACGCCGCAGCAGCGCGCCGACATCCTCGAAGCGATCGGCGTCGAACTGCTGGCCCGCAAGGAAGAGATCGGCAAACTCCTCGCCCGCGAGGAAGGCAAGCCGCTGATGAACGGCATCATGGAAACGGCACGGGCCGCGCAGATCTTCAAGTTCTTCGCCCAGGAGGCGCTGCGCGTCGATGGCGTGGCGGTCCCTTCGGTGCGTCCGGGTGTCGATATCACCATCACGCGCGAGCCCGTGGGTGTCGTCGGCCTCATCTGCCCGTGGAATTTCCCCATCGCCATCCCGGCCTGGAAGATCGCGCCGGCGCTGGCCTATGGCAACACGGTGGTGTTCAAGCCCGCCGATCTCGTTCCGGGCTGCGCCTGGGCGCTGACCGAAATCGCTTCGCGCGCGGGCCTGCCCAATGGTGTTCTCAACCTCGTCATGGGCCGCGGCTCGGAGGTGGGCCAGGCCATGCTCGACTCGCGTGACGTCAACGCCATCTCCTTCACCGGCTCGGTGCAGACGGGCGCGAAGGTGGCGCAGGCCTGTGCCGCGCGCGGCGCCAAGTTCCAGCTGGAAATGGGCGGCAAGAACCCGCTCATCGTGCTCAACGACGCAAACCTCGATGCCGCCGTGGCAGGGGCTGTCGATGGCGCCTTCTTCCAGACGGGCCAGCGCTGCACCGCCTCCTCGCGCCTGATCGTCGAGGCGGGCATTCACGATGCCTTCGTCGAGAAGGCCGTGGCCGCCATCAAGGCCCTGAAGGTTGACCATGCCCTGAAGGACGGCACGCAGATCGGCCCGGTGGTTGATGAAGCACAGCTGAAGCAGGACGAGATGTACATCGACATCGGCCGCAAGGAGGCCGAACTTGCCTGGGGTGGTGAACGCCTGAACCGCGACACCAAGGGTCACTTCCTCTCGCCCGCACTCTTCATCAACACGAAGAACGACATGCGCATCAACCGCGAGGAAATCTTCGGGCCTGTCGCTTCGGTGATCAAGGTCGGGAGCTATGACGAGGCGCTGGCCGTGGCCAATGACACGGACTTCGGCCTGTCGTCGGGCATCTATACCAATTCGCTCAAGGCGGCGTCCGACTTCCGCAAGAAGTCGCAGGCCGGCATGGTGATGGTGAACCTGCCAACGGCGGGCGTTGACTACCACGTGCCGTTCGGCGGCCGCAAAGGCTCAAGCTATGGCCCGCGCGAACAGGGCCGCTACGCCGCCGAGTTCTACACCTCGGTCAAGACGGCCTACATCGCCGGGTGATCACTCCTCGGGTGTCGCGTCCTGCGCGGTCGTGACACCCTTCTTGCGTTCACGGGCGAAGACATAGGCGCCGCTCGCCACCACGATCGCGGCACCCAGCAGGGTCCAGCGGTCGGGGTACTGGCCGAAGACAACGGCGCCGGCAACCGTCATCCAGACGATCTGGGTGTAGATGAAAGGTGCGAGCACCGTGGCGGGGGCCAGGCGATGGGCCTTGATCAGCATGGAATGTCCAACCGTGCCCGCAAGCCCCATCATGAGAAGGGGCAGCCACTGCCAGCCCTGCGGCGTCTGCCAGACCTGCACCATGGGCAGCGACGCGGCGGCGGCTCCCACCATCCCGACATAGAAAAGCGATGTCTGGGTGGAGTCGGCGGCTCCCACCTTGCGTGTGGCAATGTTGTAGAGCGAACCGAAGAGAGCGCTCAGCAGCGATATGAGCATGGCCCAGTGGAAGTCGGTCGAGCCCGGCCGCATGATCACCAGCACGCCGAGGAAGCCCACCAGCACCGCCATCCAGCGGCGCAGGCCAACATGTTCGCCGAGCAGCGGCACGGATAGCGCGCAGACCCAGAGCGGCAAAGTGAAATTGATCGCCGCCGTCTGCGCCAGTTGCAGGTAAGAGATGGCGGTGAAGTTGCAGGCGGTCGAGCCGAGCAGGAGAAGCCCGCGCAGCACCTGCAGCCAGGGGTGGCGCGTCTGCGGCAGGCGCACGCCGTCTGACCGCCAGACAACGAGCGCCGCGAGGATGAAGCCGATCAGGTAGCGGAAGAACACCCCCACCAGAACCGGCAGGCTCTGCGCCGCGAACTTGGCCGATGAGTCCAGCACGGTGAAGGCCGCCATGGCGCCCATGACCAGCAGGATGGCTTTGAGGGAGCTGCTCACGTGACGGTGACGGCGAGTTCAGCGACGCCTTCGATGCCGCAGGTGAGCCTGTCACCGCGCTGCACGGGGCCGACGCCTGCCGGTGTCCCCGTGAAGATGATGTCGCCGGGCCTGAGGATAAAATACTGGCCAAGGGCCGCGATGATTTCCTGCACATTCCAGATCATCTGGGACACGTCGCCCTGCTGGCGGCGCGTGCCATTCACGTCGAGCCAGATTGCCGCCTTCTCCAGCGCCTGCGGGGCAGGCATGATGGCGCTCACGGGGGCGGAAAAATCAAAGGCCTTGGCGGTGTCCCAGGCGCGGCCCAGTTTCTTGGCCTCGCCTTGCAGGTCGCGGCGGGTGAAATCGATGCCCACGGCATAACCGAAGATTTTCGTCTCCGGCCCCAGCGCCACCACCAGTTCCACCTCGTGATGCACATCCGCGCTCATGGCGGGATAAGGAAACTTTCCATCCAGCACGATGGCGTCGTTGGGCTTGGAAAAAAAGAATGGCGGATCGCGGCCCGCGACACCACCCATTTCCACCACGTGGTCATTGTAGTTGCGGCCCACGCAATAGATGCGGTGCAGGGGAAAGCGTGCGTCCGTTCCCGCAATCGGCAGGGTCACGGGCTCAAGGGCCGAAAAGGCGAGGCTCATGCCAGCACAATGCCGCGTTCAGCGAAGCTCGCCCGCGTGGCGACGGCACTGCCGTTCAGGTCAATGGCGCGGGTGGCGCGCTCGATCACGGTGACGCTGAAGCCCTGGGCCTTCGCATCCTCGGCCGAGTAGCGCACGCAATAGTCGAAGGCGAGACCCACGAAGGTGAGGCGGTCGAAGCCGCGTTCCTGCAGGTAGCCGCACAGGCCCGTGGGCGTCACCCGGTCGTTCTCGAAGAAGGCGGAATAGGAATCGATCGCCTTGCGGAAGCCCTTGCGGATGATCAACTCGGCATGGGGCACGTCCAGCCCCTTGTGGAAGGCGGCACCTTCGGAGCCGATCACGCAATGGTCCGGCCACAGGGTCTGCGGGCCATAGGGCATTTCGATCGTGCTGAAGGGTGCGGACCCCGCATGCTGCGAGGCGAAGGAGGAATGGTCCGCAGGGTGCCAGTCCTGGGTCAGGATGACGTGGTTGAAGTCCCGCGCCAGGGCGTTGATGACGGGCACGGTTTCATCGCCACCGGCCACGGCGAGGCGTCCGCCCGGGCAGAAATCATTCTGAAGGTCGATGATGATGAGGACGCGGTTGTCGATCATATCTCTTGGTCCATGGCGGCGAGTGCGGCGGCACAGCCCTTGAAGGCGGGGAAGCGGTCGGTGATGACAAACCACGGGATGGGTTTCATCACGCCAGCGATGCGGCCCTTCTCCTCGAAGACGGCGCGGTATTTCGGCTGCTGCAGCTTCTCCACGATGGAGGGCGCGATGCCGCCCGCGAGAAAGACGCCACCGCGGGCCTGCAGCGCCATGCCGGCATCGCCTGCGGCGCGGGCGAGGAAGGTCATGAAATGGTCGAGGGTTTTCTCCGCCGCCGCGTCGCCGCCCGCCAGTGCTGCCTGCAAAACGGCTTCCGGCGTCACATGCACGGGCTTGTCCGCCACCGCCTTGTAGAGCGAGAGAAGCCCCGGCCCGGTCAGCACGTCTTCGGCTTCGGCGAAGTGATCCTTGCCGACGATCCGGTCTTTCAGCGCCAGTTCCTCCGCCGTCACCAGCGGCAGCGTGGTGTGGCCGAGTTCGCCGGGAATGGGCATCCAGCCGCCCCTGGGCAGGGGTGCGAGCACCGCCATGCCCAGCCCCGTGCCCGGACCCAGCACCACCTTCACATGGGGCGTGGGCGGCAGCGTGCCGCCGATCTGCACCAGGTCGGCCGCCGCGATGTGCGGCAGGGACCAGGCCAGCGCCTCGAAATCATTGAGCAGGCGGAAGCGCCGGGCGCGGGCCGCCTTGCGCAGGCTCTCGGCACTGAAGGTCCAGTCACGGTTGGTGAGCCTGATGACCTCGCGGTCCACGGGTGCTGCCACATCCACGGCGGCGGCAGCGAGTTCGCTGAGCCCGCGCTTCTCCACATAGTGGGAGATGGCGTCTTCCAGTCCCTTGAAGTTGTCGTTCTTCAGGACCTCGACGTCATGCACCTCCATGGAGCCCTGCTCCACCAGCCCGAAGCGCGAATTGGTACCGCCGATGTCACCCAGAAGGGCCAGTCGTGTCATGAAAATATCCGCAGAATCCTTGCGGTCCCCCATGCCACAGCAAGCCCCCCGGGGCAACCCGCTGGACGCACTGCTCCCCATCCGCTAGAGGCCGGGCAACGCCAACAGACTGATTTTCCCCGTGTCCCTGACCATTCCCCAAGAGGTCGCCCGGCGGCGCACCTTCGCCATCATCTCGCATCCTGACGCGGGCAAAACCACGCTCACCGAAAAGCTGCTGCTCTTCGGCGGCGCCATCCAGCTTGCAGGCCATGTGCGCGCCAAGGGCGACCGCCGTCGCACCCGCTCGGACTGGATGGCCATCGAACGGCAGCGCGGCATCTCGGTCGTGACCTCGGTCATGACCTTCGAGTATGGCGGCTGTGTCTTCAACCTGCTGGACACGCCCGGCCACGAGGACTTCTCGGAAGACACCTACCGCACGCTGACCGCTGTCGATGCCGCCGTCATGGTGATCGACGGCGCCAAGGGCATCGAAGACCGCACCCGCAAGCTGTTCGAAATCTGCCGCCTGCGCGACATCCCCATCATCACCTTCATCAACAAGCTGGACCGCGAGACGCAGGAGCCGCTCAATCTCATTGACGAGATCGAGAAGGGCCTCGCCCTCACCGCCGTTCCCATGGTCTGGCCCATCGGGCTGGGCAAGGCTTTCGCCGGCACCTATGACCTGACGGAACCGCGCATCCGCAAGCTCGACTCCGCGCCTGAAGGCGAGGAGGTGTCGGGCCCGGACGATTCACGTGTGACAGCGCTTCTTGCCCCGGGGGCCGAGCAGCATTTCCGTGACGAGATCGAGCTCGTCCATTCGGTGACGCAGGGCTTCGACAGGCAGAGCTTCCTCGAAGGCCATCTCAGCCCCGTTTATTTTGGCTCGGCGATCAAGAACTTCGGGGTGCGCGACCTGCTGGAAGCCCTGATCAAATACGCACCCCCGCCGCGCGACCAGCATTCGCGCCAGCGCGACGTCAAGGCGGTGGAATCCAAACTCACCGGCGTGGTCTTCAAGATCCAGGCCAACATGGACCCGAACCACCGGGACCGCATTGCCTTCATGCGCGTCTGCTCAGGCAAGCTCACGCGCGGCATGCGCACCACCATCGTGCGCACCGGCAAGACACTCGCCCTCAACGCCCCGCAGTTCTTCTTCGCCCAGGACCGTTCGCTGGCGGAGGAAGCCTATGCGGGTGACGTGGTGGGCATTCCCAACCACGGCGTGCTGCGCATCGGCGACACGCTGACCGAGGGCGAGGACATCGTGTTCACGGGCGTTCCCAGCTTCGCGCCGGAAATCCTGCGCCGCGTCAAGCTCAGTGACCCGATGAAGGCGAAGAAACTGCGTTCGGCGCTGGAAGAACTGGCGGAAGAAGGTGTCGTGCAGCTGTTCACGCCGCTTGATGGTTCCGGCGCCATCGTCGGCGTGGTCGGTGCCCTGCAGCTTGACGTGCTCAAGGACCGCCTCGCCCAGGAATATGGCGTGCCTGTGGATTTCGAGACCACCCGCTTCGAGGTGCTGCGCTGGATCAGCTGCGCGGACAAGAAGACACTGGACACCTTCGTGGAGGGCAACCGTTTTTCCATTGCGCAGGACCTCGACGGCGCCCCGGTTCTTCTGGCAACATCGCCCTTCAACCTGAACTACACGCTGGAACGGGCGCCCGGCATCAGTGCCCAGAAGATCAAGGAAATCCACGGGTGATCCCCTACGATCTCGATTTTCCGCGCGTCGCCGCGGTCATCCTCATCTTCGTGATGTGGATGGCCTATGGCCCCATTCTCACGCTGCTCGGGCGCGGCACGCTCAATGCCCAGCTGCATGTGGTGCGGCTGCGCTGGATGCGCATGCTGCTCGATTCGCCACGCGAGAACCGGGTGATCGACGCCATCATGCTGGGGCAGCTCTCCGGCAGCATGTCCTTCTTCGGCTCGGCGACGCTCATCCTGCTTGCAGGTCTCGTCGGCACGCTGGCCAGCATCAACCGCGTGCATGCCTCGCTCACCACCATGAGCTTCTTTCCGCCCATGTCGCTCGGTGTCTTTGCGATGTATTTCGGCGCGCTCACCATCATTATGGCAACGAGCTTCTTCTCCTTCACCTACGCGCTGCGCAAGCTTGCCTATGCGCTGGCGATGATCGGCGGCCTCAACAACGCCGGCAATCTCACGCCCCACTGCACCACCATGATCGCGCAGACGGCCGTCGTGCTGACCGAGTCGGTCAAGAGCCTCAACAACGGCATCCGCGGGTATTACTTCGCGGTGGCAGCACTCTTCCTCTTCGTCGGGCCTTACGTGGCCATGACCGTCACCATCAGCGTCAGCCTGCTGCTGCTCTACCGGCAGGGCTTCTCCACCGAGTCACTGGCCATCGAACGCTATGTGACGGCGATGAATGACCTTGAGGTGGAAGCAGAGCGCAACAGCAGGCTGTGAGGGGCGGCACTCACGCCATGTTCGGAGATGCCTGCCGTCGATGTTCATGTCCGTACCCGAACTACCTTGCCAGCGCTGCCGCCTCGCGCGCCAGCTTTTCAATGCCGGCCCAATCGCCTGCTGCCACCAGCGCCTTGGGTGCCATCCATGAACCGCCCAGCGTGATCACGTTGGGAAGCTTCAGATAGGATGGCGCAAGGGTCGGCGTGATGCCGCCCGTGGGGCAGAATTTCACCTGCGGGACGGGTTGCGCCAGCGACGACAGATAGGCCGTGCCGCCTGCCGGTTCGGCGGGGAAGAATTTCTGGAAGTGGTAGCCGCGCTCCAGCAGCGTCATCACTTCGGTCGCGGTGACGCCACCCGGCAGCAGCGGCATGTCCACAGCATCGGCAGCACGCAGCAGATCCGGCGAGGAACCAGGCGAGACGGCGAAGCCACAACCTGCCGCCACAACCATGTCCAGCTGGGTGGGTGTGAGCACCGTGCCGGCACCGACAATCGCACCCTCCACCTCCGCGATGATGGCGCGGATCGAATCGAGGGCGCTCGCCGTGCGCAGGGTGATTTCGAGGACCGGCAGGCCGCCCTGTACCAGGGCGCGGGCCAGGGGCACGGCCTGTTTCACATCCTCGATCACCATGACCGGCACCACGGGGGCGGCGCGGAGGCTCTGTTCCGTGGGCTGCTGCTTCTGCTTGTTCAACATCACGCCACCTCGAAGATTGATGCGCCACGGTCGGCAGAGCCTGCGATGCGGCGGAAGGCGGCGAAGAGTTCGCGGCCCACACCGGTTTCATTGGCCGCGAGATTGGCGGTTGCGAGCGGGCGTGCGGCAAATTCCGCTTCGTCCACCAGCACCTGCAAGCTGCCGTTCACGGCATCAATGCGAATGCGGTCGCCGTCACGGATGCGGGCAATGGCACCGCCATCGGCGGCCTCCGGCGTCACGTGGATGGCGGCGGGCACTTTGCCGCTGGCACCGGACATGCGCCCGTCGGTCACCAGCCCCACGACGAGCCCGCGGTTCTGCAAGACGCTGAGAGAGGGTGTCAACGAATGCAGTTCCGGCATGCCATTGGCCTTGGGGCCCTGGAAGCGCACCACGGCGATGACATCGCCATTGAGATGGCCGGCCTTGAAGGCGGCCTTCAGTTCATCCTGCGAATGGAACACCCTGGCCGGGGCCTCGACGATGTGGCGTTCCGGCGGAATGGCGGAAGACTTGATGACCGCAGTGCCGATGTTGCCCTTGAGCACATTGAGGCCACCCGTCGGCTGGAAGGGATCGGCTGCCCCACGCAACACCTTTGTGTTGTTCGAGGCATCGGGAGCGCGCGTCCAGTTGAGGTTGCCCTTCTCCAGCACAGGGGCGGTGAGATAGCCGTCCAGCCCCGAGCCCATGACGGTGGTCACGTCCTTGTGCAGCAGCCCTGCTCCCAGCAGTTCGCGGATCAGAACGCCCATGCCGCCTGCCTGGTGGAAGTGGTTCACGTCGTCGTAGCCGTTGGGATAGACACGCGCCAGCAGCGGCACGGCTTGCGAGAGTTCGGCAAGATCGTCCCATGTCAGGATGATGCCCGCCGCCGCCGCCATGGCCACGACATGCATGGTGTGGTTGGTGGAGCCGCCGGTCGCCAGCAGGCCCACGACACCGTTCACCACCGACTTCTCGTCATAGACCTTGCCGATGGGGGTGTAGCGGTTGCCGAGCGCGGTGATGGACAGTGCCTGTTTCGCCGCCGCCCGTGTGATTTCATCGCGCAGCTCCGTGCCGGGATTGATGAAGGTGGTGCCCGGCAGGTGCAGGCCCATGATCTCCATCAGCATCTGGTTGGAATTGGCGGTGCCGTAGAAGGTGCAGGTGCCGGGCGCGTGGTAGGAGCGCGCCTCCGCCTCCAGCAATTCCTCGCGGCTCACCTTGCCTTCGGCATAGGCCTGCCGGACCTTGCCCTTGTCCTCGTTGTTCATGCCGCTGGGCATGGGGCCTGCCGGAATGAAGACGGCAGGCAAATGCCCGAAGGAAAGAGCGCCGATGACCAGTCCCGGCACAATCTTGTCGCAGACGCCGAGATAGACGGCGGCATCGAACATCTGGTGCGAGAGGGCGACGGCTGTCGAGAGGGCGATCACATCGCGCGAGAACAGCGAAAGCTCCATGCCGGCCTCGCCTTGCGTCACGCCATCGCACATGGCGGGCACACCGCTCGCCACCTGTGCCGTGCCGCCTGCGGCGCGGGCCGCCTCGCGGATGAGACCGGGATAGTGCTCGAAGGGCTGGTGGGCCGAGAGCATGTCATTGTAGGCCGTGACGATGGCGAGGTTAGGCCCGTCACCGTTGCGCAAGGCATTCTTGTCATGCACGCCACAGGCGGCAAAGCCGTGGGCGATGTTGGCGCAGCCCAGCGCCTTGCGGGCGGGCTTCTTCGCCTGCGCCTCCGCGATGCGGGCGAGATAGCGCCCACGCGGGCCTTTCGAGCGTTCGACCAGTTTTTCGGTAACGGCGGAAATGGTTGCGGTGACGGTCATCTTATTCCTCCTCCCTCCCCCTTGTGGGGAGGGTTGGGGTGGGGGTCTGGGACTCGATCAGACCTGTCGGGTGAGAGCGGCGGGAGCCGGAGCGACTCCCACCCTTGCTCCCTCCCCACAAGGGGGAGGGAAAATGGAGATGGCATGACGCGAAACAGTTCATCACGGGCACCAGTAGAGTGACAGCGGTTGCGCCGAGGCTAGCACGGCGCGGATGGGCATGGCATGGGCGTTGTCGCCGGACAGGGCCTCCTCCAGCACCCGCAGTTTTTCCTCACCCTCGATGTGCAGGCACAGGCTGGATGCGGCCAGGAGTTTCGGCAGGGTGTAGGTGAGGCGCGGCTCGCCGGAGCCGGGCGCGGTGATGGTGATGAGTGATTTCTCCGTGTACGGATCAATGACCTCGGCCAGCGTATCTCCGCCGGGGAAGAAGGAGGCGGTGTGGCCGTCCGTTCCCATGCCCAGCACCACCACGTCGAGCGAAAGCGCTGCGGCTTCCGCCTCGTTGCGGAAGAGTGGAACGAATCGCGTGGTGGCTGCGTCGTTCACCAGCAGTGTCTTGCGCAACAAGGCCGCGTTGGAACGCGGGCTTTCCTCCGGCACCTGGCGTTCGTCCACCAGTGTGACGGTGACGTTTGACCAGTCAATCTTTGCCTGTGACAGGCGCGAAAAGAAGAGGGCGGGCGTTGTCCCGCCGGATACAGCGAGCACCGCATGGCCTTTGCGGGCCATCACCTCCGCCAGCGCCGCCGCAACGTCACGGGTCAGCGTGTCTGCGAGTTCATCGCGCGTGGCGAAAATCCTGCGGGCGGTGATCACGCGTGGCCTTCGTCGTGCCAGGTGCGGCCGTCGCGCTCGATCAGCGCGATGGCCGAGGCCGGGCCCCAGGTGCCCGCCGTGTAGGGTTTGGGCATGTCGTGGGCGGCCTTCCAGTGTTCGAGGATGGGGTCGATCCAGGCCCAGGCGGCGTCCACCTCGTCGCGGCGCATGAAGAGCGTCTGGTTGCCGCGCACCACGTCCATGAGCAGGCGCTCATAGGCATCGGGGTTGCGCACGTTGAAGACTTCCTTGAAGGTCATGTCCACCGGCACCTGCTGCAGGCGCATGCCGCCGGGGCCGGGATCCTTGATCATCAGGTCGAGCTTCACGCCCTCGTTGGGCTGCAGGCGGATGACCAGACGGTTGGGCTGGGGTGGGCCTGCCGAGGCTTCAAAGACATTGTGGGGAATGGCGCGGAACTGCACCACGATTTCCGAGACGCGCGACGGCAGGCGTTTCCCCGTGCGGAGGTAGAAGGGCGTGCCGTTCCAGCGCCAGCTCCGGAGTTCCGCCTTCAGCGCCACGAAGGTTTCGGTTTCGGAGGTGTCGTTGCCCAATTCTTCCAGATAGCCCGGCACCGGGCCGGAGGCGGCGGCACCCGCACGGTATTGCCCGCGCACGATGTGGCTTTCGAGGCGCTCCGCCGTCATCGGTTTCAGGGATTTCAGAACCTTCAGCTTCTCATCGCGCACCGCATCGGCCGAGAGGCAGGACGGCGGCTCCATGGCAGTGAGGCAGAGCAGCTGCAGCATGTGGTTCTGCACCATGTCGCGCAGCGCGCCTGCGGTATCGTAGTAACCGGCGCGGCCTTCCACACCCAGCGTCTCGCCCACGGTGATCTGCACATGATCGACATACTTGTGGTTCCACAGCGGCTCGAACAGCAGGTTGGCGAAGCGCAGCGCCATGAGGTTCTGCACCGTTTCCTTTCCGAGATAGTGGTCGATGCGGTAGATTGAAGGTTCGGCAAAGACCTTTCCGATGGCGTCGTTCACGGCATTGGCCGAGGTGCCCGACTTGCCCAAAGGCTTTTCCACCACGAGCCGGGATTTTTCCGTCACCAGCCCATGCTGACCCAGCCGCGCGCAGATGGCACCGAATAGGTCCGGCCCCACGGCGAGATAGAAGACGCGGATCACATCCTTGCGGTCCGCCAGTTCCTGTTCCAGCGAGATCCAGCCGTCGTCCCTGGTGGCTTCGGCGGCGTAGTAGCGCAGGCGTGCGAGGAAGCGCTGGACCACCGCGTCCGGGGTGTTGCTGGCGGCGATGTGCGGGGCAATCGCCTCTGCCGCAAAGGTGCGGAACTCCTCGTGGCTCATGGCCTTGCGCGAGGTGCCGATGATGCAGGCACCATCGGGCAATTGCCCCTGTTCGTCGCGGTGGAACAGGGCGGGCAGCAGCTTCCTCTGCGAAAGGTCGCCGGTGGCGCCAAAGATCACAAGGTCGAAGTCGTCAACGGGGATGATGCGGGTTGTCATTCTCACCTGCGGCTGTTGGGGAAATGAGGTGCGTACCTCAGAATTGCGATGGTTCCTAGACGAGAACGAAAGCGCTGGCAATAAATCATTCCGCATGATTTATTATCGCAAACGCATGGCGAATGAATGGGGAGGCACCGATGATCCTGTGTTGTGGCGAGGCCCTGATCGATTTCCTGCCGCGCCAAGGCCGGGACGGGGCAACGGTTTACCAGCCGGTCAACGGCGGCTCGGTCTACAACACGGCGATTGCGCTTGGACGGCTTGACGTGCCGGTGGCTCTGTTTGCAGGCGTCTCGACGGACTTCTTCGGCGACTCGCTGCGCGAGGGCCTCGCGGCCAGCAAGGTCAACCTGAAATACCTGCGTGTCAAACCGCAGCACACCACGCTGGCCTTCGTGAAGCTGGTGGACGGGCACGCCCGCTACTCCTTCATCGACGATGCCTCCGCCGGCCGCAACCTAGTCAAGGCCGACCTGCCCAAGCTGCCAAAGGCCGTTGCGGCGCTGCATTTCGGCTCCATTTCCCTCATCCCGGAGCCCGAGGGCGGCACCTATGAGGCGCTGCTGAAGCGCGAGGCCAAGACGCGCGTCATTTCCATCGATCCCAACATCCGCGCCTCACTGATCAAGGACCGCAAGAAGCATCTGGCCCGCCTCACCCGCCTCATGGCGCTCGCCGACATCGTCAAGATCTCCGACGAGGACGTCGCCTGGATGACGGGAAAACGGAACTTTGCCGCCGCTGCAAAGACATGGCTGAAGGCAGGTGCCAAGGTCGTGGCGATCACCCGCGGTGGTGAAGGTGTTGAGGTCTTTGCCAAGGGCCAGCACCTGTCGCTTGCCGCACCGAGGGTGAAGGTGGCGGATACGGTGGGGGCCGGTGACACGTTCACCGCCGGCTTCCTCTGCCACCTGCAGCGCAACGGCTTGCTCAGCAAAAAGGCGATTGCGGCCCTCACGGCCATGCAGCTGCAGTCCGCCGCGGACTTCGCCATGCGCTGCGCCGCCGTCACCGTCTCCCGCGCTGGTGCCGATCCGCCCTGGTCGAAGGAAGTGGCGTAAGCAGTCCTCCACACCTCGTGCAAGCGGTGGGTGGCCCGCGTGAAGCGGACCATGACGGGCCTTGGTGTGTGTCGGTCCCTCCCCCTTCCGTCACGGCCCGCTTCAAGCGGGCCGCCCACCTGCGATGACAGGTGTTGGGGGAGGGTGACGGGCCGTCTGGCCTGATCCCCGCATTCCCGCTAAGCCCCCGGCCCATGGACTTTCCTGTTGACCGCATCGTTCCCGACCTCGCCGCCGCGCTGGCCGCGAGCCCGGCCTGCGTGCTGGTGGCCGAGCCCGGTGCGGGCAAGACGACGCGGGTGCCGCTGGCGCTCCGGGATGCGCTGTGGCTGGCGGACAGGAAGATCGTCATGCTGGAGCCGCGCCGCCTCGCCGCCCGCGCATCGGCCAAGCGCATGGCCGACACGCTGGGCGAGACCGTGGGCGAGACCGTGGGCTACACCGTGCGCCTTGAACGCAAGGTTTCAGCACGCACCCGCATCGAGGTTGTCACCGAGGGCATCCTCACACGCCGCCTGCAACAGGACCCGGAACTGGCCGACACGGGGCTCGTCATCTTCGACGAATTCCACGAACGCAGCCTCGACGGCGATTTCGGCCTGGCCCTGACGCTGGATGTGCAGCGGGCTTTGCGGCCCGACCTGAAGATTCTCGTGATGTCGGCCACCCTCGACGCGGAGGCACTTTGCGCCCATCTCGACAACGCGCCGCTCGTCCAGACCACGGGCCGGATGTACCCCGTTGCTGTCACACATCTGGAACGGCCCAGCCGCTTCACTCTCATCGACGACACGGTGAAGGCAATCCAGCGCGCCCACCGCGAGGTCAAAGGCAGCCTCCTCGTGTTCCTGCCCGGCGAGGGCGAAATCCGCCGCACGGCGGAGGCCCTTGGCAAGATTGATCTGCCGCACACCACCCATGTGCATCCGCTCTACGGCGCGCTCAGCTTCACCGAACAGGACGAGGCGATCCGCAAGCCTGATGCAGGCACGCGCAAGATCGTGCTGGCCACCACCATCGCCGAAACCTCGCTCACTATCGAAGGCATCGAGGCGGTCATCGATACCGGCCTCAAGCGCGCGCCACGCTTCGATCCCGCCTCGGGCATGACAGCGCTGGAAACGATACGCGTGTCCCAGGCCTCTGCCGAGCAGCGCAAGGGCCGCGCCGGACGTCTCGGCCCCGGTCGTTGCTACCGCCTCTGGCCGGAGGCCGAAACAAGGGCCCTTGCCGCCCATGACGCGCCGGAAATCCGCGTTGCCGATCTGGCCCCCCTTGTCCTCGACATGGCGGGCTGGGGCGTCACCACGCGCGACGGCCTGCCGTGGCTGGAAGCACCCCAGCCTGCTCCCTTTGCGCAGGCACAGGACCTGCTGCGGCAGCTGGGTGCCATCGATGCATCCTGCGCCATGACATCCCATGGCCGGGCCATGGTGCGCCTGCCGCTGCATCCGCGCCTTGCCCACATGGTGGTGCGCGCCCAGAGCCTTGGCGCGGCGCGGGCTGCTGCCGAGACTGCGGCGCTGATCAGCGAACGGGACGGCCTGCCGCGCGACACGAGCGCTGACATCGAAGCGCGCCTGCTCACGGTCAGAGGCGGGGCGCGGGACCGGATCCGGCAGGCGGCACGGCAGGTCACCGACCTCCTGCGCTGCGGTGAGGACACGGCAGAGCTGTCGTACGGGGTGCTGCTGGCGCTGGCCTATCCGGACCGGATCGCGCAACGGCGCGGCGGCAACCGCTTCCGCATGGCCAATGGCGGCGGTGCCGTGGTGGCGGAACACGACAGCCTCGCCAAGGCGGAATTCATCGCCATCGCCCTTCTCGACAATGCCCAGGCCGATGCAAAGGTGTTCCTCGCGGGCGTGCTCACACGCGCCGAAATCGAGAATCATTTCGCCAGTCTCATCAGCACCGAGACGCGTGGCGGCTGGAATGCCAGGCAGAATGCCGTGGCCGCCAGCGTCACGCGGTCACTGGGTGCCCTTGTGCTGGACGAAAAGCCTCTGCCGTCACCCGACACAGAGGCGCTTGCACGCGGCATGCTGGATGGGGTGCGGCAGATGGGGCTTGGCGTGCTGCCGTGGACGGAGGGCGCAGAGGGTCTGCGCAACCGCATCCGCTTTCTTGCCCGCACCATGCCGGATGCGGGCTGGCCGGATCTTTCGGACGAGGCCCTGCTCGCCACGCTGCCGGACTGGCTCCTGCCCTATCTCGCAGGCATGCGCCGCAAATCCGATCTGGCCCGTCTCGACATGGCCAACATCCTGCGTGCCCTCGTGCCCCACGGATTGTCGTCACGCCTCGATGCGCTGGCGCCCTTGCGCATGGAAGTGCCCAATGGCGCGCACTACCGCATCGACTATGACACTGATGGCGACCCGGTCCTGCGGGTGCGGCTTCAGGAAATGTTCGGGCTTCACAGCGCGCCACAGGTGGCGGATGGACGCGCCCGCCTGCGCATCGAACTCCTGTCACCGGCCGGGCGGCCCGTGGCGGTCACGCAGTCCCTCGAAACCTTCTGGACCAATGCCTATCCGGACGTGCGCAAGGACATGCGCGGGCGCTATCCCAAGCACTACTGGCCGGACAATCCGCTGGAGGCGCAAGCCGTGGCGCCGCGGAAGCTCAGATAAGGTCAGGTTGGTGAGGTCAGGCGGCGGACTGGGTGGCGGCGGGTTCGGTGAGGATGGCGTAGAGGCCTTCCGCCGTGTCGGTGCCGCGCAGCTTCGCAAGGGTCGCAGGCTCGCGCAGCAGGCGCGAGATGCGGGCGAGCGCTGTCAGATGATCGGCACCCGCGTGATCCGGGGCGACGAGCGCGAAGACCAGATCGACAGGCTGGCCATCCACGCTGTCAAAATCAACCGGCGTGGCAAGGCGTGCGAAGAGGCCGTAGACGCGGGTGATGTTGGGCAGGCGTCCGTGGGGAATGGCAATGCCCTGGCCCAGTCCCGTGGAGCCCAGCTTCTCGCGGCGGTTCAGGATTTCGAAAACCACGCGCTGGTCGGTGGCAACAAGCCCTCCGAGGGCCTGGGAGATTTCCTGCAACACCTGTTTCTTGTTTTGCGCCTTCACAGCGGGGAGAACCGCGCGGGCGTCGATGATGTCTGCAAGGGTCATTCGATCAGCAATTCCGGTTCGGACAAGACTGCTTCAGCCGCAACACATGGGCGCGAGAAAGGCTCGCGTCAATGGTGGCGAAGCGGACATGTGGAAAGTGTTTTCGTTGGGCACTGCACCATTCTTGGTTCGCGCCTTCTGTTCGGACGGGGGCTGGATAGGCGCGCCAAGAGGGCAAGTCAACCCTTCAGCCGGGCCTCCCGGCGGCGCTGGACAGACGACAGAATTCCAAGCGATTCCCGGTACTTGGCGACGGTGCGGCGGGCAATGTCAACGCCTTCCCGGCGCAACGCCGACACAATGTCATCGTCGGAGAGAATGGCGTCAACAGTCTCCTTGGCGATCATCTCGCGGATCCGGTGGCGCACGCTTTCGGCGGAATGGGCATCGCCCTCGCCATCAGCGGCAGCAATCGCCGTGGTGAAGAAATATTTCAACTCATAGGTGCCGAGTGGTGTCGCGACATACTTGTTGGAGGTGACGCGGCTCACCGTCGATTCGTGCATTTCGATGGCGTCCGCCACCATCTTGAGGGTGATGGGGCGCAGGTGCTGCACACCATGAATCAGGAAGCCGTCCTGCTGGCGGACAATTTCGCGGGCAACCTTCAGGACCGTCTTGGCGCGCTGCTCCAGACTCTTCACCAGCCAGGCGGCCTGGGCGTGGCAGCCTGCGAGAAACAGGCGGTCATCCTCACTCTTGGTGCCGCGCGACACGGTTGCCATGTAGCGGTTGTTGACGAGCACGCGCGGCAATGTCTCGCTGTTCAGTTCGACAATCCAGTTGCCATCGGGCGAGGGCCGCACGAAGACATCGGGCACAACGGGCAGCGTCGGCTCGGTGCCGAAAGCGAGGCCCGGCTTGGGATTGAGGGCGCGCAGTTCGGCCAGCATGTCCTGCAGGTCTTCCATGGTCACGCCACATTTCGCCTTGAGGGCGTTGAAGTCGCGGCGCGCCACGAGGGGAAGGTTGTCCACCAGCGCGGCCATGGCCGGATCGAGATGATCGAGATCGATCAACTGCAGGCGCAGGCATTCGGCGAGGTCACGGGCAAACACGCCCGCAGGCTCGAAGCGACGCATGCGCTCCAGAACGGCTTCGACCTGTTCCGGCGTGGCCTTGATGGTTTCACACAGCGTTGAGGGATCTCCGGAGAGGTAGCCGGCATCGTTCAGCATGCCGATCAGGTGCTGGCCGATCATCAGGTCCGCAGGTGCGGTGAATTCGAGATTGAGTTGCGAGGTGAGATGTTCGGCGAGCGAGATGCCGCTCGACAGGTTGGCGGCGAAGTCTCCGTCCTCGCCATCAAAGGAGAGGTGGCCGGAGGAGCGCAGGCTGGCCCAGCCGGAATCGCGTGGCATGGCGGCTTCATCGGCCATGCGCGCGGATGCGCCCTCGGGCGCCTCGGCATCACTGCCCATGACTTCTGACACGGCAACAGATCCTGTGAAGGCTTCATCCAGGCTGTCAGGGGACTGTTTTTCCGAGGGTTCGTTGAGCGGTTCGGCAGAACCCTCTTCGCGCTCCAGCAGGGGGTTGCGCTCCAGTTCCGCGTCCACAAAGGCCTGCAGTTCCATGGATGACATCTGCAGCAGCTTGATTGCCTGTTGCAGTTGCGGCGTCATCACCAGGGACTGGCCCTGCTTCAGTACGAGTTTTTGACTGAGACCCATGGCGTCCTCCTGCCATCAGAGGCTGAAGGATTCACCAAGATAGTAGCGCCGCACGTCCGGATCGTTAACGATCTGTTGCGGGCTGCCCTCGGTCAGGACGTGGCCCTCATGGATGATGAGCGCGCGGTCGATGAGTTCGAGGGTTTCACGGACATTGTGATCCGTAACAAGCACCCCGATTCCCCGAGCGGTGAGCTGTCGCACCAGGACGCGAATATCACCGATCGCAATCGGATCAATCCCGGCGAATGGCTCGTCGAGGAGCATGAACTGGGGCTTGGCGGCAAGGGCACGGGCGATTTCCACCCGGCGACGTTCTCCGCCAGAGAGCGCAACAGCCGGCGAATGCCGGAGGTGGGCAATTGAGAACTCATCATACAACTCACGCAACTGACGCTCGCGCTCGGCCTTGTTCTTCTCATGAAGTTCAAGCACCGCCCGCAGATTCTGTTCAACGGTCAGGCCCCGGAAAATCGAGCTTTCCTGGGGAAGATATCCGATTCCCAACCTGGCCCGCTGGTACATGGGCAGGTGGGTGACATCCTCGCCGTCGATCCTGATCGACCCCTTGTCGGCGGCAATCAGGCCCGTGATCATGTAGAACACGGTCGTCTTGCCGGCGCCATTGGGGCCCAAAAGGCCAACGGCCTCACCACGCCGCACTGAAACCGACACATTCCGGACCACCGGCCTGTTGCGATAGCTCTTGGCGAGCATATGCGCGGTCAGGCCTTCGGCCGGAGGCTGCATCACGGGACGCCGCTGGCCTTCGGCCATCCGTGGAGCACGGGGGGCCATGGGCCTGGGGCGAACCGGAGTTCCGGTGCTGGACGCCTGCTGATTACGAAGCATTTATCTTAATATTGCGTGAAGCGGTTGATGTCTGGCACGTCACCTGGGCACAAACGTGCCCTTGACACGCCCGCCCTTCATGACCGTGCGCTTGGTTTTGAGGTTGGCGAGAAGTTCCGGTCCGCGAAGCACCGTCTTGCCCTGCACCACCTTGACATTTCCGGTGACCACGAGCTCGTCGCGGCGGATGTGGAAGACCGCGCGGCTGCCGGTGATGGTCTGGGTAGGCGTGGTGATGGTGACACCGCCGGTGCAGTCCATGGTGTCCACTTCCGATTTGGACGAGCCGTCGGCCTGCTTGACGTCGACATAGTCGACCACCATTTCCTCGGCCTTGATGGTTTCACTGGTGCGCTTGGCGATGACATCGCCGCGGAAAATCGCACGCTTGTCGGCATCAATGATTTCCATCTCGCCCGCTTCGATGTTGACGCTCTCTTCCTGTGCCAGCGCGTGCTGGGGCGTTGCCCATGCGGCGGTCGCAGCCACGGCCAGCATCATGATCGATTTCTTCATTCACCGTCTCCCGAATTGCCCTTTTGTGTCACGAAGCGCGCCTTGACGCCACCCCTGAAAATGATGCGCTCGCCGTTGCTGGTGATGGTCAGGCTGTCCGCCGTGATCTTGCCGCCAATGATGTCGACCGCCACGGGCGATTTCGAGGTCAGGGTCTGGTCGTCCATGTTGACGGCGGCCTTGTCCATGAAGGCCCGGAAACGCTCACCCTCGGCGAAGACCACGTCGCCATCCAGTTCAAGGGCCTTGGTCCTGGTTTCGTAGATGGCCCCCTTGGAGGTGATGTTGAGCTTGGCGCCGTTGGGCCGGGCGAAGACGCTGTCAACGGTTTGCAGGTGAACGACGGTCTCGGTCTTTTCGTCCTGCACGCCCTTCTGCGCGGTGATTTCAAACGGCAGCCTGTTCTTGTCAAAGCCCGAGATCTTCGAGGGACCTCCGGTGATCTGGTTCGGCTTTTCGACGGGCGCAAGCGGTGCATCGGTTTTCGGCGCGCGGCGCTCGAGGAGACCCAGTTCCAGCGCAAAGGCCAGGCCGAGACCAGCCGCGACGGCCAATGCCACGTAGGACAGCCAGCGGGTCATGCCGACGCGCGCATTGGCGTGCCGTGCCCGCGGCGCCGACCTCAGGAGAGGCGCATCCAGCATCTCACGTGTGGGCGAAGACATCTTCTTCACCCCAGCCGCCAAGATCAAGGGCGGACCGGACAGGTATGAAATCGAAACAGGCCTTGGCGAAATGCATGCGTCCTTCGCGCTCCAGCATCTGGTCGAGACGGGATTTCAGTTCATGCAGATAGAGCACGTCCTGGGCCGCGTAGGATTTCTGCGCTTCGCTCAGGACATGTGAGCCCCAGTCGGAACTCTGCTGCTGCTTGTTCACCTCAATGCCGAGAAGTTCACGCACCACATCCTTGAGACCATGCTTGTCGGTGTAGGTACGAGCCAGCTTTGAGGCGATCTTGGTGCAATAGAGCGGTCCGGTATCGGCGCTGAGATAATGCTTGAGCACAGCCACGTCGAAACGGGCGAAATGGAAGATCTTGAGCACTGACCTGTCTTCCAGCAGTGCCTTGAGGCGGGGTGCCTCGTATTTTCCGGCATCGAACTGGATCAGATGGGCATTGCCGTCGCCGGTTGAAATCTGCACCACGCACAGGCGGTCCCGGTGCGGGTGAAGGCCCAGGGTTTCGGTGTCGATGGCCACGGCAGTGCCGGGATTGAAATCGGCAGGGAGATCGCCGCGGTAAAGTTTGACAGCCATTGGTATGTCCAGCCTTGGGATCGTTGATAGCCTTGCGGGTCCGCAAAATTAAGGCCGCCCCTGCGGGAGCAGGCCCTGTGCAACTTCCGATGCGCATACAGGGAGAAATGCGGCAACTCAATGCGGCATGGCAGGCAGGCCCGTTGGCCCCTGCCCGTCACAATTTCCGGAATTGCCTCGCCTGGCGAAGCATGGTGCCCTGAAGAGGACTCGAACCTCCACGACTTTCATCGCTAGTACCTGAAACTAGTGCGTCTACCAATTCCGCCATCAGGGCCAGTTTCCGGTGGCGCTCTTACGCGGGGGTGCTGCATATTGTCAACCAAGGCTTTTGGGGTGCGTGTTGTCTTTGCATTCAGCGGCCATTTGGCTAAAAGGGCGGCCAATTCCTGCATCCCATTCCTTGCGAGGGTTCCTTGGTTTCCACTCCTTCCGACACGCTCGTCACGGTTTTCGGCGGTTCCGGTTTCATTGGCCGCCAGATCGTCCGCAGTCTCGCCAAGCGCGGTTACCGCATCCGCGTCGCCTGCCGCCGTCCGGACCTCGCCGGCCATGTGTTGCCGTTTGGCGCCCCCGGCCAGATCGCACTCGTTCAGGCCAACCTGCGCTATCCCGCATCGGTGGCTGCGGCCTGCGAAGGGGCACACGCCGTGATCAACGCCACGGGAACCGATGTGTCCTCAGGCGCCCAGTCCTTCGATGCGGTCGTCGTGTTCGGCTCGGAGGCCGTCGCCAAGGCCGCGAAGCAGGTGAAGGCGCAATTGCTCGTGATGGTGTCCGGGATGGGTGCCAGCGCCGAATCAACCAGCAAGGCGTCTCAGGCCAAGGCCAAGGCGGAAGCCGCCACGCAACGGGCTTTTCCCGGTGCCATGATTGTCAGGCCGTCTGTCGTGTTTGGTCCGGACGACCGCTTTTTCAACCGCATGGCGGGCATGGCCCGCATCGCGCCTGTCCTGCCGGTCATTGGCCCTGAGACGAAAGTGCAGCCGGTGTTTGTCGGCGACGTGTCGGAAGCCGTGGCCGTGCTCGTGGACAGGGATGTTGCCGACGGCAAGACCTACGAGCTGGGCGGGCCTGCCACAGGCACTCTCAAGGACATGTTCCAGTATGTGGTGGACGTGACCCGGCGCAAGCGCGTGCTTGTGCCGCTGCCGCACAGTGCTGCCAAACTGTTAGGCCTGCTCATCGGATGGCTGCCGGGAGCCCCCATCAACGCCGACCAGATCGAACTGCTCAGGACCGACAATGTGGTGAGCGCCGCCGCGAAGGCAGAGGGCCGCGATCTTGCCGGGCTTGGCATCACGCCGCGCAGCTACTCCACAATCGTGCCCACCTATCTCTACCGCTTCCGCAAGGAAGGTCAGTTCACCGTTCCCAACTGAACGCCGGCAAAGATCAGGCCGAGCAAGGCTCCGCCAAGAATCACGCGGTAGATCACGAAAGGCAGGAAGCTGACCGTGCGCAGCATGCGCATCAGGAAGGCAATCGCCAGCAAGGCCACGAAGAAGGTCAGCACCCCGGTCATGATCACGCCCCCGGTGATCGGTTCGCCGTTCTTGAGCGCGTCGCCAATGACCAGGGCCGAGGCGGCGCCGTTGGCAGGTATGGACAGCAGGAACGAATAGCGGGCCGCCTCCACGCGGCCGAACCCCATGGCGCGGGCCGCCGTCATGGTGATGCCGGAGCGGCTGGTTCCCGGCGACAGGGAAAAGGCCTGGGCCACGCCGATCACCAGGGCTGATACCCAGTTCATGTCGCGGATGGTGCGGGTCATCATGCCGTAGGCATCAGCCGCATAAAGCAGGATGCCAAAGACAATCGCATTGACAGCCACCAGCGTGGCGCTGCGGATATGGTCGTCCAGTCCGGTGGCCTTCATGGCGAGGCCGACAATCACAATCGGGATGGTGCCAATCATGACGTGGAAGACCAGCATGGCATTGGCGGAGGCGCGCCGCTGCAGGAGATCGAGGCTGCCCCGCATCATGCCCAGCACGTCACGCCAGAAGTAGATGATGACGGCGGTCAGCGATCCGACGTTGGTGACCATGTCGGTGAGCACGCCCTGATCCGGCCAACCGGTGATGGCTGGCACAAGGATGAGGTGGCCAGACGACGAGATCGGCAGAAATTCGGTGATGCCCTGGATCAACGCCAGGACAATGATCTGGAGAAACTCGGTAACTGTCATGATTTCTCCGCCCCCGTTCATCATGGGGGGCTGACCCGAATCGCTTGCCCCCTGGTGGACAAACGTCATAATTGGGGCCAATTGCGGGGGCAATGGCCTGAAAATCATGCGTAATTGCGCTGTGGACCAACTCAACCGCCCGGTTTCCTGAATGCCCAGACTGCTTCACTTCACCCTTGATCCCCACGGCAGGCGCATGCGGCTGGCGCTGGCCGAATATGGCGTGACGGTTTCGCTTGTCGAGGAACGGCCATGGCAGCCCTCGCAACAGGTTCTTGACCTCAACCCTGCCGGCCTCACGCCCATCTATGTGGAAGACAACGGCGTGGCTGTCGCCGGAGCGGAGGCGCTCTCCGAATACCTGGAGGAAACACTGGGGGCAGAACGCCCGCTCATCCCCGGCAATGCATTGGCGCGCGCCGAAGTGCGCCGCCTGATGGCGTGGTTCGACGTCAAGTTTTACGCCGAAGTCACAGAGCCTGTGCTGACGGAAAAGGTGATTCGGCGTTTCGTGGCCGCAGCAGGCACGGGCCGCGGTTCACCTGACATGCAGCGCATGCGCTCTGGCCTTCAGATGCTCAAGCCGCATCTCGATTATCTCGGGTATCTGGCGGAGGAGCGTTCATGGCTGGCGGGTGACGAGCTGTCTCTCGCCGATCTCGCCGCCGCCGCCCATATCTCGGCCATCGATTATCTCGGGGAAATCAACTGGGCCGAACATCCTGTGGCGCAGACATGGTACAGCCGCATCAAGTCGCGCCCCTCCTTCCGCGCCCTCCTCAATGACGTGATCCCGGGCGTGGCACCATCGGCGCACTATGCCGAACTTGATTTCTGATGCGGTTGTTGCCGCTCTCGCATCCTTGCGGGCGGCGGCACAGGGCGAAGGACTGCCGCTCGTCCGGGTGACGCAGGCGCGCCTTCCGGCACGGGTTGGGGAACAGTTGCAGGACTTTCTCGATGCCGGCCGCGCGGGCGACATGGCATGGATGGCCGAGACGGCTGAACGGCGCCGCTCACCCGATGCGATGTGGCCTGAGGCAACGTCGGCCATCGTCCTTGCCCAAGCCTATGCGCCGGAGGCTGATCCACTGTCGCGGCTTGAGAAACGTTCCGAGGGCGTCATCTCGGTCTATGCGCTGAACCGGGACTACCATGACGTCTTCAAGGGCAAACTGAAACGGCTGGCGCAGGGTTTCGCAAAAGCCAGCGGGGCTGATGTGAAGGTGTTTGTGGACACTGCCCCGCTCATGGAAAAACCGCTGGCCGCGCAGGCGGGGCTGGGCTGGCAGGGGCGGCACAGCAACCTCGTGTCCCGCGAGGCCGGGAACTGGTTCTTCATCGGCACGATCCTGACGACCGCCTTGCTGCCGCCGGATGCCCCGGAGACGGATCACTGCGGCACCTGCCGGGCCTGTCTCGACATCTGTCCGACACGCGCTTTTCCAGCGCCCTATCAACTCGATGCACGGCGCTGCATTTCCTATCTCACCATCGAACACAAGGGACACATCGCCCTGGAATTCCGGGAGGCGATGGGCAACCGCATCTATGGTTGCGACGATTGCCTCGCCGTCTGTCCGTGGAACAAGTTTGCACTCGCCTGCTCGGAAGCCAAGCTCAAGGCCCGTGAGGATTTGCTGTCGCCTGCACTCACGCAACTCCTGACGCTTGATGATGGGGGTTTCCGCATCCTGTTTTCCGGTTCGCCGGTCAAGCGCATCGGGCGTGACCGTTTCGTCCGGAACTGCCTGATTGCGGCTGGCAACAGCGCAGAAACTGCCCTGCTTCCCATCGTCACCGGCCTGCTCCGGGACACTTCGCCGCTGGTGCGGGCGATGGCGGTGTGGGCCCACGGCAAACTGGCGCACGCCCCCGAACACGATGCGCAGCGGAAGGTCCATCTGGCACTGGAAAGTGATGACTCAGTCAGGGCAGAATGGCTGGCATGAACCACATCCTGTTTCTCGGTTTTGGGTTTTCGGCGGAAGCGCTGGCCCGGAGGCTCGATCCCGCGCACTGGCGGATCACCGGCACCAGCCGCACGGATGAAGGTGCCGCAGCGATTCGCGCGCAGGGCTACGAAGGCATACGCTTCGACACGCTGGATGGCATTCCCGAGAGTGTGACCCATGTCGTGTCTTCGGTTCCGCCCGATGCGGAAGGCGACCCGGTTCTTCGCCGTCTTGGACCTTCACTGGCCGCTGCTGCACACCGGCTCGTGTGGGTGGCCTATCTCTCCACCACGGGTGTTTATGGTGACCATGCTGGCGGCTGGATCGACGAGCAGACCGCCCTCACGCCCAACACCGAACGCGGCTGGCGCAGATTGTGGGCAGAAGAAGCCTGGCTGCGCCTGCACGCCGAACATGCCTTGCCATTGCACATCTTCCGGCTGGCGGGGATTTACGGTCCGAGCCGCAACCAGCTCCTCACCGTTCTGGACGGCACGGCGAAGCGGGTGATCAAGCCGGGCCAGGTGTTCAGCCGCATCCATGTGGAGGACATCGCGGGCATATTGCTGGCCTCCATGGACCGGCCCCATCCGGGAACCGCCTACAATGTGGCCGACGACGAGCCCTGTCCGCCACAGGATGTCGTTGCCCATGCCGCACGGCTTCTCGACCGCCCGGTGCCACCTGACATTCCTTTCGAAGCAGCAGCGCTGTCGCCCATGGCGCGAAGCTTCTTCGCCGACTCGAAGCGCGTGTCAAACGCGCTTGTCAAAAGCGAGCTGGGGTACAGCTTCATCTATCCGAGCTATCGCGAGGGACTGGCCGCGCTGAAGGCAAGCCTCACTCAATAGCGCACGCCGTCGGCACGCTCGGCCAGTTGCAGCACGGTTTCCTGGATGATGCGCAATTGCACTGCCGTCGACAGACGATGGTCGCCCCCTTTGAGGAAGGTGAGGGTGATGTCACTGGCTTCGAGGGCCTCAAAGGTCTTGACGGCGTGGGCAGGTGGCACGTCCACGTCGTCGCTGCCCTGCAGGATGCGCACGGGCATGGGGAGCGACAGCCCCTCTCCCAAAAGCAGGTGCTGCGCGCCGTCCTCCAGCAGTTTGAGGGTGATGGCATAGGGCTCGCCATAGTCTGACGGACGGAGATAGACACCACGCTCCAGCAGTTCCTCGCGGGCTGCCGCACTGGCGGCATCCCACATCAGGTCCTTGGTCATGTCGGTCGCTGGCGCGATCAGGACCAGTCCCGCGATCCGCCGGGCGGCCAGGGGGTCTTCCTTCAACAAGCGTCGGACCATGAGCAGGGCCAGCCAGCCACCCATGCTGGAACCCACGATGATGCGCGGATTTTGGGTGTGGCGCAGGAACATGTGGGTGGCCTGTTCCAGCCACAGCGAAATGGTGCCATCCACGAAAAGCCCCTCCGACTGGCCATGGCCGGAATAGTCGAAACGTAGCAGGTTGCGGCGGGAAGCCCGGGCCAGATCGGCCAGGTTTTCCGCCTTGGTACCGGTCATTTCGGACTTGTAGCCCCCCAGCCAGAAGATGCCGCAGGGGCCGATGTCGTCGGCCGCTCCGTCCTTCATGTAGGCCAGGCGAAAGCCCTTCAGATCTTCGTCAAATGCAACCCGGCCCATGGCAATCAAAAGCCCTTCATTTCAGCGGTTTTCCTTGCTAACCAATGGTCGCCGGATTCGCAAAACCTTCTTGGAGGCGGGTGCGGCGGACAACAACCTGGAGAGACCGACCACTTGAGCCTGCCCCCACGCCGCCCTTCGTTCAACCGCAATGCTCCCGTTCCGCAGAAGGAAGACGAGCACAAGATCAACAACCGCATTGACGCCCGCGAAGTCCGCCTGATCGGCGCTGATGGTGCCAATGTGGGCGTCGTGCCAACCCGTCAGGCCCTGATCATGGCGGAAGAGGCTGGCCTTGATCTCGTTGAGATTTCTCCCGACGCCAAGCCGCCTGTCGCCAAGATTCTCGACTACGGCAAGTTCCGCTTCCAGGAGCAGAAGAAGGCCGCCGAGGCGCGCAAGAAGCAGCGCGTCATTGAAATCAAGGAAATCAAGCTCCGCCCCATGATCGATGACCACGATTATGAGGTGAAGATGCGCGCCGCCAAGCGCTTCTTCGAAGAGGGCGACAAGGTGAAGGTGACGCTGCGCTTCCGCGGCCGCGAAATGGACCACCAGGACCTGGGCTACAAGCTGCTGTTGCGCGTAAAGGCCGAGACGGCGGAGATCGCGAAGGTGGAACTGGAACCGAAACCAGAAGGCCGCCAGATCATCATGATCCTCGCGCCCAGGGGCAAGAGCTGAGGCCTTACGCACGTTGAAGTGCGTGATCGACAGGGGACAGTTGGTCCCCTTTCGTTTTCCATTGAAAGTTGCATCCGGCTGCCATAGCTTTCCACCGGGGCAGATATGACACCGTCGATTGCACGGTTTGCGCGACCATGGCTGGTGCGGGCGTGATTACTCGCCAGCGGCAGCCTGGTGTCTGGCGACCTTGGCGATGGCGCAAAGGAAAGCGACACAATGGCAACCCTCTCCATTTCATCCGGTGACATCAAGACTGTGAGCCAACAAGTGGCAGGCAACGGCACCTACACCATTCAGCCCGATGCCTACATCATCACTGGCGGGGCCTCCGCCAATGGTGCACTTGGTCTCGTCGCAAGCGGTGGCACATGGGCTGTCACCATCAACGGCGGCATCCAGGCCACGGACCGTCCCGGACTGAAGATCAACGGCCTTGGCACCCTCACCGGAAAACTTATGGTCGGAGCCGAGGGCTTCATTTCATCCAACGGAACCGGCGCGAATGCGGTGGTGTTTGACGGGGCGGCAAACATTTCCAACGCCGGCCTCATTGCCGCAGCCAGTTCTGCCGTTGTGGTCAACTCGACGTCGGTTGCAGCGATCAGCATCCTCAACAAGTCCGGGGCCGAACTCGTTGGCCTCAACGGAACAGCGGTAATTGCCAATTCGAATGGCGGTGCCATCAGCTTTACCAATGACGGCTTGGTGGAGGGCACGGCGATCTTCTCACAGTCCTCCGGCATGACATTCAGAAACACGGGCAGGATGGAAGGCAGCGTCATTGCCGATGTCGCCGTGGCCAAGACGACCTTCACCAACAGCGGCGCTGTTTTGGGTGGCGTGCAATTCGGCGCTGGCGCCGACACAGTCACAAACAGTGGCACCATCGCCGGCAGCTTGTCGCTGGGCGGCGGCGTGAACAAGGTGACCAACAGCGGGTCCATCCAGTCCGTTGAGACGTCGCTGCTCTCCGCGACTGTCACGCTTGCCAACAGCGGCACGATCGGAAACGTTCAACTCGCAGGCACCAATGGCAACCATGTCATCACCAACAGCGGCAGCATCTTGGGTGGGTACACGGGAAGCATCGCAAACGACACGCTCACCAACTCCGGCACCATCAGCGGCGACATAGATCTGTTCGCCGGCCTCAATACGCTGAACAACAGCAAGCAGATTCAGGGAACTGTCTTTGGCGGCCTCTCCGGAAAAGACACTGTCAACAATACTGTTGCCGCCGCCGTCATCAGCGAGGACGTGATCTTCAATGCGGGCGAGAATGTCCTGTCCAACAGGGGATTCATCAGGTCCGTCACCGGGGGCGCGGACAAGGACACCTACACGAACTTCGGCACGATTGTGGGTCAGGTTGCCATGGGAGGTGGCGCGAACACACTGACCAACAGCGGCACCATCGGTTTCGATGTCTTCATGGGCGAAGGCACCAATACGCTGACAAACACCAAGACCATCCATGGCCGGGTGGTTGTGACAGGCGTGGGCACGACGGTCACCAAGTTGACCAACAGCGGCCTCATCGCAGGGGAGATCAATGTCTTCGCAGGCAGCAGCAGCCTCACGAACTCTGGAAATGTCGCCCTTTACAATGGCGGAAGCGGCATCGACACCGTGAAGAACACGGGCAACATCGGGCAGGTTTCGCTTGGCGATGGTGATGACGTCTATACTGGCGGCAACAACACCGACACGGTGTTTGACGGGAACGGCCTCGACAAGATTGCGCTGGGTGGCGGGGATGACCTCTACATCGCGGTTACCGGTCTCATCCAAGACGGCGTGGATGTTCTGGATGGCGGGCTGAACGGCACGCGCGGTGACACCTATGATGCCAGCGGTCTCGGCATCCTGATGGGCATCAACCTGGATACCGTTGATCACACGGAATTCAGTGCCTTTGTCGCGAAGGGCGTTGCCACGGGTGCCAGCTTCAATGATTCGATCAAGGGTTTCGAGAATGCCAAAGGCGGCAGCAACGCCGACGCCATCTTCGGCAACGCTGTTGCCAATGTTCTCGAGGGCAACAATGGCAGCGATCTCCTGAATGGCTATGCCGGAAATGACACGCTGAGGGGTGGTGCAGGCAGTGACCTGCTGCAAGGGGGTGCCGGGAAGGACATTCTTGAAGGCGGGCAGGATGCCGACCGCTTTGTCTTCACCAAACTGACCGATAGCGGCCCACTGGCCACGGAACGGGACAGGATCACCGATTTCGTCCATGGCACGGACAAGATCGTCATGGAACACCTCGACAGTGACGAGACTGTCGCGGGCGAGCAGAATGGTTTTGCCTTCATCGGGATGAATGCGGCCTTCACGGGGGTCGAAGGCCAGGTCCGCGCCATCCATGTGGGCACGACCGCCACAAACGGATACACACTTGTCCAGGCGGACACCGATGGCGACAGGCGCTCAGACTTCACCATCCAGTTGACAGGAATCATCACCCTGAATTCAGCCGACTTCGATTTCCTGCCCTAGGCCGGGTTGTCCCCCTGAGCCCGTTCCATCAATCACATATTGAAAGCGGAACGCAGGCTTGCCATTGTTTTCCGCAACCGGACGACAGATCCGGTGACCATGCTTGAAGCCGGAGGATATCCCCATGAGCCTGAACCGCCGAAACTTCTTTGCCAAAGGCGGCGCCGTTGCCGCTGGTGCAACAGCCGCCCTTGCCACTCCCGCCATCGCCCAGTCGGCGCCTGAAATCAAATGGCGCCTGACGTCCAGCTTCCCCAAGGCACTCGATACCATCTACGGGACTGCCGAGACCTTCGCGAAGTATGTGAGCGAAGCGACCGACGGAAAATTCCAGATTCAGGTCTTCCCGGCAGGCGAAATCGCGCCCGGCCTCGAAGCGGCAAACGAGGTGGGCAAGGGCTCCATCGAAATGTGCCACACGGCATCCTACTACTATTGGGGCAAGGACCCGACATTTGCCTTCGCCACGGCCGTGCCCTTTGGCCTCAACGCCCGCCAGCAGAATGGCTGGATGTATTATGGCGGCGGCATCGACCTGCTGAACGAGTTCTATGCCGGACACAATCTCATCGCCTTCCCATGCGGCAACACGGGCGCGCAGATGGGCGGCTGGTTCTCCAAGGAGATCAAGTCGGTTGCCGACATGCAGGGCGTGAAGATGCGCATTGGCGGCTTTGGTGGCAAGGTCGTCACCAAGATCGGTGTCGTCCCGCAGCAGATCGCGGGCGGCGACATCTATCCGGCCCTCGAGAAAGGCACGATCGACGCTGCCGAATGGGTCGGCCCCTATGATGACGAGAAGCTCGGCTTCTACAAGGTGGCCAAGTTCTACTACTATCCCGGCTGGTGGGAAGGCGGGGCCATGCTGCACGTCATGACCAACACAGCAAAATGGGCTGAGCTTCCGGCGACTTACCAGTCCATCGTCAAGACAGCAGCGCAGGCCGCCAATGCCGACATGATGGCGAAGTATGACGCACGCAATCCGGAGGCGCTCAAGAAGCTGGTGGGCGCCGGCGCCGTGTTGCGGCCCTATCCGCAGGACGTGATGGAGGCCTGCTTCAACGCGGCCAAGGAAACCTATGCCGAAATTTCCGCAGGCAATGCGCCGTTCAAGAAGATCCATGACGCCATGATGGCCTACCGGGCCGATGCCTATCTCTGGCAGCAGGTTTCGGAGAACACCTTCGATGCCTTCATGATGAACCAGCAACGCAAAAAGGCGCTCTGACCGCCACGGAAAAGGCCCCGGAAACGGGGCCTTTTTTCTATTCGATCACCTTTCTATTCGATGACTGGCGGCTGCGAGAGGTCTGGCGTTCCGGGGATGACCAGTTCGCCTCCATCGCCACCGCCAATGGGTGGCAATTCGATCTCAATGCTCTTGATGTCGATCTCGGCTGGCTTTTCCGGGATGACCAGCCGGGGGAAGGCCATGACCACCGCCACCATCACCAACTGCAGCAGAATGAAACTCACCGCGCCGCGATAAATCTGCGTGGTGGGAACACCTGCGATGGTCTTGCCTGTCAGCTTGTCGAGGTAGTCTTTCACAGGTGCCACGGAGCGCATGTAGAACAGCGCAAAGCCGAAAGGTGGCGTGAGGAAGCTGGTCTGCATGTTCATGCCGACGATGACGCCGAACCAGACGAGATCAATTCCCAATGCCTTCGCAACAGGCGCCAGCAGCGGGATGACGATGAAGGCGATCTCGAAAAAGTCGATGAAGCAGCCCAGCACAAAGACGAGGATGTTGACGGCGACCAGGAAGCCCCACTCGCCGCCAGGCAGGTTGGTGAAAAGATGTTCGACCCACTTGTGGCCTTCAACGCCGTAGAAGGTGAGCGAGAAGACGCGGCTGCCCACGAGAATGAAGAGCACGAAGCAGGAGAGCCGCGTCGTCGCATCCAGTGCATCGCTCAGGGAGGTCCACGTGAGACGGCGCTTTGCCAGTGCGAGGAGGATGGCGCCCGTGGCCCCCATGGCACCACCTTCCGTTGGCGTGGCAAGTCCGATGAAGATGGTGCCGAGCACGAGGAAGATCAGCGCCAGCGGCGGCATGAGGACGAAGATCACCTGCTGGGTGAGACGGTTGATGAGGTTGCGCCCCAGGGCCTTGTCGATGACCGCGATCAGATAGACGGCCAGCGCCCCCGCCGAGGCGGCCCAAACGCCGGGACCACGCTGCA
>CALMZX010000050.1 GCA_937870685.1 uncultured Alphaproteobacteria bacterium
TATTATAAGGACAGAAAAGTAGGCATGCGCCAACTTCAATTCGCAATGGGTTCGTATTCAGCGTTGCTGTCTTGCGTATCAACTGTTCCGATGTCTTTGGCGACGTTTTTCATGGTCTTTGCCAGTCGTTCTTCTTCTTGGTATCCCGTCAGCGCGGCACTCTCTTCATTAATACTTGTTCCGGTTTGCTCGGCACGCTCTCGCAAAACCTTAATGTCGTGCTCAATTTGTTCAAACCCGTCCTTGTACTGCTGAAGCCGCTGGTCATACTGGCTCATTTCACGTTGACATCTACCGACGCCTTTCTTGAGATTTGGATCGGCAGCGACTGCAGGGTTTTCAGTCTCCAGTTTTTTGTAGCGCGCCAGCTTGGCCACGCAGTTGTTCTTGTCCCTTGCAGTAGACTGTGCGTAAGCCGTGAAGTTCTTCGTTGCCTCCAACCAAAGTGCCGAGATTGCATCATACTTCTTGAGGTACCCGCGCATCGCTTTGAGATTTTGCGTGACCTCAGACATGCTGCGCTCAATTTCTTTTAGTCGGCTGTCTTGAGCTTTGGCGACTCCACCATACAGAATGGTGTTGGTTAGAATCACCAGCGCAAGAAAACTTCGCTGAACCCGGGTCATGGTGTCACTCCCGACGGGCAATCCTTTTCGAGCGTTGCCTTGCTCTCGCGCATGACTTGGAGTTCGTCGGAGTATTCTTGCAGCCGGGTGGTGCAGACCTTCCTGCTTTCCTGGGCGCTAACGGGGATTGTGCCACATTTGCCAGAAAAATTTTCCACCAATGCTTCCAGTTCCTGGATTTGGTCTGCCAGCCGGACGACCTCCGAGCAGTCCGTCGCCACAATCCCGTCCTTCAGGCCGGCAAGGAAGAGTTCAAGTTCAAAAAGCCGTGACCTGATCTTGCGCATGGTGTCGCGCACTTCTGCCTCGATGATGGCTCGCTCCTGGGCCTGCTTCTTCCGTTCCGCTTGCTGGCGGGCGATGTCATCCATGACGGCGGCTGGGTCCTCGTCTCCCAGATGCTTTTTAATGAGGGCGTCGCCTTCCGCCTGGCTCCAGGCTGTTGGCACCTGCCAAATCGTCAACGAGAGTGCTGTCAGCAGGATGGCTGGAATTCTCTTCGCGTACGGCGGGGCCTGCCAAATCCGCCCACATTGCGTTTGTGCCATGGCTGTTCCTGTTTCCTAACAATTCGTTAATGAAAGCAAGCACAGTCCTAGAAGTTGTGCAACCCTGTGGTTGAGTAACTTTCAGGAAGAAAACCTGGCAACTGCTAGAAATTGCAATGGTTCTCAGAATTCAGGCAGGTTGAGTGCTGCGTCAATTTGGCCGCCCCCGCACCGCCTTCGCACTTTCCACCGGACCCAGCGCCCAGAGCAGCGGCAGCGCCAGAAGGGCAACGCCTGCCAGCAGCCACCAGCAGTCATTGATGGCTGATGTCAGACTGGCGTTCTGGATCAGGTCCATGATGCCCATCATGCTCATGGCATCATCAGGCGAGGGCAGGCTTTCGAGGGTGATGCCGAGTTGCGCTGCTGCTGCGGCGGGGGTTGATTGCATCTGCTCCATCAGCGTGTCGGCGTGGGTGGGGCCGCGGGTGAACATCACCGTGTCCATGATGGCAATGCCGATGGCGCCGCCGATGTTGCGCACCACGTTGAAAAGCCCCGAGGCATCACTCACGACCGCGATGGGTTGCAGGGCCAGCGCCATGCGGATGGGCGGCAGGATGCACAGCGCCACGGCAGCGCCCCTCGTGATCTGCGCCCAGAACACCTCCGCCTCGCCAGAGGCCACCGAGAGATTGGCATTGAGGGCAAGGCCGCCCGCGAAGATGACAAAGCCAACGGCTGTCAGCACCCGCGCGTCGAAGCGCCGGTCCAGCCACACGCTCACCGGTGCGGCGATGATCTGGGTGAAACCCATGACGATGGTGATCAGCCCGATCTGCAACGGCGTCATCCCCTGTACGAAGGCAAAGAAGACGGGAAGGATATAGACTGACGAAAAGAGGATGAAGCCGAGCAGGAAACTGAGCGCGCAACCGAAGGCCAGCGCCCGGTCCTGCAGGAGATGGAACATGATGGCTGGCTCCGCCCGCCGCACCGAGACGGCGAGTGAGAGAAGCGAGAGCGCAAACAGCGCCAGCACCACCGGCGAAAGCCAGCCGCGCGACGGCGCTTCCTTCAGCCCGATGATGAGGAACCCCAGCGCCACGCCAAATGCCACAAGTGAGAGCCAGTCCAGGCTGCGCAGCAGGCGGCCATGCAGGGGGCCATTGGGCAGCGCTATAAAGCCTGTGGCAACGGCCACGATCCCCGGCAGCACGTTGATGAGGAACAGCCAGTGCCACGAAAAATGTTCCGTGAGCCAGCCTCCCGTGACCGGCCCCATGGTGGGCGCGAGCACCGCGAGGAAGCCGCCCGCCGTTGTCGCCAGTGTCTGTTCCAGTCCGCGCGGGAAGAGCAGGAAGATGGCCGAGAAGACCAGCGGAATGAGCACGCCACCGGCAAAGCCCTGCACCACGCGCCAGGCCATGAGATCCCAGAAGCCGACGCTGAGCGCGCAGCCGATGGAGGCGAAGGTGAACAGGCCGAGTGCGCCGACGAACAGCCGCCGCATGCCAAACACCCGCATGAGCAGCCCGATGATCGGGATGGCGATGACTTCGGCAATCAGATAGGATGTCTGCACCCAGCTCATCCGGTCGGCGCCGATTCCGAGTGCCTCCTCGATGGTCTTGAGGGAGGTGACAACCACCTGGATGTCGAGGATCGCCATGAACATGCCCACGCACAAGGCGATGTATCCGGCCCAGCGGCCAAGGCGCGGCAGATGATGGTGCGTGCTGATCACGGCAGATTCGGAAGTCATGCAAGGCAGTTTGGCCGCTTGGCCGTGATTGTGCCAGCACTGCTGGCGGGTGTGGAAAAGGCCTGGGCCGTGAACTGGGAGGGACACGACTCGTGGTTCTACGACACCGCTCCCTTCCGGGATTTCTATGACCATGTGCCGTCACCCAAGGTGAAGCCGCTGCCCGCCTGCGCCGCCCGCCGCGCCCTCCATGAAAAGAACCGCTACGAGCAGACCGCCATTCCCGGCGTGAACTGCACCGAGGCGCAGGCGCCAAAGACCGGGAGTTGACCTGAACCGTGGCGCTGTTCGGATTGCATCTCCACTCTGCCCCGGGAGACATCACGGTGGGCACGCTGATGCTGTGGCTGCAGCTGATGGGCGGAACCGCGGCGCGCTACGACACCAGCTGGAGCGACTATCAGGCACCGCCGCAGCCGAACTCCTTCAGCCTGCGGGCGGCGTCGCTGCCGGATGGCCGCTTCCGTGACTACCTGCGCCGCAGGGGCTATGGCTCGGCCGGACAGAACCTGCGTCCGCCATTGGATGCGTTGCGTGAGGCGCGCCGCCTCGGCATCCGCCCAGTTTTCAACTTCGGCATCATCCGCGACTGGGCCATGCCGCCACGCACGGATTTTCCCGCCGATGCGGCAGGCGAACGGCAGTGGCTGCATTCCCTGTCCGACCCCGCCCTGCCGGGCGAGTTCCTGCACGACTTCATCATCCACGCCGCCCGCCAGCGCGAAGGCTTTGCGGCCATCGAGAATCTCGCGGGCTGGCAGATGTTCAACGAGGTGAATGGCGTCTACGGCGAGCGCGCGGAGCAATTGCCGCGCGACACCTATTTCACCATCGGCGAGAAGACTCTCAGCCTCGTGCACAAGGCCTATGAAGCCGTGGGCTGGAAGAAGAAGAGCAGGCAGCCGCCGCCACCCGTGATCCTTCCGTCCCTCGGCGGGGCACACAATCCGTTGTTCTTCGATGCCCTCATGGATTACGCCGTGAAGGACGGGACCGTGGCGCAGGCCAACGGCGCGCTGGCGATCGAAGCCATCGCCATCCACCCCTACGGCCAGCGCATCGAACCCTGGCTCGATCCCGTGAGCGATGAGGAACTGGGTGACGCCACCAAAACCAACATGAGCTATCACCGCATCCTCAGGCCCACCGACGACCGCCTCACCTGGCAGGCGTTGGTGGCGCGTGATGCAACCGACAGCAAGGCGCTGGGCCTGTGGCTCTATTCTGATGAGGCCAATCCGGCGGATGCCTATTTCGACCGCAACAGCGAGCAGGGCACCGAGCAGACCATGGCGCAACTGGCGCAGGGTGGCTATGGCGCGGTGCGCGTGCATTTCACCGAATGGGGCCAGACCACCTGGGGCGGCACCTTGGGTGCGGGACTGGAAACGCAGTGGAGCACGGCCTTTCCCGATCCCTACAAATACGGCCACATCGACAGCGGCAAGCTCCTGCCCAAAGCCATCGCCGAAAACCTCCAGGCCGAAACCATCCTGCAAACCGTGGGCCTGACGGAGAGCTGGGACTTCGTGGATACAGCTTCCGTCTACGAGGTCTTTGATCAGAAGTTGGGCGAGTATGAAGGCGAATTTGGCCTTGCGCGTGGTCTCACGCCTGATGGACAGCCCGACTGGAAACCCGCAGGCCGCGCCTATCGCGCATGGCTGATGGGCGCGGAGTTTCACCTCAGGGATATTGTCGGCGCCGAAGGCGGCCACGGCGTTGACCTCCACATCGCGGCGAAAGGCAATGGCGGCACGTTCAGCAACAGCAAGCGCGATCCATCCGCCCATGAACTCGTGCTCCTGCGCGAAGGTAACGACACGTTTGATGCGGGCGGGGGTGACGACGTTGTTTTCGGTGGCGCCGATGATGACACGCTGGAAGGCGGCGACGGCTACGACCGGCTCTATGGCGGCGCGGGCAATGATGTGCTGTCCGGCGGCGATGGCGCGGACAAGATCAAGGGCGATTCCGGCGACGACACGTTGACGGGCGGGCAGGGGGCAGACCATTTCGTGTTCGCCGCCTATGCCGTCAGTGGCAGCGGCTTTGCCGGACATGACACCATCACGGATTTCAATCCGGCCGAAGCCAAGCGGCGCCTCACCGGCGGTTACCGCGGCGCCGATCTGCTGGATGACGAACGCCACGGGAAACTCACGGTCGATACTCCTGACGGTGTGCGCCTCACCTATGCCGACAACGGCGCAACCGTGACGTTGAAGGGCATCGCCAAAGGACAACTGACAGCCACCAATTTTCATGTCCTGCAAAGCGACAGGACCGTGGCTACCGGCGTGCAGGCTGCACGGCTGCTGACGGGCACGCCCGAAGACGATGCAATGAAAGGTTCGAACGGGGCAGATCTCCTTGACGGTGGGCGCGGTGCAGACCGGCTGGAGGGTGGCACAGGCGATGACACCTATGTTGTCGACACGCCATTCGACGCCGTGATCGAAGCAAGTGATGGCGGCCATGACAGGATGGTTGCGCGCGTGTCCATTACGGGTCTGGCGGACAACATTGAAGACCTTCTGCTTGACAGCTGGAAGCCGCTGGATGCCATAGGAAACGCGCTTGCCAACGAGATCGCAGGCAATGCCAACCGCAACTCCCTGCGCGGTGAAGGCGGTGATGACGGTCTCAATGGTGGCCCGGGCCGCGATGTCCTTGACGGTGGTGTCGGCAATGACACGCTCACAGGCGGCAGCGGCAATGACGAATTCGTCATCAGCGCTGGGCAGGGCGATGACGTGATCACGGACGTGATGCGGGGTGATGTGCTAGTGTTCGGCGCGGCTGACGGCTTCGCCACGGTCGGGGACGTGCTGGCGGCGGCACGCCAGAGTGGCGCGGATGTGCGGGTGACCCTTCCTGCTGGTGGCAGCGTGACGATCAAGGGCCTCGTGCTGGCGTCCCTCACCGAAGAGATGATCCGGTTGCGATGATCCATGCTGCTTGCACCGCCTGCCATGATTTGCTTTGAGCCCAGCCATGACCCGGCAAGACGAACAGATCCTCTTTGACCTGCGCTGGCAGCGGAGCGAGCGCGACCTCGTCTCGTCGCTCGGCAGGCTTTATGGCGCCACACCGGATCTGTTGCCGCGCCTGAAATCCTTGCTGGCGAAGCGCTGGCAGGAACGGTCGGCCCCCCTGAAGGCGCTTGACCTTGCCCGCGATATCGATCCCGACTGGTTTCTCTCGGAACGGAACGTGGGTTACGTCTTCTATGTCGACCGCTTCGCGCAAGACCTCAAAGGTGTTCTGAAACACCTTGATTATCTTGAAGAAATGGGCGCGACCTATGTGCATTTCATGCCCTGCCTGAAGCCCCGCCCGGCCCCCAATGACGGGGGTTATTCGGTCATGGACTATCGCGCCATCGATCCGCGCCTTGGCACCATGAAGGACTTTGAGACTGTTGCCACCGCCATGCGCCAGCGCGGCATGAGCATCTGCATTGACCTCGTGCTGAACCATACCGCCAAGGAACATGAATGGGCCGAGAAGGCCAAGGCGGGCGAGGCGAAATATCAGGCCTACTACTGGATGTTCGGAACGGATGCCGAGCCCAAAGCCTATGAAAAGACTCTGGTCGAAATTTTCCCCGCCGATGCGCCTGGCAATTTCACCTGGTATCCGGACATCGGCAAATGGGTCTGGACCACGTTCAACGAACACCAGTGGGACCTGAACTGGTCCAACCCGGAGGTTTTCCTCGAGATCGTTGACGTGATGCTCAATCTCGCCAACCGTGGCGTGGATGTTCTGCGCCTTGATGCCGTGGCCTTCATGTGGAAGCGGCTCGGCACCAACTGCCAGAACCAGCCAGAGGTGCACGACATCCTGCAGGCCCTGCGCGCCGCGACGCGGATTGCCGCGCCCGCGCTGATCCACAAGGCGGAAGCCATCGTGGCACCGCGCGATCTTGTGCCGTATCTGGGGCAGGGGCGGCACGCCGGACGCGAGGCCAATCTCGCCTATCACAACAATCTCATGGTGCAGTACTGGTCGTCGCTGGCCAGCCGCAACACCGCCCTCATGACCCATGTGCTGGGAACCCATTTCCCGGAGAGCTTCCGCCACGCCTGCTGGGCCACCTACATCCGCTGCCATGATGACATCGGCTGGGCCATCACCGAAGAGGATGGTTCGGCCATCGTCGGCGTCTCCGGCCCGGGACACCGGAACTTCCTGGCGGACTTTTATGCAGGCAAGTTCCCCGGGGCATTTGCGCGCGGCGCCATCTTCCAGGAGAACGCCGCCACCGGTGACCGCCGCAACAGCGGCTCATTTGCCAGCCTTGCGGGGCTCGAGGCAGCGCACGAGAGCGGTGATCCGGCACAGGCCGAGATGGCCATGCAGCGCATGCTCATGGGCTTCGCGCTGATCTGTTCCTTCGGCGGATTGCCGCTGCTCTACATGGGAGACGAAATCGGCCTGCTGAATGACCATCGCTTTGGCGATGTGAAGGAACACGCCCACGACAACCGCTGGCTCCATCGCCCGGTCATGGACTGGAACGCCGTGGCCGCCGCGCGTGCCGGACAGGGACCGGAAGGCAGGTTGTTCGAAGGTGTGAAGCACATCATCAGGCGTCGCAAGGCCGTGCCGCACCTCGCCGCAGACGCGCCGACACGCATTGTCGACATCGGCAATGTTTCCGTCTTTGCTTTCCTGCGTCTCTCGGACGAAGGCCCGTTGCTGGGACTCTTCAGCTTCACTGAGAACTGGACAACAGTCTCCGGCGAAGAATTGCGCAAACTTGGCATCAGCGCGTTCAGGGATTTGCTGGGTGAAGGCGAGGTCACGCTCCACGCCGATGGTCTTGCTGTTGCGCCCTACGGACGCATCTGGCTGATTTAGGTTACAGCCAGTAGCGGTAGGCGTAGACGCAGGTCATCAGCATGCCCATGGCGATGACGAAGCGGCGGATCCACGTCACCGGCACGACGGACAAAAGCTTGCCCCCGGTGAAGCCACCAATGATGGCTCCCAGCAACATGATGATGGTCTGCGGCCAGGCGATCACGCCCTGCGCCACGAAGATGACAATCGCCGCCCAGTTGGCTGCGGCGCCCAGCAGGTTCTTCACGGCATTGGCGGTGCGGACCGCCCAGGGGCTTGTCATGCTGAAGACGGCCATCAGCATCACCCCCATGCCCGCGCCAAAATAGCCGCCATAGATGGCGGTGGGCACCAGCGTGAGCTGCCGCGCCAGCGGCGTGTCGTGATGGCTGGAATCAGCAGGGCGCAAAAGGCTCTGGATCTGCTTCGAGAAGGCAAAGATCAGCGTCGCCAGGCCGATCAGCAGCGGCACCAGTGCTGTGAACACCTTGTCAGGCGTCCATAGCAGCAGGATGGCGCCAACGCCGCCACCCGCCACCGCGATGAGAACATGCAGCCAAAGCGCTCCGTCAAATGTCGGAAGCTGGCGGCGTTCCGACAGCACCCCACTCAAATGGCCGGGCGTGAGCGCCACCGAACTGGAGGCATTGGCGGCAATGGGCGAGAGGCCCGCCGCCATGAAGGCGGGGAATGTGAACAGGGTGGCACCACCCGCCACGGCATTGATGGCCCCGCCCAGAATTCCGGCCGCGAAAAGCAGCAAGGCAATGTCCCAAGTCATATGAACGCCGTCTTTGATTTGTTTAATGATTTCGTGTCATGTAACCGCTGATCATGGACCATATCCAGCCCTACCTCGACTATTTTTCGGCCAATCCCGGCTGGGCCATTGTCATCATCTTCCTGATCGCATTTGGCGAAGCCCTGCTGATCATCGGCCTGTTTGTGCCATCCACGGTGGTGCTTGTCGGTGCCGGCACGCTGGTGGGCACGGGCCACCTCGATTTCTGGCAGGTTTTTCTCGCCACGGCGATTGGAGCGATTCTCGGAGACCAGGTTTCCTATTGGGCTGGCCGCATGTTTGGCGACAGGCTGAAGGGCTATTGGCCGCTGAACCGCTATCCAGCACTTGTGGCCAAGGGCGAGGATTTCGTCCGCAGCCATGGCGGAAAGTCCATTGCCGTTGGCCGCTTCGTGCCGGGTGTGAAAGCCGTGGTGCCGGGCATCGTCGGCATGCTGGGCATGAGCCAGCCCTTTTTCATTTTCGTGAACTTCACCAGCGGCGTCTTCTGGGCCGCGGCCCATGTCTTCCCCGGCATCCTGATCGGGCAGGGGCTGGCGCTGGCAGGCGAGTTCAGCGGACGTCTCACCATCCTGCTGGTCATCCTGCTGGTTGTTCTCGGCGTGCTTGGCTGGGTGATCCGGCTGTTGTCCGCCGGCCTGTTCACGCCCTGGATCAGGCGCGCGCTGGCAGGCCTGTCCGGACTCGCAAAGGCGCAGAATTCGCGTCCGTTCTATCGCCTCGGCCGCAAGCTCTCGCCAGACCACCCCAAGGCTGCCCGCATCGTGGCCATGGCGTTGTTGATGGTCGTGGCAAGTGCCAGTGCCCTCTACCTGATCATTCGCGTCGGCACGCTGGATGCCGCCTCAAACCTCGACCAGTCGGTCCACGGCCTCCTCGCGGAACTGCGCAATGCCCCAGCTGACGTGCTGATGACGCGCATTTCCATGTCGGGTGAAACGCCGGTGCTGCTTGCGCTCTGCGCCGCCATGGCGGTGTGGCTGCTTGCCCACCGTGCGTGGCGGACCGCCTTGGCAATTGGCCTTGCCGTGATCGCCGAACAGTTGATTGTCAACCTCATGAAGCTCGGCTTCGGGCGCGCGAGGCCCGTTGAACTGCCTCCGCAGGCCTTTGAGTCGCCCTACAGCTTCCCGAGCGGGCATGCGGCCATGGCCATGCTGGCCTTTGGCCTGCTGGCCGTGGTGGCGGGCCATGCCATGGGGCGATGGAGCAAGGCGCTGGTCTATTCCCTCGCGGGCATGATTGTCTTCCTGATCGCCTTTTCACGGCTTTATCTCGGGGTGCACTGGCTGGGCGACGTGCTGGCAGGTGTCGCCATTTCCGCTGTCATTGCAACGCTCTTCGGTGTGGCCCTGGAAGCCTGGCCCGCCCGCCGGATCCGGCCCCTTGGCTTGATCGGCATGTCGCTGGTGGCATGGCTGGCGGCAGTGACCATCAACATCGAGATGAACGGTGACATCAGGGAAACCGCCTACGCCCGGCCGGTGGCCACCCAGACCTACGATGTGTCGTCATGGAGCAAGTCAGCCTGGCAGACCATCCCGGCCCGCCGGGTTGATCTTTCGGGCAAGTCCGGAGACCCGTTCGTGGCGCAGTGGATTGGCCCCCTCGAAGCGCTCGAGAAGACATTGACGGAGCAGGGCTTTGCCGTGCAGCCCCCGTGGAGCTGGAGTGCGGCGCTGGCCTACTCCGATCCTCACGCACCGTTCGATTCGGTTCCGCCGCGCCCCCTGCTGCATGAGGGCTTGCGGGCCAAGCTGACCGCCGTTCGCAAGCGGCCGGGGCCGGTGGAGCAGCGACTGATCGTGCGCGTGTTCAAGACAGGAAATGCCGTGGGCGCGGGTTCCACCGCCCAACCGGTCTGGGTTGTCAGCGTGTTGCAGGAGGAGAACGCGCCACGCTTCAAGCTCTTCACGCTTCCCCGTTCGGAGCCTGCCGCCGCTGATGACACCGCCACGCTGCTGGCCGGGCTGCCGGGGAGCGTACTTGTGCCTGCCGGCAATGGTGCCGGACCGGTCATTCTCGCTGCCCCCTGAGACAATCCGCGCCTGCAAAAGTGCCCAAATTCCAACTGGATTTTGGCCGAACCTTCCGCCATATTCCGCCGCGATTTCGAGACCTCCTGGAAAGCCCCCCTCATGCGATTCCTGAAACAGTTTATCACCTGGTGGAACGGTGCCACCTGGAACACGCTTTTCTACACATGGCGCAAGGGCGAGCATGTCGGCACCGACGCCATGGGCAACCGCTATTACCGCGCCAAGTCGGCCATTCCTGATTCCATCCCGGAACGCCGCTGGGTGATCTACGCCAATTATTCCGAAGCCTCGCAGGTGCCGCCCGGCTGGCATGGCTGGATTCATCACCGCGTCGATACACCGCCACGCGAAGGTGACTACACGCCGCGCGAATGGGAAAAGCCGCACCACGAGAATCTCACGGGCACGGTCAACGCCTATCATCCGCCCGGCTCCATTGCCGTCGGCGGGAAGCCGCGGGCGCGGACGCCTGACTATCAGGCCTGGCGCCCGGAATAAGAGCAGGTGTCAGCGTCCTCGACCACACTTGAGACAGCTGTCGGCGCCGCGGTCGTGGCGCTGGCCGTGGGCTTCTTCGCATATGCCTACAAGACCGCTGGAGTGGGTGGCACCAGTGCGGCGGGCGGCTACGTGCTGGTCGCGGAGTTCGACAATGCCGAAGGCATCAATGTCGGCACGGATGTGCGCCTCGCCGGCATCAAGATCGGCAGCGTGACCGCGCAGACGCTCAATACAGAAAGCTACCAGGCCCGCATCGAAATGACCGTGGACAAGAGCGTGTCCCTGGCAGATGACAGCGCCGCAAAGATCACTAGCGAAGGCCTGCTTGGCGGCAAGTTCATCGCACTTGAACCGGGCGGCTCCGATGCCAAGCTCGAACCCGGTGGCCAGTTCTCCTACACGCAGGGTTCAGTCGATCTCTGGGCCTTGATCGGGCAGGCGATGTCAGGCTCGGGCAACAAGGGTGCCACGCCGCCCTCCGAACCGGCACCCACGCCAGATGTGGCTCCCGAGGCCGTACCGCCAGCCACACCTCCAGCCGCACCGGCGGAGCAGCCCTGACCATGGCCGCCTTTCGCGCCCTTGCGGCGGTGCTTGTGGCGTCCGCATGTGCCGACCCAGCATTTGCTGATCGCATCAGCAACCCGATCGCACTCTTCAACGGCCTCGACAAGATCACCGGCGTAACCACCAGTTTTGAAGTGAAGATCAACGAAGAACACGCCTTTGGCGGACTCTTCGTCAAGCCGTTCGTTTGCTACACGAGGCCCGTGACTGAAGAGCCGAAGACCACGAGCTTCGTTCAGGTCGAAGCCGTTGAGCCGTCCGGTTCGCGCAAGCGCGTCTTTTCAGGTTGGATGTTCGCCGAAAGCCCTGGCCTGAGTGCCGTGGAGCATCCGACCTTCGACGTCTGGCTAACCGGCTGCCGCGATCCCAATGCGCCGCCGCCACCCGTGGAAGAGCCGCCGAAGCCGCCGGAAGAAGACCAGAACAGTGAAGACGACGGCGCAGCCCCGGCAGATTGATCTGGCAGATTGATCTGGCAGCCAGATCAGGCGGATCAACGCGGCGTGGCCCAGTCCAGCACCCGGGCGGGATCATCATCACCGGAGAAGCGCGTGAAATCGGCCTCTTTGGCCGTCGCCGCATTGAGCATCAACAGGTAGTCAGGCTTCTTGACCGTGATTGCCCCCAGCGTGGCGAGATGCGGATTCATGAACTGGGCATCCAGCAGGACAAAGCCCCCCACATTGAGACGCGCCACCAGATGCACCAGCGCCACCTTGCTGGCATCCGTCGCGCGGCTGAACATGCTTTCGCCGAAAAACGCAGCACCTATGCGCACGCCGTAGAGTCCGCCCACGAGCTTTCCGTCCTGCCAGCATTCGACGGAATGACAGTGCCCCATGCGGTGCAATTCGCCATAAAGCTTGAGAATGCGCTGGTTGATCCAGGTTTCCTTGCGGTCCGCCGTCCTGGCGGCACACTGGCGCATGACATCCCCGAACGCTGTGTCAATGCGGACCTCGAAACGGCGCTGGCGCACCGCCTTGGCCAGCGAACGCGAGATCACCAGACCGTTCAGGGGAATGATGCCGCGTTCCTCCGGTTCCACCCAGTAGAGAGCCGGATCGTCAGCACTCTCGGCCATGGGAAACACGCCTGCGGCATAGGCCTTCAGCACGATGGCAGGGGTGATCGGACTCATGCTGCGGTTCCGCAGGCGAGGCTGGGCGGGATCAAGGCGCGGTGCGCGCCAGGAACTTCTCCAGCCAGTGAATGTCGTAGTTGCCGTCAATGATGTCACGTTCGGCAAGCAGGCGCTGGAACAGCGGGATGGTGGTTTCCACCCCCTCCACGACAAACTCGGACAGCGCGCGCTTGAGGCGCATCATGCATTCGGTGCGAGTCTTGCCGAAGACAATGAGCTTGCCGATCAGGCTGTCATAGTAGGGCGGGATCCGGTAGCCGGAATAGAGCGCGCTGTCGATGCGGACGCCAAGCCCGCCTGGAAAATGCACGGCATCGACCCGGCCCGGCGAGGGCGTGAAGGTCTGGGCGTTTTCGGCATTGATGCGGCACTCGATGGCGTGGCCCGCAAACTGGATGTCTGCCTGCGTCATCGCGAGAGGCGCGCCCGAAGCCACGCGAATCTGCTCCTGCACAAGGTCGAGCCCCGTGATCATCTCTGTCACCGGGTGTTCCACCTGCAGGCGCGTGTTCATCTCGATGAAGTAGAATTCGCCGTTCTCGTAAAGAAACTCGATCGTGCCGACACCTTCGTAACCAAGGTCCGACATGGCGCGCGCCACGCGACCGCCGATATCGTCGCGCTGCTGCGCATTGAGGGCAGGGGAGTGTGCTTCTTCCCAGACCTTCTGGTGGCGGCGTTGCAGCGAACAGTCGCGCTCGCCCAGATGCACGGCGTTGCCCTTGCCGTCACCCAGCACCTGGATTTCAATGTGGCGCGGCTTTTCGAGATACTTCTCGATGTAGACTTCGCCATTGCCGAAGGCCGCTTTGGCTTCGGTCTGGGCCGTGGAGACGGCGACTTCGAGATCGGACTCGTTGCGCGCCACCTTCATGCCGCGTCCACCGCCGCCGGCAGTGGCCTTGATGATCACGGGATAGCCGATGTCGCGGGCGACCTTGCGAGCATCTTCGACGGTTGCCACGCCACCTTCCGAACCTGGCACTACCGGAATGCCCAGCGCCTTGGCGGTGCGCTTGGCCTCGATCTTGTCGCCCATGGTGCGGATGTTCTCGGCCGAAGGTCCGATGAACTTGATGTCGTGTTCGGTGAGGATTTCCGCGAACTTGGCGTTCTCCGAAAGAAAGCCGTAGCCGGGATGCACCGCTTCAGCGCCGGTGATTTCGCAGGCCGACACGATGGCCGGGATGTTCAGGTAGCTGTCCTTCGCTGCGGGGGGCCCGATGCAGACGCTTTCATCCGCGAGCTTGACATGCATGGCATCGGCATCGGCGGTGGAATGAACCGCCACCGTGTGAATGCCCAACTCGCGGCAGGCGCGCAACACACGCAGCGCGATTTCGCCCCGGTTGGCGATGAGGATCTTGTCGAACATGTCTTACTCGATCACCATCAGGGCTTCGCCAAATTCCACGGGCTGGCCGTTTTCGACAAGGATGCTTGTGACTGTTCCCGACTTCGGAGCCGGGATCTGGTTCATGGTCTTCATCGCTTCGATGATGAGGACTGTCTGGCCCTGCTTGACCTGCGCGCCGACCGTCACGAATGGAGGCGAACCGGGCGCGGCAGCAAGATAGGCCGTGCCAACCATGGGCGACTTCACCGCTCCCGGTGCATCAGCGGCGGGCGCGGCGGCAGCCATTGCCGGCGCAGCAGTGGCGGGAGCAGACGCATGCACAGGCGTGGACACGGGATGCGGCACGGCGTGCGCCACCGTGGTGATGCCTTTTGAAACACGCACGCGAACACCCTTCTGCTCCAGTTCAATCTCGCTGAGGCCGGTCATGTTGAGGATGTCGGCAAGGCTGGAAACCAGCTTCAGTTCGGGAGATTGCGGAGCGGGCGATGCGCTTTTCTTGGTCGGCTTCTTGGCGGGCATGTTGGGCTCTTCGTTCAGGTTGTGCCGGAGGCGCTGATGCCCCCATGGATCATCTCAGGAATGGCGGAATCCGGCCACTTTGTAAACCGTGGCGGCTCCCTGCGGTGGAAAAGGCAAATGCCGCCGTTCAGCAGTACTTGCAGCCGCCATTGGCCCTGACGTTGGCAATGGCCTGAATCAGCTGGTCCTTGGCCACGTAGCCCGGAAACACCTTGTCATCGACGATGAAGGCCGGCGTGCCGTTGATCTGCATGGAAACGGCCAGCGCCTGCGTTGCCGCCAGGGTTTTCGCGATGCCCGCGTCTTCCATGTCCTTTTCCAGTTTGGCCATGTCAAGACCGGCGGCTTCGGCAAGCTGGCGCGTCACCTCTTCCGTCACCGGACCATCATGCGAAAAGAGGGCCTGGTGCAGGTCCCAGTACTTGCCCTGCTTCACGGAGGCGAGTGCGGCACGCGCGGCAAATTCCGAACCGGCGCCGAAAATCGGGAACTCCTTGAACACCACCTTCACGTTCTTGTCGGCTTCGACCAGACTGGCGACCTCGGCCATGCCCTTTTTGCACCAGCTGCAATTGTAATCCATGAACTCGATGACGGTGACATCCCCCTTGGGATTGCCGGCGACCGGGTCTTCAGCCGTCTTGAAGATCAGGGAGGCATTCTGCTTCAGGGAAGCGCTGCGCGCCTGTTCCTCCGCGGCGCGTTCCTTGGCCTCCAGGTTGGTGCTCATCTCCCGGAGGATTTCCGGATTGGCCAGAAGGTACTCGCGCACGATCTGTTCCACTTCCTTCTTCTGCTGGTCATCAAGCGAAGCGGCCCGTGCGGGCAGGGCCGCCAGCAGGGCGGCGGCGGAGACAGCGATGAGAAGGGAAGTGGTTTTGCGCATGTTGTTCCTCGTGAATGGCGGGGTTTTGGCCGATTTGGGGGCCGCGTTCAAACGACTTTTCCGTGAAGGCATTAACCCTTCTTGCCGCTGGCGAAGGTGACGAGATCATTGGCCCGCAACCATTCCGGGGTGCCGCGCTTGAAGCGCTCCTGCGCCAGCTTGGCTTTCTTCAGCGCCAGGTCGACGTCACCCGTTGACCAGGCAAACTCGGCCGCAGCGAGGTCGGCCCGCGCCGCGTCACCCTTGAGGGCATAGGCCCGGGCCAGGTCCTTGTGGATGACGGGCATGTCCGGCTCGGACTTGCGGGCGAGCCTCAGCAGCTTCAGGGCCTCATCGGCGATTGCGGCATTGTCGGTCGAAAGCAGAAGTGCCGCGTGAAGATGGGTCAGCAGGCCGTTGTTGGGCAGCAGCTCACGCGCCTTGCGGATCGCGGGCAGACCCTTGGTTGCCTGGCCATTCTCCATGAGGGCCTGTGCCTTCAGTTCCCAGAAATAGGGGTTCTCGGGTAGTTCTGCTGTCAGGCTTTCGATCAGTGGCAGGGCGTTCCTTATGTCACCCCGGCGGAACATGGCGATGGAGCGGGCATAGCGCCCCGCCAGTGATTTGTCCGTGGACGGATATTTTTGGAAGACCCGCTGCGGCGTATCCAGGAAGCCGGAGAGCTTCGCCTTGGCCAGCTTGAGGCGCAGGATCATGCCGGGATCATCAGCCTTGCCATAGTAGGGGGAAAGCTTGGCTTCCTGTTCCAGCGTGCGGATGCGGTCGAACGGCATGGGGTGCGAGAAAAGATAGGGGTCGGCCCGGTCCAGCGAGGCAAGGCTGTTGTTTGCCAGTTGCTGGAACAGCGTGAGCATTCCCTCTGGGCTCTGCCGCGTCGCCTGCAGATACTTCAGCGCCGCCTGGTCGGCGGACGCCTCCATGGAGCGCTGGTATGCGAGCAGGTTGCGTTGCGCGATGCCCTGGCTCCCGGCCATGATGCCGCTGCCGGCCTTGGTCGCGCCATCCACACCGGCGGCAGCACCACCGACAATCGCGGCAGCGCCGATCAGCATGCCGATGATCCGTTCCGTGCTGGCCTGATCCAGCTCGCTGTTGAGCCGGGCCAGGTGCCCGCCAGCAATGTGGCCGGACTCATGCGCCATGACGCCGATCACTTCGTTCGGGGTCTTGGCCTTGGTGATGAGTCCGGTGTGAATGAAGATGCGCTGTCCGCCGGCGACGAAGGCGTTGATCTGGTCGTCCGCGATCACATAGACTTTGACGGCTGCCGCGTTGATGCCCGCTGCCTTGAAGATGGGCCGCGTCATGTTGCGCAACAGCCCTTCGATCTCCGCATCCCGGATGAGTGCAGGCCCGCTCTTGCCCGGCTTGCGCTGGGCCATGGCCGGGGCGGGGAGGACAAGGCTGACAACTGCAAGAAGCGCGGCGGCGCGCTGGAACCATGACATCGGCTGAGACTCCGGGAAGGGCTGCCTTTCGCTGGCAAATGGGGCGGGTTTGAGGCCCGCCCCGAATGTCACGTAGGTCATCCGCGACGCTTACTCCGGCGTCCGCTTGCTCCACCAGCCCGCTTTGCGGGGGGCGGCCTCAGTCTGTACGGTGGGTTGTGGCGGCTGCCACTTGCGCGGTTCCGGATCGGGGATGTGATCCGGAATCTCGATCTTGGCTGCGGGTGGCGGAGCCACCAGTTCCGGCCCAGACGACTCGCGGCGCGGACGGTCGTCGCGGTTCCGGCGTCCATCCCTGTCACGGCGGTCGCGGCGCTCGCCCCGATCACCCCGATCACCTTCTCCACGTTCGCGCTCTTCACGTTCGCGCGGCTCGGCACTGGCGGCATTGTCGTCGCCTGCGGGGGTCTCGTCACCGGCATTGCGTTCGCCCCGCGGACGGTCTCCGCGGTCACGGCCACCCCGGTCACGGTCCCTGCCGCGGCCCCGGCCAAAGCGGCCACGGCGGCCCGTGCGTCCGCCCCGATCCTCGCGTTCGCCCGATGAGGCTTCGCCAGCTTCCACGCCGGCGTCTTCGCCAGACCCGGCCTCTTCGCTTTCCTGCACGGGCCTTGCTTCGTCATCAGCAGCAGCGTTCTCGCTGTCGCCTGCGGCGTCTGGAGCGTCGTCCGCTTCCTCATCGTCGCCGGAACGCTGTTCGCCTGTTTCACCGTCCTGCCCGGTGCCGGAACGGTCCTCGCCCTGGCCGGAGAATTCGCGGTCGCCACGGCGGCCACCACGGCGGCCACGGCGGCGTCGGCGGCGGCCATCACGCGGACGGTCATCACCACCGCGCTCGGCATCACCTTCACCCGCAGCATCACTGTCCTGGGCGGATGCATCCGCTTCGGCGGCTTCGTCTGCGGCTTCCACTTCCTCCGTCACGGGCTCTTCCTCATAGGCCGAGTCCATGCGAACGGGGGCCGCAACCGGAAGGCGGCGCGGCGCGATATCGCGGTCGTGGGCCTTCTCGATGATGGCCTGCGCGCCCTTGAGTTCTTCTCCGCCGGGCACCACGAAAACGGTGATGCCATGGGCCTGCTCAAGAGCGAGAACGCTGTCGCGCTTTTCGTTGAGCAGATAGAAGGCCACATCGCGGGCGCAGCGCACGGTCAGGTTTTCCGGGCGCTTGAGCAGGTAGTCCTCGATCATGCGCAGCACACCGAGTCCACAGCTTGGCACGGAGCGCACGATGCCCTTGCCTTCGCAGTGCGGGCAGGGGCGGAAGGTGCCTTCCATGATGCCGGGGCGCAGGCGCTGGCGCGACATTTCGAGAAGGCCGAAGTGGCTGATGCGACCGACCTGAATGCGGGCGCGGTCATTCTTCAAGGCTTCCTTGAGGCGCCGTTCAACCGCGCGGTTGTTGCGGTTTTCCTCCATGTCAATGAAATCGATGACGATCAGGCCGGCAAGGTCGCGCAGGCGCAGTTGGCGGGCAATTTCTTCGGAGGCTTCAAGGTTGGTCTTGAGGGCCGTGTCCTCGATCGAGTGCTCGCGCGTCGCCTTGCCCGAGTTGATGTCGATCGCCACCAGCGCTTCCGCCTGGTTGATGACCAGATAGCCGCCGGACGGCAGTGTCACGGTCGGTGACAACAGGCCATCCAGATGGGTTTCCACGCCGAAGCGCGAGAACAGCGGACGTGTGTCGCGGTATTGCTTCACGTTCTTGGCGTGGGACGGCATGAGCATTTTCATGAAGTCCTTCGCCTCGCGGTAGGCTTCGTCGCCTTCCACGACCACCTCATCCACGTCCTTCGTGTAAAGGTCGCGGATGGAACGCTTGATCAGGCTGCCTTCCTCATAGACCAGGCTCGGCGCCTGCGACTGCAGGGTCAGGTCGCGCACGCTTTCCCACAGGCGGATGAGATAGTCGAAGTCGCGCTTGATCTCGGGGCGGGTGCGCTGGGCGCCCGCAGTCCGCACGATCAGGCCCATGCCTTGCGGCACCTCCACGTCGCGGGCCACTTCCTTCAGGCGGCGGCGGTCACCGGCGTCGGTGATCTTGCGCGAAATGCCGCCGCCACGGGCGGTGTTCGGCATCAGGACGCAGTAGCGGCCTGCGAGTGAAAGATAGGTGGTGAGCGCCGCACCCTTGTTGCCGCGCTCTTCCTTCACGACCTGCACCAGAAGAATCTGGCGGCGCTTGATCACTTCCTGGATCTTGTACTGGCGGCGGCGCGGCTGGCGGCGCGCACGGCGCTGCGGCACTTCCTCGAGAGCATCTTCCGCGCCGATGGATTCAACCTTCTGGCTTTCGGCATCCTCTTCGATGCTGACCAAATCGCCGCTCTCGGTGTTTCCCTCCGGAGCGGGTTCATGCTGTTCGCCTTCGGCAACAGGCTCAGCGGTGTCGACGATACCGGAGGTGATGCTCTCTTCAGGTTCGGCGTCAAGCGCGATGGGGGCGGGTGTCGGCTCAATGTCCTCCGCTGGTGCATCTTCGGACGCGGCTTCGCTTGCCGCATCGTCGTCGATGGCAATGTCGCCTTCGTCAGCGTTGTCATCCGCAGCTTCCGCTTCCGCGGCAAACTCTTCCGCATCACCCGCCACTGGCCCGGCATTCCCGCCGTTGCCATTGGAATGGCCGTTGTCGATGTCGTCATCGGCCTCGGCAGCGTCGTCTTCTTCCTGCTCTTTCAGCAGGGCAAGACGGTCGGCAACCGGAATCTGGTAATAGTCGGGATGGATTTCGGCAAAGGCGAGGAAGCCATGGCGGTTGCCGCCATATTCCACGAAGGCCGCCTGCAGCGACGGCTCGACGCGCGTCACCTTGGCGAGATAGATATTGCCTTTGAGAGGTTTGCGCGACGCGCTTTCAAAGTCGAATTCTTCAATGCGGTTTCCACGCGCCACCACAACCCGGGTTTCCTCGGGATGGCTGGCGTCGATGAGCATTTTGCTGCCCATGATCTGTATTCCTTGCTGCGGCAAGGGAGCGGCCTGCATCCAGGACTCTGTCCGGACGAGAGGAGGAATTGGCCACCGCGCACTTGCTCACGCGTAGGGGAGTGTTCATGCGCACGGAAGCCGGAGCCCTCAGGCTTGTCAGTTCGGCTGATGTGTGCGGGACGTTGAACATGACCCTCGTTGACGGTTGCCCCCGGCACGGCCGCGGGCGGTTTGAACTCTTTCGGCCCACTGGATGGTTCCGTCCATCCCCGTGGTGTGAGGGCCAACACGGGCCCTGCCAAACGCATTGGTCAGGCTGCTTGCCAAAGCAAACCGGACGCCTGTCCGTTGCGAAACTGTTGTCTGTTCAACCTGCGCGATCATAGACCTCGAGTCAGGCTGACAGGACGTCATCTTTCTAGGGGGCAAGCCGGGCAAGTGCAAGCAGCCTTTGAGGGATGCAGGCAACGGGGAGTTAACCAAGCCGCTCTAACGTCGGGTTCCGATCCTTGCCATTCTCCAATTTATCACGACAGTTCAATGCGTTATTTGCCAAATTTGCTCCTGTCCCTGAATCCGGTCGCAGCACCTGGCCGACTCTTGGCCGTGCAGCTCCGGATATGGGCTGTGCTGTCCATCCTGCTGGCGGGCCACGGGACGGCCCTTGCTGGCCAGATCGTGGCAACGGGTTTCGAGCTGTCCGGCGATGCCGAAACCACAAGCTTCACGGCCATCGTCTCTGATGATGTCGGATATACCGCGACGGTGCTTCCCGAGCCCTATCGGGTCATCATTGATCTGGCTGATGTGGTGTTCGACGTGCCACCTGGGGCTGGCCGCAAGCCGAAAGGCCTGGTCAAGTCCATCCGCTATGGCGTGATCGAGGACGGCAAGTCCCGCATCGTCATCGACACGCAAGGGCCGGTGCTCATCACCAAATCCACGCTCTCGCCCAAATCGGGGAAGAAGCCGGCCCGCATCAATATCCAGCTCCTTTCCATAACCGAGGACGTGTTCGACGCGGCCTTTGCCCTGGACCGGGCGAAGCCGAAGTCCGCGCCTGACACGACCGTTGCCAGTGCCCCTTCGGAAGAAGCAGTGAGTTCAGAGGACGGTGCGGCCGCCGCCAGCGCCGAGGCGCAGCCAGGCGATCCAGGCGATATTGTGGGGTCAGTCACCCCTGCCGAGGCCGTGGCGGCAAAGCCGGTGCCCGTGATCAAGCCCACGCTGAAGCCCACGCCCGACGCAGCAAAGCCCAAGGCCGTTGCCGCCAAGCCAGTGCGCGAAGACGGCAAGAAGGTCATCGTCATTGATCCGGGCCACGGCGGAATAGACCCGGGCGCCCTGTCACCTGCGAAGACGCTGGAAAAGGACGTGGTCCTGGCATTCGCAAAGGACCTGAAAGAACGCATGGATGGGGATGGCCGCCACCATGTGGTGCTGACCCGTGACGACGACCGCTTTGTCACGCTGAAGGACCGCGTTGCCTTTGCCCGCAAGCAGGGAGCCGATCTTTTCATCGCCGTTCACGCCGATACGCTACGCGGCCAGACCGTGACAGGCACCACCATCTACACGCTCTCGGAAAAAGCCTCCGACGCGGAATCCGAGGCCCTGGCCCAGCGGGAAAACCACGCCGATGCCATCGCCGGCATTGATCTCGCAGGCCAAAGCGAGGACGTCGCGGGCATCCTGATCGATCTTGCCCAGCGCGACTCGCGCAACCAGGCTTCAATGTTTTCGCGCGCCACCCTGCGGCGCTTCAAGGACGTGACGAAAATGACGGGCAAGCCGATCCGCTCGGCTGGCTTCACCGTGCTGAAGGCGCCTGATGTACCTTCCATCCTCATCGAACTGGGATTTCTCTCCAACCCGAAAGACGAGGAAAGGCTGAAATCCGCTGCCTGGCGAAAGAACCTCGCCAAGGCCCTCGCCAGCGCCATCGACAGCCACTTTGCCCCTGCGGTTGCGGGAAATCCCTGATCACCCCGCGCCACCCCGCTGCCATATTCGGAGCCTAGATAAAGGCCTCACTTTGAGGCTTTGGCGAGGGGCGAACTATGCTATCTGCAACGGCAGGTTTGATCCGGGTGGCGAATTAGATGTTGAGATTTCTGGGCTGGCTCTTTGCTGCGGGCTTCATGATTGTGATTGGTGCTGCCGCAGCAGCCCTCTACATCATCTGGGATGTGTCCAAGGACTTGCCGGACTACAAGCAGCTGGCAGCCTACGAGCCACCAGTGATGACGCGCATGCACGCCGCCGACGGCTCCCTGCTGGCGGAATATGCCGAGCAGCGCCGTCTTTTCGTGCCCATTGCCAACGTGCCGAAAAAGCTGATCGAGGCCTATCTCGCCGCCGAAGACAAAACCTTCTACACCCACTCCGGCCTCGACTATCGCGGCATCTTCGCAGCGGTCGTCCGCTATGCCCAGGTGAAGTTGACCGGCAAGGGACAGATCGTGGGGGCCTCCACCATCACACAGCAGGTGGCCAAGAACTTCCTGCTCTCCAACGAGCAGACCATTTCGCGCAAGCTCAAGGAGGCGCTGATCGTCCAGCGCATCGAGGCCTCTTTCAACAAGGACCAGATCCTCGAACTCTACCTGAATGAAATCTTCCTCGGTCTCAACTCCTACGGCATTGCCGCTGCCGCGCTGAATTACTTCGGCAAGTCGCTGGATGAACTGACGGTCGACGAGATGGCCTATCTCGCCGCCTTGCCCAAGGGCCCCAACAACTATCATCCCTTCCGCCATCCCAAGCGTGCCGTCGAGCGCCGCAACTGGGTGCTGCTGCAGATGTTCGAGAACGGCTACATCACCGAAGCCGAAATGAAGACGGGGCAGGCGAGGCCGTTGACCGTCAATCCGCGGCCCTTTGGCGCCCAGCTCTTCGCGGCTGAAGGATTTGCCGAGGAAGTCCGCCGTGACCTTACCCAGATGTATGGCAAGGAAGGCGTGAGCAAGGGCGGCTATTCGGTGCGCACCACCATTGATCCCAAGCTCCAGATCATGGCCCGGCAGGCCGTGGCCCGCGGCCTGATCGGATTTGACCGCAAGCGCGGCTGGCGCGGCGCCGTCAAGAAAGTTGAGATGCAGGGCGGAGACTGGGCCCAGTACCTTGCGGACTTCAGGGTGCCGCCAGATGTTGCGCCATGGCAGATCGCCATCGTTCTGGAGGCGTCGGACACGGAAGCTGTCATCGGCCTGCAACCGCCCCGAGGTGTCGATGGCAAACTGACGGATGCCCGTGAAACCGGAAAAATTCCGCTGCCCTTCGTGAAGTGGGCCCGCGCCTATGTCGATGGCAGCAAACTCGGCAAGGAAGTCAAGGCTGTGAGTCAGGTTCTGGCCACAGGTGACATCGTCTATGTTGCACCGGCCCGTGACAAGGGGCAATGGCATCTGGTGCAGACGCCTGACGTCGAGGCCTCCATGGTGGCGATGGACCCGCATACGGGCCGCGTGCTTGCCATGGTCGGCGGCTTCTCCTACAGCGGCAGCCAGTTTAACCGCGCCACGCAGGCCATGCGCCAGCCTGGTTCCTCCTTCAAGCCGATCGTCTATGCCGCCGCCCTCGACAACGGCTACACGCCTGCGTCGGTTGTGCTCGATGCGCCAGTGGAGTTCCGCATGTCGGATGGCAAGGTCTGGCGCCCGAAGAACTACACCGACAAATTCTATGGGCCTTCGACCCTGCGTCGTGGCATCGAACAGTCCCGCAACGCCATGACGGTTCGCCTTGCCGATGACCTCGGCATGACCAAGATCGCGGACCTTGCGCAGCGGCTGGGCATCTACGACCAGATGCCGCGTCATCTCGCCAATTCGCTCGGCTCTGCCGAAACGACACTGCTGCGCATGACCACGGCCTATTCGATTTTCGCCAACGGCGGCAAGAAGGTGGAGGCCACGTTGATTGACCGAATCCAGGACCGCCGGGGCCGTACCATCTGGCGCCATGACAAGCGAGACTGCACCGCCTGCCAGCAATCGGAATATGCGCCAGATCTTGCCGAGCCTGAGCTGCTCGACGTGCGCGAGCAGGTGATGAGCCCCTACACCGCCTACCAGATCACCTCGA
>CALMZX010000051.1 GCA_937870685.1 uncultured Alphaproteobacteria bacterium
GGCACAGGTCCGGTTGCCGCGTCTCGCTGTGTGTCGATGCCGATCCGGCTGCACCCGCCACGGCCAGGGCGGTGGGCGCGGACCGGGTCGAGATCTACACCGGCCCCTATGGCGGCGCGCTGACGGAAGCCGTGATGCGTCCGGAATTCGAGAAGGTGGTGGCGACGGGACGGGCAGCGGCGGCGGCGGGCGTTGGCCTCAACGCCGGGCATGATCTCACGCGCGAAAACCTGCCGCGCCTCGTGGCGGCCCTGCCCAACCTGGAAGAAGTCTCCATCGGCCATGCCATCACAGCGGATGCGCTGATGTTCGGCATGGCGGAAACGGTGCGGCTGTTCCGCAAGGCCGTCGGGCAGGGGTGAGCGGGGTCAGCCGTTCTCCGGCTTGATGGTGAGGGGCAGGGGCGCGTTGGCGCTGCCGATGATCAGTTCAACGGTCGTGAAGCTGAGAACCGTGTCACCGATGTTCTCAAGGTCGTGCACCATGCTCTCGCCCTTGGCGAAGCTGTAGTGGCGCGTGGTGCCCAGGGCGTATTCGGTGTCGAGCATGCGGCCATCGGCGTAGTGCGAGCGGGATTTTCCCGCGCTTGTCGCGGTCCAGAAATAGTTCAGCACATGCTTGTGAAAGCCCACGCGCTCGCCGGGTTTCAATTCGATGCGCCAGACGCGCACGGCATCGGTTTCGGAGAGCAGGCGCTGGCCCACCCTGCCGTTGCCTTCCATGGCCCTGTGCATTTCGGCCTTGCGCGCGTCGTCCATCATGTCTCAGCCTCGGCGAAGAGCACCACCAGCGAGGTGCAGTCCAGCGGCATCACGGGGTTGGTGTAGATCATCCGCGTATGCTGCCCGCGTTCTCCGAAAACCGTGTTGATGAGGTCGGAGGCGCCGTTCAGGCATTTCGGGTGTTCCCTGAAACTCTCGTCCACGCCCATGGTGCCTTCCAGCCGCACGATGCGCCTGACGCGCGACAGCGAACCCAGCGCGTCACGCAGCTGTGCCATGGCGTTGAGGCAGGACAGCTGGCAGGAGAGATAGCCATCTTCGCCCGAGACCTCGCGGCCGATCTTGCCCACATAGACAAGCTTGCCATCACGCCACGGCAGGTTGCCGGAGGTCATGACGAGGTTTCCGGTGATGGCCCACGGCACATAATTCGCCACCGCTGCCGCAGGCGGTGGCAGGGCAAGACCGAGTTTCGTGATGCGCTCTTCCGGTGTCATGGTTCCCTCATTGGGCGAGAGGTTAGCACCGGTTGGGTCTGGCGCAATGGCTCCTGCGGGCCCTGGGACCCGTGGCACCCTTCACAAGGCGCGGAGATCATGCCATTGCCTGTGCATCATGATCAGCAATTCCGACCTTCTCACGCTTGCCTCCATCGGCCTTGTGCAGTTGATGGCGGTGATTTCACCGGGGCCATCCTTCCTCATCACGGCGCGGACCGCCGTGGCGCGCTCGCGCATGGACGGCGTGAAGGTGGCGCTGGGGCTGGGGGCAGGGACGGTCATCTGGGCGGGCGCGGCCCTTTTCGGGCTCAATGCCCTGTTCCACGCGGTGCCGGTGCTGTTCCTGGCGATGAAATTTGCTGGTGCGCTGTTCCTGCTCTGGATTGCCTACATGATCTTCGTGCATGCGAAAGAGCCGTTGAAGATCGAAGGCGCGGCGGAAGCGGGCAATCCGTTCTGGCGTGGTTTCTGGGTGCAACTGAGCAATCCCAAGGTCATGGTGTTCTTCGGGTCCATCTTCATCGCCATGTTGCCGGCCAATCCGCCGCTGTGGATGCTGCTCACGCTGCTGTTCATCGTCAGCTTCAACGAGGTGTGGTGGTACTCGGTGGTGGCGCTGTTCTTTGGTGCTGGTCCGGTGCGTGCCTTTTATCTCCGGGCGAAGACGTGGATTGACCGGGTGACCGGGCTGTTCCTCGGCGCGCTGGGCCTGCGTCTCCTCTGGAACGCGGCATTCTCCGAATAGGTTTCATGCTTTTTTAAGCACGTCAGTCTAGGTTTTCGGTCTCCCGGGTGCCTGCGGTCACACTTGTGCCGCAATAAAGCCCCGAGATTTCACCTGAGGACGGCACAACCTCATTGGTAACCGCGGCGACGGCGACGCTGCGGGCCTGGTGTGTATGATGACGCATTCGCCGCTGCCACGACCCTCACCCAAGACGCAGGATTTCAAGGCCCGCTTCGGCGTTGTGCCGGATGGTCCCGCCGCGCCACAGCCCAAGATGACCAGGCTTCAGGCGCGCCGCGCCAAGAAGAAGCGTTTCCGCACCGGTGCCGTGATCTTTGCCCTGCTGCTGGGCACGGCAGGGGCCGGAGCCTTCCTGATTGGTCAGGATTTCCAGTCAGTTGCGTCCTTCTTCAAAAGCAAAACGTCAAGCGTGAGGGCCCCGCTGCCCGAACCGCCGCAAGCGCCCGCTGTGGCGGAAGCCCCGCCTGTTGTTGTACCTGCACCGCCGCCGCCCGCACCCGCCGAGGTGCCTGCCGCTGCGGTGGCGCCTCCGCCAGCGGCAGACGTTGCCACTGTCTCCGTCCCGGCTCCGGTAGCAGCACCGCCTGCTGAAACGGTGCCTGCTGTTGCGCCCGCTGTTCCTGTTGAACCGCCTGCCGCCATCGCCGCACCTCCGGCTGCAGAACCCGTGGCAGAGGCTGTCGCTGAAGTGGAACCTGCCGCTGCCCCCGCTGTTCCCGAGCCTGTCGCGGAGCCTGCTCCCCAAGCCGAGCCCGCAGCGGTGGCGGCGAGCGCACCCATTCCGTCGGGCACTGAAGGGTTCGAGTTTCCGGCAAGCCCCGTGATCCCGTCCGCGTCCGGCACGCAGACCACAACGGTGGCGCAGAGCGAGCCGGTTGCCGCGGATGCGGTGTCCGAGCCCGCGCAATCTGTTCCGCTTGCGGCGGAGGAGGGTGACGGTACGCAGGTTGCGGTCGCCGTGCCCGTTCCGGAACCTGCACCCGAAGCTGCGTCTCAATCCGAGCCCGCAGCCGTTGCCGCCGCGCCCGTCGCCGGTTCCGCCATGTTGCAGGGGCAGGTGTTCCGCGATTGCGAGAACTGCCCGGAACTCGTGGTGGCCTTGCCACCCACCGGACTGCCACCCGAACAGATGGCGCGGGTGACGCGGCCTGCGGGCGCTCCGGCTCTCACCGCCTTTGCCGTGGGGCGCTTTGAAATCACCTTCGATGACTGGGGCCGCTGCATGGCGGGGGGCGGCTGTGCTGCCCTGCCCAGCGACGAGGGCTGGGGCCGCAACGCGCGCCCCGTCATCAATGTCTCCCATGACGATGCGACGGCGCAATACATCGCCTGGCTCTCGCGCATGACCGGTGTCACCTACCGCCTGCCCACCTCGGCGGAATGGGACTTTGCCGAGATGGGCGGCGGCATCGCGCCGTCCAGCAGCGTGCCGCTGATTGACGCGCAGACCATCTGCCAGTCCGGCAACTACGCCACGGGCGCTGGCAGCGGCGCGCAGGATGCAGGCTGTGCCGATGGTTTTCCGACAACGGCACCCGCCGGTTCGATGAAGGCCAATGCACTGGGCCTGCACGACATGCGCGGCAATGTCTGGGAGTGGGTGTCCGACTGCTGGACGCCCGGCTTCACCTACAAGGTGAAGGACAGCGAACGCGACTGCCACAGGCGGCTGTTGCGCGGCGGCTCATGGTCGAGCCGGGCCACGCTTTCCAACACGGCGGCACGCGGCTTCGAAGACGCCACGCGGGCCACCAAGACCATCGGCTTCCGGGTTGCCCGGTCGCTGCCCTGAACTGACCTCAACTGACCTGTCACAACAACACCCATAGCAGCGGAGTACGAGCCTCATGACACGTGCAATCCTTCTGGCCGGAGTGGCCGCCCTCAGTCTCGCAACCAGTGCGCTTGCACCCGCGGCAGCACAGGGCATCATCCCCGGGCGCTCGCAGGCGGAAGACCTGAATGGCACCGCACTCGCCTCCCTGTCAGAGATCACGCCGCAGGAACTGGCCACGGTGCAGCGACTGCTCGGGCGGCTGGGCTACCTGCCTTCCGGCAATCCGAACCGGACGCTGGACACGGCCACGGTCACGGCCATTTCCAACCATCTCGCCAGCAATGGCTGGCAGGGCGGCAATCCCACGCCGGAACAGCTGTTGCGCTCGCTGTTTGGCGCGGTGTGGGTGAAGGAGGGCTGGTCCACCGGCTCCGCCCCCGGCCAGCGCATCATGGTCGGGCGCGATGACGTGCGCCGCGCCCAGGAAGGCCTGAAAGCCCTGGGTGGCGTGCCAGGTCCCGTCGATGGCATCTTCGGCCCGGCGACGCTCGCGGCCGTCGAAGGTTTTCAGGCGGAGAACGGCATCAAGGTCACGGGCGTCCTCACGCCCACGGTGCTGCACAACATCCTGCGGGCCGCGCAGTTTGTGGGCCGTGAACCGAAAGCGACGCTGCGCATTCTCACCGCCGAAGGCGTTGTCGATCCGGCGGCGCTCGCAGGGTTCGAGACCCAACTGAACATGCGGGTGGTGCAGGACACCTACCAGAATTCGACAGAAACCAAGGCGCTGCTGATGGCGGGCTCGGCCGACTATGACCTGATGGTGCAGGCCGGCGCACAGATGCGCCAGGTGCTGGAAAAGCAGGACGCGGTGACGAAGATCGACCGGCTCAAGATTCCCAACACCATCCGTCTCGACACGGCATCGCAGATCTACACCGAAGCGCTGGACCCGCTGAACCAGCATTCCATTCCCTATCTCTGGGGGACGATCGGCCTTGGCGTGAACAAGGACAAGGTGGCGAGCCTGTTGCCGGATGCGCCGCTCAACAGCATGGCGCTGCTGCTGGACCCGAAATATGCCTCGGCCCTGTCAAGCTGCGGCATTGCGCTCATCGATGAGCCGATCGACGTCATCCCGTCGATCGTGAGTTACGTGGGCGGCGATTTCCGCAGCGTCGGCATCACCGATCTTGAAGCGGTTGATGCCACTCTCACGCAGATCAAGGACTATGTCGAGGTAGTGCCGAAGGCGCAGTATGTGGATGGCCTTGCCAGCGGTCGTTACTGCGCCAGCATCGGTTTCTCCGGTGACGTGCTGATGGCACGCGAGCTGGCGAAGACGCGGGCCTCGGGCACCATCGCCTATTCGGTGCCGAAGGAGGGCAGCGAATTGTGGTTCCAGCTTTTCGTTATTCCGCGCAATGCCAAGAATCCGGACGCGGCACACACGCTGATCGACTGGTTCCTGAAGCCGGATGTGGCAGCGGCAGGCACCAAGGCGCTGCTCTATGCCAACACGGTGTGGGGCTCCGGTCCGCTGCTGGAAGCGAGCCTGCTCAATGATCCCGGCCTCTATCCGCCCCGCGAAACCATGAACCGCCTCTCCATCCAGCCACCGCTGGCGGCGGATGTGGAAGCGGAACTGAACCGCATCTGGGCGAAGCTGAAGAAGGGGTGAGAAGCGACGGAACGAAGTTCCGGCAAATCATGCCAGTGGCATGATTTGAGCTTCGAACGCCCGAGCGCAAGCGAGGGCCGGAAGAGCAGGATGGAAAACCAACCCAAATTCCTCACCCGGGCCCCCGCATTCGCGAGGACAGGCTGCGGCCGGGGCATGGGCTTCCTGCCTCCGCGCCCTCGCAAAGCCCGGTCCCGGCCTTCGCCGGGATGACGAAAGAGGGATGACGATTGCAGGGTGACCACTGAGGGATGTCGATTAACGGTGTTTCTGCAAAGCAGGTGAAGGTCGGAAGCGGGGCACTCCCTTGCGCCCGCCACTCGCCTGCGATACTCCTTGCACCGTTAACTGGGCGCTGAGCGCGGTCTGCCTTCTCCATGGGCAGGCAACCGCAGCGTTGAAGCCCCGGTCAATTTGCGGGGCCAAACAATGGAGAAACCCCGTGAAGACCATCATCGAACCTTTCCGCATCAAATCGGTTGAGCCCATCCGTTTCACCACGGTGGACGAACGCCGGGCGCTGCTGAAGTACGCGCACTTCAATCTTTTCGCCATCAAGTCGGATGACGTGATCATCGATCTCCTCACCGACTCGGGCACCTCGGCCATGAGTGCGGCGCAGTGGGCCGCCGTGATGAAGGGCGACGAGAGCTATGCCGGTTCGCCGTCTTTCTTCCGCTTCGAGGCGGCGGTGCGCGATCTCATGCCCTTCAGGCACATCATCCCCACGCACCAGGGCCGGGCGGCGGAGGCCATCCTGTTCTCGCTCATCGGCGGCAAGGGCCGCAGGATTCCCTCCAACACGCATTTCGACACGACGCGCGGCAACATCGAGGGGACGGGCGCGGAAGCCCATGACCTGCTGATCGCCGAGGGGCGCAACCCGGCACTCGACCACCCGTTCAAGGGCAACATGGATGTGGCGCGGCTGGATGTTTTCCTGCGGGAACATGGCGATGCGGTGCCCTGCGTGATGATCACCGTCACCAACAATGCCGGCGGTGGCCAGCCCGTGAGCCTTGCCAACATCCGCGCCACGGCGGAGGTGGCGAAGCGCCACGGCAAGCCCTTCATCATCGATGGCTGCCGCTTTGCCGAGAATGCCTGGTTCATCAAGCAGCGCGAGGAGGGGCAGGGGACGCGGGCGATCAAGGACATCGTGCGTGACATGTTCGCGTTCGCTGACGGCATGACCATGAGTGCCAAGAAGGATGCCTTCGCCAACATCGGGGGCTGGCTCGCCCTCAATGACGACGCGCTGGCCGAGAAGGCGCGCACGCGGCTGATCCAGACGGAAGGTTTCCCGACCTATGGTGGCCTCGCGGGCCGAGACCTTGATGCCATCGCGCAAGGCCTCAGCGAGATCATCGACGAGGATTACCTGCGCTACCGGGTGCGGACCAATGCCTATATCTCGGAGCGGCTGGATGCCATGGGCGTTCCCGTTGTGAAGCCTGCGGGCGGGCATGCGGTGTTCGTGGATGCGCGGGGATGGCTCTCGCACATTCCGCCGCTCAGCTATCCGGGGCAGGCGCTGGCGGTGGCGCTTTATGAGGTCGCGGGCATCCGCGGCTGCGAAATCGGCACGGTGATGTTCGGGCGGCATCCGGACGGCAGTGAAACGCCTGCCGCCATGGACCTCGTCCGGCTGGCCATGCCGCGGCGCGTCTATACCCAGTCCCATGCCGACTACATCGTGGAGGCCTTTGGGAAAGTGGCGGCCATGCTCACGTCGCTCAAAGGCTACCGCATCGCCTGGGAGCCGCCGATGATGCGGCATTTCACGGCGAAATTCGCGCCGCTGACCTGAAGATTCCCGGGCCGGGGGAGGGGCTCGGCACCGGGGGCGGGGGTGGCTCATTCGCATGGGCCGCCCCCGTCAATGTGCCTTGCCTTGCCGCGCCCGGACGGCTAAGCGCATGCCCGAAAATCCATCAACAAAGGGCTTGGGATTATGCGCGTTTATTACGACCGCGATGCGGATGTGAACCTGATCAAGGGCAAGAAGGTGGCCATCATCGGCTACGGCAGCCAGGGCCGCGCCCATGCGCTGAACCTCAAGGATTCGGGCGCCAAGGAAATCGCCGTGGGCCTCAAGAAGGGCTCGCCCACCGCCAAGAAGGTGGAAGCCGACGGCCTGAAGGTGATGACCGTTGCCGAAGCCGCCAAGTGGGCCGACCTGATGATGATGGCTACCCCTGACGAACTGCAGGCCGACATCTACCGCGACGACATCGCCCCCAACATCCGTGACGGTGCGGCAATCGCCTTCGCCCATGGCCTCAACGTGCACTTCGGCCTGATCGAGCCGAAGAAGACGGTGGACGTCGTCATGATCGCGCCGAAGGGCCCCGGCCACACGGTGCGCGGCGAATACCAGAAGGGCGGCGGCGTGCCGTGCCTCATTGCCATCCATCACGATGCCAGCGGAAACGCCCATGACCTCGCGCTCTCCTACGCCTGCGGCGTGGGTGGCGGCCGTTCCGGTGTGATCGAGACGAGCTTCAAGGAAGAATGCGAAACCGACCTGTTCGGCGAGCAGGTTGTGCTCTGCGGCGGCTTGGTTGAACTGATCCGCGCCGGCTTCGAAACGCTGGTGGAAGCGGGCTACGCCCCGGAGATGGCCTATTTCGAGTGCCTGCACGAGGTGAAGCTGATCGTCGACCTGATCTATGAAGGCGGCATCGCCAACATGAACTACTCGATCTCCAACACCGCCGAGTGGGGCGAATACGTGACCGGCCCCCGCATCATCACCGACGAGACCAAGGCCGAGATGAAGCGCGTGCTGCACGACATCCAGACCGGCAAGTTCACCTCGCAGTGGATGCAGGAATACCGCGCCGGTGCCGCCCGCTTCAAAGGCATCCGCCGCATGAACGACTCGCACCAGATCGAAGCCGTGGGCGAAAAGCTCCGCGCCATGATGCCGTGGATCGCCAAGAACAAGCTGGTGGACAAGGCGCGGAACTAGTCCGCCCCCGCGCGCTTGTTCGCAGGGCGATCCAGCATGAAGAGTGGCCATCACGCAGCGCGTGATGGCTGATCGCCAAGAACAAGCTGGTGGACAAGGCGAGGAACTAGAAATCATGCGAGTTGTCGATAGGTGCGAAGCAGACATACTTGCGCTTATCGACATCGACTGGCCAAGTGCGAGCAAGTCGTCAACGTTTGCTGAATTGTTTCCAAATTGGCTAACGTTCAAAGCCAGGTCCATTGTTAGGGCTCGCAGAGCGGTAGTATCCAGTCGGCGAGTGAAGATTGCTAAGAAGTTGTATCCTGCAATTGGTAAGATCGAAGCGTTGCTCAAGAAGGGAGGAAATGTTGGTCCCTATCTCCACAACGGTATTAGAGAACAACCGCGATTTGAGGCGGCAGATCGACTTTTTCTTGATTGGGGCATGCACCATTTTCACCTGGGAGATATCGACGCGCAAGGACTGGCGGGAAGGACACGTGCTGTCCTATTTGCTTACATTGAAGACCTAACTGTCTACATGTTGGATGTTAAGGATCATGGCTCTACCAATCCGTTGGTCTGGGTCGACAAAGACCTAGTTCGAGCGTTGGTTGAGACGGCGCCCGAAATTGCAGAAAGATACGAACTAAAGAATGTTGTTGGACTTTCGCAACAGTATACGGACGCCGATCATTCGAGACTGAGAAAGGCCGACATAAACGTCATCATAGAAGTTGACGGGAAGTTCTATGCGCCTTTTGGCGGTGGCCAAAGCACAGCAAGCACTCGAATCGCCTCCCAACGAATTGCAGACCAATTCAGTTTATCCGTTGCAGAGCTTAGAGGAAAATTTGATCGAGGCGAAATTCAAGTTCCAGGAAAGATTGCGGCTCCGTTCACCGAGCCTGTTGCGGTCTTACGTGCGGAATTCCGCGATGGAAAGATTCGGATTTTTGAAGAAAGTAGCGGCGAAGTATGTTTGTTGAGCAACACGATCAGCTAGCCTAAACCAGCTCCACCTTCAGCGTCTTGCCCACCGCATTCGCCGCGCGTTGCAGCGTGGAGAGCGTGACGTTGCCGGATTTGGGGTCCAGCACCCGGTCCAACTGGGCGCGGCTGGTTTTCATGGCGGCGGCCATTTTGACCTTGGTCAGCTTCTTCTTCTTCATCGCCTCACCATACTGCCATGCCAGAACCGCTTTCACCGCCGCGCTGGTTGCGTCTTCGAGAATGCCATCTTCTTCGAGGAGTTGCTCCAGAGATGTGCCGATGTGTTTCTTGTTGAACTTCTTCATGTCATGTCTCCTTCAGGCGCTTTCTTGCCACATCAAGCTCGTGTGTTGGGGTTTGCGCCGACTTCTTGATGAAACCGTGGAGGACCAAGAGCGTTTCTCCGTCCGTTGCAAAAATCACCCTGGCCTCCCTTTTCGATGGCAAGCTGGTCCGCAACTCCCAGAGCCCACTCCCAAGTGAACGGACCAGTGGCATGCCAACGGGCCATGCATACTGCAGCTTTCGCAAGTCCTGACCGACCTTCTTGCGGTCGGTATCAGGCAAAGCCTTGAACCAGTCACGGGCAGGCTCACTGCCTGTGGAACTGGCCCACATCGCAAGCGCCATCGGTTTGATTTGGTTCATGAGTTGCCAGTACCATAAAAGATACACTCACGCAAGACTGGGTGTCCAATGGAGTTGGTCCGACGGACGCGGTGTCGGCCCCCTTCACATTCCCGTCAACCACGATCCTTGCACATCTGTGCCGCGAAGCTGCCGCGTTTCACAGGGAAGAGCCCAGTCATCATGCAGGAGACAGAGATGAAGACAGTCTTGGGTGCGGGCCTCGCGGTGTTGATTGCCTGCGGATATGTGCCGCCCGTGCAGGCGCAAGTGCCGCCGTCGGCGGAGGAAATCGCGGCCTATGAAGGCCTGCACAGGGCTGCGGCTGCGGGCGATCTCGCGGCGCTGAAGGCTGGGGCCGATGTTGCGGCCAAGGACAAAATGGGCCGCACCGCATTCCATGTGGCTGCCTACCAGAAGCAGCGTGATGCCATGGCCGCACTGGTGAAGGCAGGCGCTGATCCGAATGCGCTTGAGGGGCAGGCCTATGATGCCGTCACCATCGCTGCCGTGGCGGATGATGTAGAGACGCTTAAGGCGGCGCTGGCGCTGGGCAACAGGGCGGGAAATGTCACCAGCCCCTATGATGGCACGGCACTGATCGCGGCGGCCCATCTCGGGCATGACGAGGTCGTCCGTGTGCTGATCGAACATGGCGCGCCGCTTGACCATGTCAACAACCTCGGCTGGACGGCGCTGATCGAGGCGGTGATCCTTGGCGATGGCGGCCCGCGCCACCAGAAGACAGTTGCGCATCTGGTCAAGGCCGGTGCCGACAAAAGCATCGCCGACCGCAACGGCCAGACGCCGCTGATGCTGGCCAAGGCGCGGGGCTATGAGGCCATTGTGAAAGTTCTGGAGTAGCCCGCTCCTGCCGTCCCAAGACCTTGAGGGCCACCTCGGCCGCCCGCGGCCATGGTGTTGTTGCGGCTCATTTGACAGCGGCTGTTGTCTGTACCAAGTTTGGCTCTCAGGAAGTGGCAGGGTCAGACGTGACGCAGGCAGTCATTGAGCTTCGCAACGTGTCGAAACGCTTCGGCGAAACACTTGCGGTTGTGGACAACAATTTGTCAGTCAATGCGGGCGAGTTTCTCTCCATCCTCGGACCCTCGGGGTGTGGCAAGACCACCTCGCTTCGCATGATGGCCGGTTTCGAACAGCCGACAGAGGGTGAAGTGTACATCCAGGGCACCAATGTCACCGGTGTTCCGGCCTACCGGCGTCCTGTCAACATGGTGTTCCAGCACTATGCGCTTTTCCCGCACTTGAGTGTGGCTGACAATGTTACCTACGGGCTGCGGCAGCGTTCGCCCAAACCGCCTTCGGCGGAGCTTGCACGGGCGGCGGATGAAGCGCTGGGCATGGTCAGGCTTTCAGGCCTCGGCAGACGCCGCACCTATGAACTTTCCGGCGGGCAGCAGCAGCGGGTGGCTTTGGCGCGGGCGCTGATCAACCGGCCCGCCGTTCTGTTGCTGGATGAACCATTGGCGGCGCTGGACCGGAAGCTCCGGGCTGAGATGCAGTTCGAATTGCAGAACCTGCAACGTGATGTGGGCGTCACGTTCCTTCTGGTGACGCATGACCAGGAGGAGGCGTTGTCGATGTCGGACCGGGTGTGCGTCATGCGCGAAGGCCGTATTGTGCAGATCGGTTCGCCGCGCGAACTTTATGACAGGCCGAACAGCCGTTATGTGGCAGATTTTGTCGGGAAGTCGAATTTCTTTGCCGGGCCATCGGCCGGCACCGTGACCAGCGTGCGGCCCGAAATGATCGAGTTGGCGCCAACAGAAAAGAAGTTGCCACAAGGACTGGCAACAGCGGTGCCTGCGAAGGTCCTGAACCGCATCTTCGTCGGTGATTTCACCCAATACCGTTTGGCCAGTGACAGGCTGGGTGAATTCCTTGTCGTCAGTCCGCGCCGGAACGAACGCGATGTGGGCACGTTCGAAATTGGCGACCAGGTTGCGGCGGGCTGGCGGGGAGACGCCGCGCAGGTGCTGGCTGACAACTGAAACAACCAAACAGGGAGAAAATCATGAAAAAGATACCAGACCTCATCACGGCGGAAAAGTTCGTGGAGGAATTGCGCCGCTACCAGAAAGGCAGCATCAGCCGCCGCCAGTTCATGGGAGCAACCGGGCTTGGTCTTGCCACAGCCGTCCTCGCTGGTGCCGTTCCGGGCCTGCGTCCGCGAAAGGCCCATGCCGCCCTCTCCGGCACGGTGAATTTCACGACCTGGCCCAGCTATTTTGCCCAGGAGAACCTCGACAAGTTCACTGCTGATACGGGCGTGAAAGTCAATGTTGCCGTTTTCGGTTCAAACGAGGAGATGTTGGCCAAGCTGCAGGCCGGCTCCACCGGGTGGGACGTTTTCGTGCCAACCAACTATGCCATCTCCACCTACAAGGATTTGGGCCTGATCGAGGAACTCGACCTCACGCGCATGCCCAACTACGATCCGGCAAGCCAGGAGCAGCGCTTCACCGCCGAGGGGATCATCGACGGCAAGACCTATGCCGTGCCGAAGAACTGGGGCACCACCGGTTTTGTGGTCAACACCAAGAACGTCACCCAGGTGCCGTCGTCGTGGAAGGAATTCTTCGAGGCCACGCAGGGGCCGCTCTCGGGCCGTGTCATGGTGCATGACTATCAGCTCACGACAATTGGTGCCGCCCTGAAGGCGTTGGGCTATGGCTTCAATTCCGTGGATGAGAAGGAACTGGCCGAGGCCGAGAAGCTGCTGATCGCCAGCAAGCCGCATCTGTTCGGCATCAATTCCGACTACAAGCCATCGCTGATTTCGGGTGATGCCTGGGCTTCGGTGTGCTGGACAGGTGACGCCACGCAGCTGCAGCGGGACATGCCGGAAATGAAGTATGTGCTGGCCAAGGATGGCGGGGAAATTTGGAGCGACTTCTATGCCATTCCGAAGGGCGGCCAAAACCTCGATGCGGCCTATGCGCTGATCGATTTCCTGCTGACTCCCGCCATCAATGCCATTGAAGTCAAGGCGCATGGCTATCCGTCAACCGACTCGCGCACCAATGCCCTGGTGCCGAAGGAGATGCTGGACAACCCGATCCTCTATCCGGCAGCGGAGTCCCTGTCACCGCTTGAGTTTGGTGCGGCGGCCACGCTCACCAACCCCTTGCGTGCGGAAATCATGGCGCGCTTCAAGGCTGCATAAAGCAACGTGAGCACACACACGCGTTCCCCGCTGGTGACCGGCCTGCTGCTGGCACCGGCGGGGGTCTTCTTCTTCTTCATGTTGATCCTGCCATTGCTGGTGATGCTGGTGTTTTCCTTCGGGGAAAGGGCCGCGGCTGGCGGCTATGTGCCTGCCTTCACCTTCGACAACTATCTGAACCTGCCGGCGCGCGGAAAAGCCTTCCTCAACACACTGACGCTTGCTCCCCTGGGCACGTTGCTGACTGCCGTCATCGCTTTTCCCATGGCCTATTTCCTGGCCGTCAAAGTGCCGCCCAAGTGGCGCGTGGTGATGCTTGTGCTGGTGATGGCCCCGTTTTGGACCAGCCAACTGATGCGCTATTATGCCTGGATCATGATCCTCGGATCAAAAGGCTTGCCCGCTTGGCTGGCCTGGATCGGCATCACGGACGTGCGCCTGCTCAACACGCCGACAGCCGTGCTGATCGGTGCGGTATACGGATTCCTGCCGTTGATGGTGCCTCCCATCTATGTGTCGCTGGAAAAACTGGACAAACGCCTTCTCGAAGCGTCGGCCGATCTCGGCGCAACGCCATGGCACACTTTCTGGCAGATCACCCTTCCGCTGTCCCTGCCTGGCGTGGCGACCGGTTCCATGCTGGTGTTCATCCTGCTGATGGGAGACTACATCCTGCCGCAATACCTGGGCGGCGGAAAAGTGTTCTTCATCGGAAATGCGTTGGTTGACCTGTTTCTGCAGTCTCGCAACTGGCCCTATGGTGCCGCGGTCTCGGTGGCGCTGGTCATCATCATGTTCGTGACGGTTTACTTCTACATGCGCTTTGTGCTGGGCAAGACCGATCAGCGCCGTGCGGCCCTGGTGTAGCGCCATGCGGATCTATGCGAGCCTCATCTACATCTTCCTCTACGCGCCCATTGCGCTGATCGTCGCTCTGTCCTTCAATGCCGGCAAACAGTCCATGGTGTGGACGGGCTTCTCGGTGGAATGGTACGGCAAGGCATTCAGCAACCCGTTGATCACCGAAGCCCTGGGCACCAGTGTGATGATTGCCTTGGCGACAGCGGTGCTTTCGGCCATTTTCGGCACGATGGCCGCCCTGGGGCTGGAACGCACCAAAGGATGGTTGCGGATCGTGTTTGATGCGCTGATCTACATTGCCATCATGGTGCCCGGGATCGTCATAGGCATTTCTTCACTCATCACTTTCGTGACGATTTTCGATGTGGTCAATCCGGCACTGGAAGCATTGTTCAACCTGCGCCTGAGAATGGGCATGTGGAGCGTCATTGCCACCCATGTGTTGTTCAACATTGCTGTTGTGGCATTGATGGTGCGGGCGCGGCTGCAGGGCATGGACCGGAGCCTTGTCGAGGCATCGGAGGACCTTTACGCCACGCCCATGGGCACGTTCCGGCAGGTGGTGTTGCCGCTCCTCGCACCTTCGATTCTTGCCGGTGCATTGCTGGCATTCACCTTCTCGTTCGAGGATTTCATCATTGCCTTCTTTGTCGCCGGCCCCGATGTGACCTTGCCGATCTATGTGTTCTCGGCCATTCGCCGCGGCGTGACACCCGAAATCAACGCCATCGGCACGGTTGTGCTTCTCACGTCCTTGTTGCTGCTGTTGATTGCGCAGTGGATTCTGCAACGCGGCAACAAGCAGGCTTAGGCCCGGCTCACTTCCCCATGATCTCGCGTGCGGCCTTTTCGATGATGTCGCGGATGCGGGCCTGTTCGCTCGCGCCAGCGCCCGCACGCGCCATGATGGCGGCGCGCAGCGTGTGGATGGCATGCATGATGACAGGGGAGGGCGGGCCGCCGCCACCGCCTTCGGCCATGATGTCGATGCGGGTCATCAGGGCCTTCACGGCGTCTGCATGTTCTTCAAGATGGGCGAGACCGCGCGCGGTGGCCTGATAGGTTTTCTTGGTGCCGCCATCGGCGACGGCGGCAATGAGGTCCTGCTCCTCCAGCAGCGTCAGCGTCGGATAGACGGTGCCGGCACTCGGCGCGTAGCTTCCGTTGAAGCGAGCCTCGATGGTGCGGATGAGATCATAGCCGTGGGATGGCTTGTCGGCGATGAGGGCGAGCAGGAGGAGGCGCAGGTCACCCTGTCCGAACAGTCGCGGGCTGCGCGGTCCTCCGCCACCGGGTGCTCCGAACGGCATGAAGCGCGCCCATGGTGGTCCCCAACCGGAGCCCTGGCCAGAGCCATCTCTGGAGCCGACTTCACGATGGCGGGCCCAGCCCCATTTGGGACCGCAACCGGATGTGCCTTTGTCTTTCATCACATTGTTCCAAAGCGCAAACCCTGCGCCGCGTGTGCAGCGCAGGGTAACGGCTTGATCAGCTCAAAGCCAGTGCTTCAGCGTCACTCGGCCTTTGGCGTATCCGCTGCAGCAGGCGCCTGCGTGGCGCGGAAAGTGTCATAGGCCTGCTGGTCGCGCTGGCGGCGCTGCTCCTGCCGGAAGGTGCGGAAGGCCTCGCGGTCGGCGCGCAGGTTCTGCATCATCTCGGCCTGGTGGGCGTCGAAGGCGGCATTTCCGGTCCAGCGGCCATGACCACGGCCGCAGCCACGGCGGTGGCCGAAGCCCGGCGCACCGGCAAAGGCGGGGCCGTCATGGTCGAAGCCACGGCGGCTCTTCCAGATGAAATAGCCAAGGGCGGCAAGGCCCAGCGGCGGGAAGATGACGAAGCCCGCCACCACGGCGGCAACCTTCATGGGGTTGATGCCGGGGGCCTTGGCCCAGGCGAAATAGTCACGGTCGTTCCATGGCTTGCGGGAGTTTTCCCAAGTGGAGCCAGAAGTGTCGGAAGCGGTGTTCATGTGGGGTCCTTTCTCGTTACGACAGTCGTAAGATATATCTTAAGATATGACTTTCAAGAGGTGACCCCGGAATTTTTCGACACACGGAAAAGGCCGCCCATCACCCCGTGATCCGCGCGGCGCGGAATGCCTATGACACGCTGACACCAGAGGCCGCTGCCTGGGGAGGGTACGCAGGGAGCAGGGTGCCCCGCCACCACACTCCCGCCGCAATCCCGGCTTTTGCTTTTTCCAGCTCCGGCTGGGGATAGCCGGGACGGGCGGTCGTTAACCTTCTCTTAATCTTTGGCTTCCGCCTCTCCCGTGTTTGCTCCATTCTGGAGGGACGACGGCGAACGTGTGTTGAGTTGCAAGGCCCGGTCTTGGCGGGGTCGCGCACCTTGTCTTGGGACGGCCCTTGCGAGGAATTGTACATGAGTCAGCCTGATGTGTTGTCGTTTCCATCACGCGCCTTGAAGAAAGTGAAAGGCCAGAGCGGCCACGGTGTGAAGGAAGCGCTGAAAGAAACCCTGTCAGCCACACGCGGCGGCGAGGCTGTTCTCACCCAGTTGCGGGACCTGCTTGTGGGTCCGCACCAGCGCCTCTCCGAAGCGCGCTTCGAAGAGCTTCTCGACATTCTTGACGAGCAGGACACGTTCAACCGCGGCAAGTTCGCGGAAATCGAAGCGGGGCTTGATGATGTCTCCGCCGAGGCGGCCGACCTGCGCGGCAAGTATGACACCCTGAGCAACCGCATCGAAGTTCTGGTGCAGCAGGCGGAAGCCGAGAAGGCGGCCACGCGGCTGGCCTTCGAGGAAGCCGTTGCCAAGCTGCGCGACGAGTTCGACGTCAAGGTCAAGATCCTCTCCGCCACCCTGCGCGAAAGCCTGCAGGACACCGAAGAGGATACGCAGCGGGCGCTGCGCGAACTGACATCCTCGGTGCAGACCTCCCGGGCAGAATCCCGCACCCTGTTCGAGAAGGCTCAGACGGCCTCGCTCGATTCCCTGGAACAGCGCATCGCCCAGTGGCGGGCCGAGATCGAGGATGAACGCGCCGAGGACATGGAGAAGGTTGCGGCTTCGCTTGTGGACATCGGCCAGAAATTGCTGGGAGCACGCAAGGGGCCACCCGGTGCCTGAGAGGGAACCTCAGCCGCAGCCTTCCAGCCGCCACATGCCGATGGGCAGGAATTCGCGCGGGTCGAAGCCGCCATACCAGAGCGCACCGCCAAAGTCCGGCAGGAACACCATGTCAGGGGCAGGGTTCTTGCCTTGCGGCAGGTCAAGCACATCCATCTTTGCGTTGAAGAAATAGATGCGCTGGGAGTCGTCGTCGCCGCTGTCGTCCGCTTCGGGCGGCGGGGCCGGTTCTTCCTGTACGGCGTAATTGTAGGAGTAGCCGTTTGAGGCGGTGAGGCTGAACAGGAACCGGCGGGTTGGCGTTTTCAGCACCACGTCGAGATCGCTCCAGGCCAGCGGCTCGGCCCGTGGCGTGAGGGTGAGC
>CALMZX010000052.1 GCA_937870685.1 uncultured Alphaproteobacteria bacterium
AGAAGATGGGCATGCAACTGGCCAGCGAGGCTCCGGCCGACGTGGATGTTGTCGTGCCCGTTCCCGATTCCGGTGTTCCGTCCGCACTGGGCTATGCCCAGCAGCTCAACATCCCCTTCGAGCTTGGCATCATCCGCAACCACTATGTGGGCCGCACCTTCATCGAGCCGACACAGACAATCCGTTCGCTGGGTGTGAAGCTCAAACACAGCGCCAACCGCTCTGTCGTCGCGGGCAAACGCATCGTGCTGATCGATGATTCCGTGGTGCGTGGCACCACCTCGGTCAAGATCGTGCGTATGATGTATGAGGCAGGCGCGAAGGAGGTGCACATGCGCATCGCCAGCCCGCCCATCACCCACCCCGATTTCTACGGTATCGACACACCCGAGCAGAACCAGCTGCTGGCGGCAACGCATTCGCTGGAAGAAATGCGGGCCTACATCGGTGTCACCTCGCTTGCCTTCATCTCCGTGGATGGCATCTACAAGGCCGCAGGCTACGACGCCCGCAACAACGCCCAGCCGCAGTTCACCGACCACTGCTTCACCGGCGAATATCCCACCCACCTGACAGACCACATTGGCGAATCCGCCAAACAGCAACTGTCCCTTCTCGCCGAGGCTGGCTGATTCCATGACCAAGAGACTTGACGGCAAGATCGCGCTGGTGACGGGCGCCTCGCGTGGCCTTGGCCGCGAAATGGCCCTGCACCTCGCGCGCGAAGGTGCCCACATCATCGCCACCGCCCGCACGCAAGGCGGCCTTGAGGAACTCGACGACGCCATCCGCGCCGCAGGCTCCAGCGCCACCCTCGTGCCGCTCGACGTGCGCGATTACGACGGCATCGACCGCCTTGGCGCGGCCATCTTTGAACGCTGGAAGAAGCTCGACATCTTCGTGGGCAACGCTGGCGCGCTCGGCAAGATCACACCGCTTGCCCATGTCGATCCCAAGGTCTGGACCGAATCCATCGAGGTCAACATCACCTCGAATTACCGCTTCATCCGCTCGCTCGATCCGCTGCTGCGTTCGGCGGAATGGGCCCGCGTGGTCTTCGTCACCTCCGGCCTCGCCTTCAAATGCACGCCCTACTGGGGGGCTTATTCGGTGGGCAAGGCAGGCCTCGAAGCGATCATGCGCACCTATGCCAACGAGATGGCCAGCACATCCGTGCGTACAAACTGCTTCTCGCCAGGTGCCACGCGCACAAAAATGCGTGCCACCGCCATGCCGGGTGAAGACCCCATGACCCTGCCGACACCGGAAGAAGTCTCGGCCCAGATGGTGGCCATGTGCCTTGCGGATTTCACCGACAATGGCGGCGTCTGGAAATACGATGCCAAGGGCCTGTTCAAGCAGTTTTGACCGGCAGGTCCCGACCGGCAATTCCGGTCAGTTGTCTTCGTAGGGGTTCTTGCCGCCGCGGAGCGCAAAGCGGATGGGGACGCCGCCCAGGCCGAAATCGGCCCGCAGCCCGTTCATGAGATAGCGCAGGTAGCTTTCCGGCAGCTTGTTCAACTGGTTGCCGAACAGCGCGAAGGTCGGCGGCCGGGCATTGGCTTGCGTGGCATAGCGGATCTTGATGCGACGGCCCGAAGGTGCCGGCGGCGCGTTGCGCTCCAGCGCCCCTTCCAGCCAGCGGTTCAGCTTGCCGGTGGAAATGCGGATGTTCCACTTGCGGTCCGCTTCCGTGACCGCCTTCATCAGCGCATCAACGCCGCGCCCCTGCTTGGCCGAAATGGTCACCACCGGCACACCGCGGATTTCCGGCAGCACTTCTTCCAGCTTGCTTTCCACCTCGCGCAGCGTGGCGGACTTGTCCTCGACCGCATCCCACTTCGACAGTGCCAGAACCACGGCGCGCCCCTCGCGCGCCACCAGATCGCACAGCGTCAGGTCCTGCCGCTCGATCGGCAGTGTCGCGTCAATCAGCACCACAACGCATTCGGCAAAGCGGATGGCGCGCAGCGCATCGGCCACCGAAAGCTTCTCGATCTTTTCCTGCACCCGCGACTTGCGCCGGATGCCAGCCGTGTCCCACAGCTTGATGGCCCGGCCCTTCCACGACCAGTCATTGACAATGGCGTCACGGGTGATGCCCGCTTCCGGCCCGGTGAGCATGCGCTCTTCGCCCAGCATGGCATTGACCAGCGTCGACTTCCCCGCATTGGGCTGGCCGACAATGGCAAGTTTCAGCGGCCGTTTCGGATCATCAGCCTCACCGGGCTCGGCGTCCTCTGCTTCATCTTGCTTGCGGACAAAGGGTTCCAGCGCGTCATGCAGCGCATCGAGACCTTCGGCATGCTCGGCGGAAACCGCCAGCGGCTCGCCAAAGCCCAGGCTGTTGGCTTCGCCAAGCCCGGGCAATGCGGCCCGCGACTCCGCCTTGTTGCCCACGAGAATGACGGGCTTCCCCAGCTTGCGGATTCGCTGGGCGAACTCGCGGTCCGTTGGCGTCACGCCTGCCCGCGCATCCATGACCAGCAGGATGACGTCCGCCAGCTTCGCGGCATCAACGCTCTGGGCGCTCATGCGCGCTTCCAGCGAACCCTTCTGCGCATCATCAAGGCCAGCCGTGTCGAAAATGGTGAAGCGCAGGTTGCCCAGCCGCCCTTCGCCTTCGCGGCGGTCACGCGTGACACCAGGCGTGTCATCGACAATGGCAATGCGCTGCCCAACCAGCCGGTTGAACAGAGTGGATTTGCCGACATTGGGTCGGCCCAGAATGGCTACGGTGAAAGTCATCAGCCGTCGTTGAAGATGCCCTTGTTGGCCCCGGAAGGCGGCGGTTCGGTGCACTCCGGATCAACTTCAGGGTTGCAGGTCTGGCCCGCTGGCGGTGCCGTCTTGGCTGCAGGCGGCGGTTCCGCGCCCTCGGCAGGCGGTGCACTCAGGTCTTCGTTCTTGGCGGTGTAGTTGTCAGGCGAAAGGATTTCCTCACGCTCTCCCGGCAGCACCGTGTCGTTGCGCTGGCCCGTCAGTTTCTTGAACGTGCTGCAGCCGCCAAGCAGCCCCGAAAGGGCAATCACGGAAAGGGCGGCGCGGCGGTTCATGTCTGGCCTCACTGCTTTGGCAACTGCGGCGCGATCAGCTGCACCATCACCTGCGCCCGCTGGCGCATGGCGGGAGGTGTTTCCGGATCAGCGAAGATGGCATTCATGTAGCGGTCCGCCATCACGAAGTCGCCTGTGCGCCAGGCCGAGAGGCCAAAGATCTCGCGCGCCTGGTGGCGCCAGATTTCGCCGTCCTTGTCGAATTTGCCAAGGCGGGTGAGAAGATCATTGGGGCTGGCCGTATCAACCAGCAGGTAACCGGCCCGGATGCGGGCAATGTCAGCGAGCAGCGGATCAACCGAGGCATCTGCGGCAATGGCATCATAGGCGGCAATGGCCTTCTCGGCGTCGCCCTTCTCCGCCGCAACGGCAGCTTCCTGCAGGCGCGCCAATTGGCCGTAGCCGGAGTGATTCACGGCCTTCAGCGCCGACAGCGCATCGTCGTATTTTCCGTCAGCCGCCTTCTTGAGCGCCTCCGAATAGACAGCTGCCGCCGCTTCCGACTGCGTCTGCGCATAATATTCCCAGCCCTTGAAGGCCGCGACGGCAACGACAACCAGCACCGCCAGCCCGGTGAACAGGCTACCGAAACGGTCCCACAGTTTCTTGAATTCATCCCGGCGGACTTCCTCGTCCACTTCCCGGATCAGGGATTCATCTGTCACGATTGTCGTGCCTCATGCTTTGCAGACGGGGCGTAAACGAGGCCAGCGGCCAAATCAAGGCATTACGTCACCCGGAAGGCCCCGATCAGCCCCGCGTCACAGCGCTCGGCGACAAGGCTCTGGATGGCCCAGGGGCCCGGATTGTCCGCCACCAGCAGCAATTTCACCGCCGAGGAGCCGGGAATGACGGCGGTGTCCCGCCAGGGCTGCCCGTCCAGCGCCGCACCTCCCTGTTCCACCACCTGCCAGACATGGCCGTGGACGTGGATCGGCTGGGCAAAGCTGGTCTTGTTTTCAACCACCAGAAGCAGCGTCTCGCCCTTCTGCGCTTCAAACAGGAATGGCCCCCCCAGTCCCGCCACGCCGTTGATGGCCCAGGCCAGTCCCTTTTCCAGGAGCTTGCGGAGATCAAGTGTCTCCTCGCCCACCCGGGCGGATTGCAGACCACCTTTTTCACCTCCGGCAATGAGCAGTGGCACACTGCGCGGCTCTGCACTGGCCGCCACTGGCAACGGGTTGGCCGGAAGCGCGAAATTGTCGGCAGGCCCCTGCCCGGCGGTGCCCTGCCCCAGAAGAAACGCCGCCTCCACCACATCTTCCAGCAGGTCGAGCGAAATCACCGCCTGATCAAGCAGCGTGACAACCAACAGGTCCAGGCGCTGCCCCGGCGCCAGCGTGAGCGGCTCAAGGCCCGGCGCACGCGGCGTCACGGGCTGGCCATCCTCGGCAATGATCATCACATCGATGTTCTTGAGCTGCAGCGACACCGTGCGCGTATTGCACACGTTGAGAACGCGAAGCCGAGCAGGTTTCCCGCGGTCAATGTCGATGCGCGGCTTGTAGTCGCCGTTCACCGTGAACCAGTTGCCCATGCGGCCTTCGCCGATGGCTGCATCAAGGCTGCCGAAATTCTGGTCCATGCGGCCCTGGTCATCCAGCATCCAGTCATCAACGATGAGCGGAATGTCCACCATGCCCGGAATAGCTGTTGCTTCCTCCACGATCAGCATGCCCGTGAGGCCCATGTCCCGCAGCCGCGAGGCATTGAGCAAGGGTCCGAACCAGAATGTGCCTGCGTCGGGTGGCGTGAACACAACCTCAAGATCACCACCGGGTCCGGACGGCACGGCAACGCTCATCATGTCTGCAGGCCCGCGCACCCCGAAAAAGTGAAGCCAGATTTCCTCTGGCAGTTCATTCAGAACGCGGAAACGGAATTCCTGCCCCTGTCTGGCGCGCAAGACGGGCGGCTTGCCTTGCGTCCTGAAGGTCCAGAGATCGGTCGGCGAAACCTCTGGCCCCATCAGGAAGCGCTGCGTCTTTTCCGCCGACAGGAACTGCCCGGCTGCTCCGGCAGGAGATTGCTCCTGCGCCGCGACAATGCGAGGTGCGGCCACCACGGCAAGCATGGCCGAAAGCACAGTCCGTCGTGTGGCGCGGCAAGACTCCATGGCGTCATGATAGTCTGATTCTTGGCGATTTGGTGAAGGCCGGAGCCTACCGCCTATTCTTTCACGGAATAGGTGTTGTCGCTTCCCGGAAAGGCCCTGCTCTTCACGTCCTCGGCATACATGGCAATGGCGCGCTCGATTGCTTCGCCGACTTTGCCGAATTCCTTCACGAAGCGCGGCACACGCGGTGAAAGCCCCAGCATGTCTTCCATGACCAGGATCTGCCCGTCGCAGGAGGCGGATGCGCCGATGCCGATGGTGGGAATGTCAATCTGCTTTGTGATCTTGGCCGCCAGTGGTTCCGCCACCGCCTCCAGCACAACAGAAAACGCTCCAGCCTCTGTGACCACGCGCGCGTCTTCCTCGATGGCCGCCCATTCCTCCACCTTGCGCCCCTGCGCCTTGAAGGAGCCGAGAATGTTGATGGACTGCGGCGTCAGCCCCACATGGGCCATCACCGGAATGCCACGTTCGGTGAGAAAGCGGATCGTCTCCGCCATGCGCTTGCCGCCTTCCAGCTTGATCGCCCCGCACTCGGTTTCCTTCACCACCCGCGCGGCATTGCGGAAGGCCTGCGCCGGACTTTCCTCGTAGGAGCCGAAGGGCATGTCCACCACGACCAGTGCCTTCTTGGCCCCGCGCATCACCGCACGCCCGTGCATGATCATCAGGTCCAGCGGCACCGGCAGGGTCGATTCAAAACCATGCATCACCATGCCCAGGCTGTCGCCCACCAGCAGGAAATCCACATGCCGATCGGCAATCGCCGCCGTGTGGGCATGGTAGGAAGTGAGCGAGACAATCGGCATGCCACCCTTGCGGGCGCGGATGTCGGGGGCGGTGGTACGCTTCTGGGCGGTGTGCTGGGACATGGCGACCACCTTAACGCGGCAGGGCTTACCCGGGCAAGAACACCTTCTTGTTCGCCGCCGTCTCGTTGACGATCAGGACCGGATCATGGAGGAAGACGGCCCCGCCCGTGAGAACCTTGCAGACCACCCCGCCGCGCCAATCCGGTGCCAGTGCGGTCATCAATCCGGGGAAGGTCTCGTCCATGCGCTGGCAGGGGTTCGTTTCGCGCATCACCTTCAGAAGGCAATCACCAAGGCTGATCACTGAACCTGTGCCGCGCGGAAGACGAACGCCGCACACCAGCACATTGGCACGCCGCGCTGTCCACGGCAGATCGGGCGGCCCGGCCGGTCCCGCAAGATCAAGCAGCGCCGCCTGCCAGCCTTCTTCGGTGAGAATGGTCACGTGCCTGTCCGGGAATTTCCGGCCCTTGCAATCACCCAGTACGCCCACTTCCGGCGAGATCACCGCAACGGAAAGCTCTTCCATTGGCAGGCGGCTTTCGGCGCGGCGCGCAAGGCCGCAGACAACACCTTTCACGGTGCAAAGCCCGCAAGGTTGATCACCGGCATTCCGATGAGAACACCGTGCAGCTGCGCCATCAGGCCGTAGAGGGCCAGCCCGAACAGCACGGAGAGCAGGTCGTGTCCGCCGCGTTCATCGGATGGCGTGCGTTCGGTCAGGCGCGAGGCGAGGAAGGCATGCAGCAGCGCCGCACCCGCCAGCCCCGCGATGAAGGTCACGCTGCGCGCTTCACCATTGGCCAGCAGATGGCCGACGGCCCAGAACGTCACCGCGATGGCCATGGGATAGCGCACGCGGTTCCGCCACGAGCCCCGTGCCAGGAAGATGCCGATGAACAGAAACGCCACCAGCGTGAGGAGGAAGTTGGCATGGCGGCCCCACGCCGGCGGTTCATAGAGAAAGCCGGGATCGGCCTGACGGAACGCCCAAACGCACAACACCAGCAGCACAAGCGAAGCGATCCCATAGGCCGCGCCATAGGCCTTGCCCAATGACCGCTGCGCCGCTGCCTTGGCGCGGGGAATGGCCGGAATGACATGGACGGCCGCGAAGACAGCCAGCAAAAAAACCAGAACAGTCATCCCGCCACCGGCACGTTGAGAATGTAGGGATGGAAGCCGAAGGCGAGCACGGCATAGACAACAACGCCCGCAATCACCGCCACGATGTCAGAGCGGATGCGCGGTTCATGAGTCGGCACCTTGCCCCGCGCCGTGCTGAAGATGATGTCCACCACGCACACCACCAGCAGCATGCCGAAGCTCACGACAACGGCCTTCTCGCCATTGGCCAGCAGATGCCCGAGAGACCAGAGCCCCATGCCCAGTGACATGGGATGCTTCACAAAGGACCTGATGTGGCCTTTGCCATGCGAAGCCGCGACCAGGATGAAACCAATGAGAGACAGCAGCATGTTGATGTGACGGCCCGCAGCCGGGGGATCATAAAACGAGTCCAGTGAATTCGGCCCTGCCCGGCCATCCAGATAGGCCAGCGCCAGCAGCACCACGCCCGCCACAGATGCCAGCGCATAGACCACCCTGAACGGCACCTCGCCCAGCCGCGCCTTCAGGCTGTTGCGGGCCGCGGGCATCAGCGTCGAAAACAGGTGCGGGCCCGCAAACAGCAGAACACCCAGCCACAACTTCCACATGGTCGATTCTCCCTCTTCCCGCGCATCCTTACCACAGGCCCGTGCCGCCACGAAAAGGGCACAAGCTCCCCCTCAAGTGCCACATGTACTCGCAAGGGTCATCATGATATGGGAAGCGCAAATCACGCGTCAGGGTGATTCAAGGGGCCAATGAAATCAAGGGGATAAATGATGAAGCCGACACTCATTCTCGTAGGCGCTGACAAGGGCGGCGTGGGCAAGACCACGGTGGCGCGGTCGCTGCTGGACTATTTTGCCCGCAAGAACGTGCTGACCCGCGCCTTCGACACGGAAAATCCGCGCGGCTCCCTGCACCGCTTCTATCCCGCCATCACCGAGGTCGTTGACCTTGGCAACGTCGCCCACCAGATGCGCATCCTCGACACCATGGAAACCGCCAACGTGCCGGTCACCATCGTCGACCTGAAGGCCGGCAATCTCTCCTACTCGCTCGACCTGTTTGAACGCATCGGCGTGCTCGAAGCCGCCCGTAACGGCATGTTCACGCTGGGCCTCTTCCACGTGGTCGGGCCGTCCATCGCCTCGCTCGACGAGATCGGCGAAATCGCCAAGTATCTCTCGGGTATGCAGTATGTCGTCGCCCGCAACTCCATCAACGAAACCAACTTCTTCGAATGGGACGAGGCGACCTACCGCAAGTACTTCTCGCAGATCGCCAAGACCCAGGAAATCAACGTGCCGAAGCTCAATGAAATGGCTTACGAGCAGGTCGATGTCGCGGGCGTCACCTTCAAGGACTTCATCGACAACCGCGCCGCCGATGGCAGCCAGGGCAAGTTCTCCTTCGTGCTGCGCGGCTACGTGCGCAAGTGGTGCTCGGAGATCGACGCCGAGTTTGCCCATGTGAAGATGCTGCAGGACGTCCTCTCCGGCGGCCGCCAGCAGTAAGCGCGCCGGACATGAAAGGCTGACACCGTGGCCACAAGCCCCACGGTTCACATCGTCTGTTCCGACCAGCACCGCAACGGCAAGACCTTGCTGGCGCGCGTGCTGGTCGATTTCCTGATGCTGGACGGGCGTGACCCCTTCTGCATCGACACCGACGCGCCGGATGGCCCCTTGCGCGCGTTCTTTCCCGGCCGCACGGCACTGGCGGATTTCGCCGCCATCCAGGGCCAGATGAAACTCTTCGACACCATCCTTGCCTCGCCGGGCCGGGACTATGTGATCGACCTTCCCGCCCGCCACACCGAACGCTTTTTCCAGACGGCGCGCGATCTCGATTTCTTCGCTGAGTGCCACAAGACGGGTTTCCGCGTTTTCGTCTTCTTCATCGTGGACAACAGCTTCACCTCGCTGAAGACAGCCTATGCCATGCAGCGCGAACCGGGCGTTGACCTCTTCATTCCGGTGCGCAACATGCTGGTGCGCAGCCACTGGCCGGAGAACGAGGGTGCCCTCACCATTCCCTTCCTCGCCGCCCCCATCGCCTCGGCCATCTCCAACCGCCGCTTCTCTTTGCGCGAATTCGTCAACGGCGATCCGCAAGGCCTGGCGCCTGATCTGGTGCGCGAACTGCAGGCCTTCCTCTACGACGTGCTCAACAGCCTGAACGGGCTCGAACCGGTGCGGGCGCTGGGCGGGCCGGGTCAGCCTTGAACGCAGCAGGTTGCGCCCGGCATCCCGTCAGATCCCGCTGGTGACGACGATCTCGCCGCTGTGGGTGGGAAAGACCAATCCCGCCGTCCCCAATGACAGAACGGCGTGCCGCACTTTCGCAGGCACCTTGAGGTGGGCAAGGGCTTTGCCATCGACCGTATCAAGAACATGCAGCACATCGAACATGTCGAGGGCCAGCAGTTTCCCGCTCTCAACCACCAGTTCCGCCATCAGCGGTCCCCAGTTTCCCGCGCGGTCACCATAGTCCGTGGTTTCATGTCGCCAGCGCACGGCACCGCTCACCGCATCAACCGCATAGATGAAACCGGTGGGTGACCACAGAAAGGCCACTCCATCTGCCACGGCTTGTGAATTAATGAAGTTCCCGGCATTGAACTGCCACAGCTCGCGCCCATCCGCGACGGAAATGCCGAAGAGCTTCTCCTTGTAGCTTCCGGCTACCAGTATGCCGTCATGCACCCTGAGCTGGCGCAGGTATTGCCAGTCCTCCCGGCCATCCTTCTGCCACAGCAGACGGCCCGTCGCCGCGTCCAGGGCGTAAAGCCTGCCGTCACCCGGCGCTGCCAGCACAGTGGACCCGGATTGCACCGGGGCATAGTTGGTCAGCGTGTCCGGCACGCCCGCATGATGCCACTGTTCTTCTCCCGTGCCCAACGCCAGCGCGATGATCTCGTGGCCATCACCCAGGATGATCTGGTCGTTCGCCAGCAGGGGAACGCCGCACTGGATGTGCGCGGGTCGTTGCCACACCACTGCACCCGTTGCAGCATCATGCACGGCAAAGCCGCGTTGGCCGCTGAACACAACGTACCGACCTGCGACGCGCGGGCGAAACTGGAAGGCAAGCCCTTCTGCAAGATCAATCTTCCAAACGGGTGCGGCCTTGGAGGGATCAATGGCCCCGGCCGTGCGGTCGCCACAAAAGTAGATGTTCGCAACATCACTTGCCGGAGGACTGAGGATGGCATTGCCGGTGGACCAGCGTCTCCGTTCGGTCAGGGTGCGGGATTGCGACCGCGTCACCGCCGGACTGAAAACCAGTCCGGCGGCGGCCATGGCCAGAAAAGTGCGCCTCTCGCACCCTATTTGCATTGCGCTCCCTGCTTCACCCACTGGAAGAGGATCTGCGTGTTGGGATGGTCGCGGTCTTCCGTCGGCGCGATGCCGGGCGGCATGCGGTCTTCGACAAGGTGCTGGAACACACCACTCGCACCCGGATCGCCGGGAATGATGACCTTCGTGGCATTGTCCACGCCCTTGGCGACGGAGTCCGCGCCCAGCATGATGCCCTCGTAGGTCGTCAGGTTGAGTTCATGGAAGCTCGGCGGCTCCTGGTTTGACATGTGGCACTGCGAACATGCCGGTGTGTCTTCGCCGAAGGTGTTGTCCGTGTTGAAGAGCTTGAGGATGTTCTTCTTGAAATTGTCGTCGTTCTTGGCGCCGTCCTTGATCCAGTCGCGGATGGCGATGATCGGCTTGCTGTCGGTCGGCACATTGAACTGGACGCCCAGCGGCATGCGGTTGTTGCGCAGGCGCCGGCCGAGAATGGCCTTCTTCGGATCTTTGCCGGCCTCGAACAAGGCATGCTTCGGTTCTTCCATGGAACCAGCCTTGATCCCGTCACAGGTTGACAGGTCAAGTCCGCGATAGCTCTTCGCCGGATCATTGGAAGAGTGGCAGACCACGCAGGCCGGACCGGGGCCGAAAGCGTTCGGCGCCCGCATCAATGTCTCGACATAGCTGTAGGGAATGGGAATGTTGCGCTTCAGGATGAGTTCCTGAACTGCCGCGTGGTCTCCCTCCACCTTCACCTTGCCTTCGGTGATGTCCTTCATCAGCCTTTTCGTCAGGCTGCTGTCGTCATCATCATCCGCGATCGCCGCCGTGACCCCGATCACCGCCACCGCAGAAAGTGCTGCCAGCACAAGCCGTCCCATCATATTGCGTTCCTCCCAGAACTGTTTCGTTTTGCCCCTTGGATCCTGCACAGGCCCCGGCGCTGCTTCGTGGGTTCAATCCCCTCTTCTTCAGCGTGTTGCTCCACCACGCGGATGTGCTGCATGACAGCCCGTCCGGCGAACCTGACAGAACGCTGACATTTGGTGGCGTGCGCGGGTGCGCTGGCAAGTGATTTCAGGCCGTTGCAGCGCTGCGGGAGGGCCATTTCCGCCTAGCTTGCACGAAAGTTTATGGCCTTATCCGGAAAGATGACGCATGCTGGAAATGTAACAGAAAAAGCCCGGATTTAATTCCAACCGCAAGGAACGGGCATTGTGTAACGACGCCGGAGGGAACCATGCGCAGACGAGCCAGAGCGTTTCTGTCCAATGCCAAGGCGACCAAGGTGCTGATGGCCATCCAGATCGGCTGCATGGCCCTGTTCCTGAGCGACATCCTCTACGAAATCCACCATTCAGGCGTCGACCGCGCCCTGGTGATGAGTCCTGTCCACCTTGCCACCGAGGCTGGTTCGCTGATCCTTCTCATCAGCGGTTTTGTCATAGCGCACGCGCTTCTGCGCCAGACGCGCCATGACGTTGAGGAGAAGACGCGGCAGCTGGGCTCCCTGCGTGGCCACTTCGATGAGATTCTCAGCGACAGTTTCCGCGCCTGGGGCCTCTCGGCGGCGGAAGCGGATATCGCATTGCTCTCCATCCGCGGTCTCAAGATCTCCGAGATCGCGCAGATGCGGCATACGGCGGAAGGCACAATCAAGGCGCAGCTCAGCGCTGTCTACCGCAAGTCCGGCATCGACTCGCGCACGGAGCTTCTCGCCCATTTCATGGATGAGTTCCTCGAGTACAGCGCCAATCCGTCAGCAGATGGTCAGGAAACCCACCCCGGCAAGCCGAAGGATCACTCCCACTCGATTATCAATAAGTCGGATAAGATATTGAAAATACGGGGATAAAAATATTTTTTGCAACACTATACCGTCAATCATCCCGCCAAAACGGCTGACTCTTGATATTGCAGCATTTTTCCTGGGAAGGCCGAAATACCGTACTTTCGGAGACTATCGTCAAGCAACGGATGCAGGAAACAATCCAGTCCGCTCCGTGCATCCAGCCAAACTTGCGCTATGTCCCTACCATTAAAGTCATCGTCTGTCACGCGAGCCGCGATGCATGAGATGGAAGTGCGAGCCCCACTCCGTCCGAAGCAAGCAACAGCGTAGCCTTCGACAGCTTTCAGATCCGGTCTGAAAACCGATCATACGCATCGATCCGCCGGACCGGAGGATCGACCTCATACCGATAGATCTCCGTTCTCAAGAACCGAAGCTCGGCTTCGCGCTGGTGTTCGGGAACGTCGATATACCAAGCGCGCGGCTGCGGTCCGGGATCGCCGTTCCAGCGGTATCCC
>CALMZX010000053.1 GCA_937870685.1 uncultured Alphaproteobacteria bacterium
GCAGAAGGTGCAGGTCAGCGTGCAGCCCACCTGCGAGGAAATGCACAGCGTGCCGCGGCTTTCCTCGGGGATGTAGACGGTCTCGATCTCGTGGCGCTGGCCGCGTTCATCAGGGGCCAGACGCAACAGCCACTTCATGGTGCCGTCGTTGGACTTCTGCTCCATGACGATTTCAGGCCGGGCAATCTGGAAGGCCTCGTCCAGTTTCTCGCGCAGCTCGCGGGCGATGTTGCTCATGGCGGCGAAGGAGGTGACGCCCTTGTGGTAGATCCAGTGGAAGAGCTGGTTGGCGCGCATCTTGCGCTGCTTCTCCGGCACGCCAACGCGCGCCAGCATCTCCATCAACTGCTCGCGCGAGAGCCCGACAAGCGAGGGGCGCAGGTCGTTCTGGATGTAGCGTTCCGGCAGGTTGGCGATGAGCGTGGCCATGGTGGCCGCCCCTTAGCGCTTTTCGTAGGCGCCGACCATAGGGCCGAGCGGCAGGAAGCCGTCGTTGCGGCGGAGGTCGGTGGAGTAAAGGCTGGAGATGGTGCCATCAAGGAAGAGGGCATTGGGCGTATCCAGTCCGTCGCGGAAGAGGCGGGCGAATTCGTGGAAGGTCACGGCGCCATCGGAGAGGGCGAACACCACCTCGCCGCCCGCAGTCACGCCAACGCCATTGCGCACCTTGGCGGAGGTTCCGGTTTCCGAGAACTTGGGATGGATCTTGCCGTTGATTACCAGCATGGGGCCGGACTGGGTGGCGAAGTCGGGCTTGCGCCCCGCCTTGGCATAGGCCTCCGTTTCCATGACTGCCGCCTTGCCGCCTTCAATGACGAAGACGCCGTTCGGCTTCAGGTGGAAATTGCCGTAGCCGTTGCGGCGGTTGAGCTTCTTCAGCAGTTCGCCGTTTTCGACGTAGAGCCCGATGGGCTTCAGCTTGTCGTCGAACATCCCTGCGTTCATGGCGAAGGTGAGACGCTTGCCTTCGCCCGCAAGTTCGGCGGCGAGGCCCGTGAAGGTGGCAATCGGTTCCCCGTCCTCACCCAGATTGTAGAGTTCAAGTGACTGTTCGGACGGGTCGAAGCGGCAGACGGCATAGCTGCGGCCCTCGTGGTCCAGTGCCGCGCAGCCCGCCTGGGCCTGCGCCGCAAATGCGAAAGACGCAAGCGCAAGAAGTGCCGCCGCCAAATCGTGCCGTGCCGTCATGTCAGCCTACTTGCAGGCGCTGTCGATCTCGTCGATCGCAGCAGAAATACCCGCGAGGGAGTAACTGTCTGTCGTCTGGGTGCCCTTCCAGGAGGTGCCTGCCACCTTGAGCGAGGTGCCGTCCTTCATGGCCGCGACGATGTCGGCGTCATCCTTCTCGGCCCAGGCGGTGTCGCCCACGGGATAGAGGGTGAAGTCCTTGTCGTCGATCGAAAGCTTCACCGTCGAGCCTTCCTTGAAGGGATAGCCGATGATGGTGGAAACCTGCCCCTTCACCTTGCGGCCGGGATAGTTGGTCACGATGAAGCGGATGGGGCCGCGCTTGGCCTCGCGGGTCGACTGGCTCTTCTTCGGTTCGGAGAAGGCAAAGCAGACCTTGGAATCCGGTGCCTTGTAGGTGAAAGCCTGCCAATCCTTGAACCCGCCGAGTTTCGCGGGTTCGCTGGCGGATTGGGCCTCTGCCACGCCCGCAAATCCGAGGGAAATCAAAAGAGCTGGAAAAATGCCGCGCATCATCATTTGTTAACCATAAGAGCCAATCCGTTAACAGGACGTAACGGTGAGGCACGTTGCCCTAGAGCCGAAAATTCCGGCCCAAATGCGGCAACGCGGCATTTCGTGGCGAAAGTCGATGTTGCGGCGCAGCATCCGGAGACCTAGTCTTTGGCCCGGAATAGCATCTGGAGACATGCCGTGACACTTGCCCGTGAGTTGCGTGAGGCCCATGCCCGAGTGGCAGAACTTGTGCCGCAGGCCATTGCCCATCTGCGGGTGAAGCTGGCGGGAGACCGTACGGCGGAGGCGTTTGACCGGGAGCAGCACCTCGCCCATGGCATTTCGTGGCTTGCCACCTATGCCGAAACCTTCGCAGGCCTCGTCGATCATGCGGAACGGCTTTCGGCAGAGGGTGCCTGCGGCGACACCGACCAGTTGCTGGCGCGGGTCCTTGCAGGTGACTATCTCAACCAGATCGCGGGGGGAATCGCGCTGAACCAGCAGGAGGTGATTCGCCCCCATGAACTGGGGCTCGCCGAGGCAGGTCTCGCGGCCATCCGCGCCTTGCCGCTGTTCCGCACTGGCAACAGCAGGGAAAACCGTGCGGCCCTTGCAGCAGCGCTGGCTGGCGGCAGTGCGGGCGACATCACCGGTTCCTCCGGGCTTGATCCGGCGCTGGAGGAGATGCGCCAGTCGATGGCGCGCTTTGTTGCCGACAAGGTGGCGCCCAACGCCCATGGCTGGCACCGGCAGAACGCCTATGTGCCGCTGGAGATCATTGCGGAGCTGGCGGAGCTTGGCGTCTTCGCGCTCACCCTGCCGGAGGAATTTGGCGGGCTTGGCCTGTCCAAGCAGTCCATGTGCGTGGTCTCGGAAGAGCTGTCGCGTGGCTGGATCGCGGTAGGCTCGCTCGGCACACGCGCCGAGATCGCGTCCGAACTCATTCTCTGTGGCGGCACGGAAGAGCAGAAGGCCAAGTGGCTGCCACGCATTGCCTCGGGCGAAATTCTCACGACGGCGGTGTTCACCGAACCCAACACGGGCTCGGACCTCGGTTCGCTCAAGACACGCGCCGTGCGCGATGGCGACACTTACAGGATCACCGGCAACAAGACATGGATCACCCATCCGGTGCGCGCCGACCTGATGATGCTGCTGGCCCGCAGCAATCCGGCGGAACCCGGCTACAAGGGGCTTTCCATGTTCCTCGCGGAAAAACCGCGCGGCACGGACGCCGATCCTTTCCCGGCGCAGGGCATGAGCGGTGGCGAGATCGAGGTGCTGGGCTATCGCGGCATGAAGGAATATGAGATCCGCTTCGAGGATTTCGCGGTCAAGGCGGAAAACCTGCTGGGCGGTGTCGAGGGCCAGGGCTTCAAGCAGCTGATGCAGACCTTTGAATCGGCGCGCATCCAGACGGCGGCGCGGGCCGTCGGCGTGGCGCAGAATGCCCTCGACCTCGGCCTCAAGTATGCGCAGGACCGCATCCAGTTCGGCAAGAGCCTGATCCACTTCCCGCGCGTGGCCGACAAGCTGGCGCTGATGGCGGCGGAAACCCACGGGGCGCGGCTTCTCACCTACCGCGCCGCCGCCGCCAAGGATGAAGGGCGGCGCTGTGACGTGGAGGCGGGCATGGCCAAGCTGCTTGGTGCCCGCGTGGCCTGGGCCAATGCCGACAATGCCCTGCAGATTCACGGCGGCAACGGCTTTGCGCTGGAATACCAGGTGAGCCGCGTGCTGTGCGACGCGCGCATCCTCAACATCTTCGAGGGCGCTGCTGAAATCCAGGCGCAGGTGATCGCGCGCCGCCTGCTCGACGGGGCGAATTGACGTTCTGCAATTTCCCTCCCCCTTGTGGGGAGGGGGAAGTTACAAGAAACCAAGCGCACACCCGAATCGGCTAGTCACAGGGCCATGACCCAGAAAACCATCCTGATCACCGGCTGTTCCACCGGCATTGGCCACACCTGTGCGCTGGGCCTGAAGGCGCGGGGTTACCGCGTGTTTGCGACGGCGCGCAAGGATGACGACCTGAAGCGCCTTGAAAGCGAAGGGCTTGAGGTGATCGCGCTGGACTACCGTTTCCCGGAGAGCGTGGAGGCCTGCGCGGCGGAGGTTTCGCGGCGCACGGATGGCAGACTCTATGGCCTCTTCAACAATGGCGCCTATGGCCAGACCGGGGCGGTGGAAGACATCACGCGGGCCGTGCTGGAAGAGCAGTTCGCCGCCAATTTTTTCGGCTGGCACCAGCTCACCCGCGCCTGCCTGCCGATGATGCGGGCCAATGAGGCAGGCCGCATCGTGCAGTGTTCCTCGGTCCTCGGCCTGCTCGCGCTGAAATGGCGCGGACCCTACAATGCCTCGAAGTTTGCCCTGGAAGGACTGACCGACACGCTGCGGCTGGAATTGCGTGACAGCCCCATCCGGGTGGTCACCATCAATCCCGGTCCGATCACCAGCCAGTTCGTGCCGAATGCCCGCGCCGCGCTGGTGCGCAACGTTGATATGGTGAACTCGCACTACCGCGGCGAATACGAGCGCCAGCTGGCGCGGCTCGACCGGGGCGGCAACAGCCGTTTCAAGCTGCCGCCGGAAGCGGTACTGGAAAAGCTCGTCCTGGCGCTGGAAAGGTCGAACCCCCGCGCCCACTACTACGTGACGACGCCCACCCATGTGGCGGCCTTCATGCGGCGCATCCTGCCGTCTGGCCTTCTTGACCGCTTTGCCGCGAAACACAGCAAGTGAGATTGGCAAGAGCGGCAAAAGCCGCTAGGCCGTTGCCATGATCCTTGCCAATGCCCTCAGCTATCTCGCCGTCGCCGCCGTGGCGGTGGTGCTTGTCCTCGGCCTCGTCAACATGATGCGCGGCGGCTCGCCCAACCGCTCCCAGACCTTCATGCGCTGGCGCGTCATCCTGCAGTTCGCCGCGATCATCATTCTCATGGCGGTGCTCTGGTTCACCCAGCGCGGGGCTTGAAATCGGGGTGCGGCTTCCCATCTCTCTATCTCCTTGCGCACAGGGAGGGTGATGCATGTCCGCTGACCATGATGAACAGATCGTCCGTGACGGGTTCTGGCCGAAGCTGACGCGGCATGCCGCGCGCCTTCCCTTTGCCGATGATCTTCTTGCCGCGTGGTATTGCGCCAGCGACACCCAGACGCCTCTCAAGGTGAAAGCCACCCTGTTCGGCGCACTGGCCTATTTCGTGCTGCCCTTCGATGTCATCCCTGATGTCATTCTCGGCCTTGGTTTTACCGATGACATGGCTGTGCTGATCACGGCGGTGACGCTGGTGCGCAACCACATCACGCAAAGCCACCGCGACCGGGCGCGCGACACCCTCGACCAGCTGCGTTCCGGTTCCGCCGCCACGCCATCCACCTGAACCATCCAGAGAGACCCCTTCATGTTTGACGCAAAGAAACTCCTCGACCAGATGCTCGGCGGCCAGCAGGGCGGCGGCCAGAACAGCGCTTCTGGTGGAGGCATTGGCGGCATGTCGCCGGATTTCATGAAGGGGCTTGCCAGCGGCGGCGTGGCGGGCAGCCTCGCCACCATCCTGCTCGGCTCCAAGTCCGGCAAGAAGCTTGCGAAGAGCGCCCTCAAGGTGGGCGGCACGGCAGCACTCGCAGGACTGGCCTACAAGGCCTACCAAACTTGGCAGCAGGGGCAACAGGGACAGGCTGCGAATCCGCCCTCCGCGCCTGAAGCCGTGTTCCTGCCGCCGCAGGCCGCCGCTCAGGCCGATCTCAGCCTCGCACTTCTGCGTGCCATGATTGCCGCCGCCAAGGCTGATGGTCATATCGACGCCGCCGAGCAGCAGAAGATCTTCGGCAAGCTGGACGAGGCGGGACTTGGCATGGAGGCCAAGGCTTTCGTGATCGACGAGATGCGCAAGCCTCTCAACATCGATGCCATTGTCGCCGATGCCACGACACCGGAACGGGCCATCGAACTCTATACCGCCTCGGTGCTGGCCATTGATGTGGATGACCCGTCCGAGCAGGCCTATCTCGCCATGCTGGCGGCGCGGCTCAAGCTGGATCCAGGCCTCAAGCAGGCGGTGGAGCAGGAAGCGGCAAAGGCCATGGCGTAACGCGCCGGGCCGGGTTATCCCTTGGCCATGACAGATGAGACGGCCCATGGCGTGAGCCCGGTCAGGCTGCTGGCGGAAAGTTTCCGCCGGCTCTTTGCCGACGAGGCCGTGCCGCTTGCAGGCAACATCGCCTTCCGCACCCTGTTCTCGATCTTCCCGTTCCTGATCTTCCTCACCGCCCTTGCGGGCTTCTTCGGCACGGAAGACCAGGCCAAGGCGGCGGTGGATTTCCTGCTCGGTGTCGCGCCGGAAACACTGGTGAAACCGCTCGCAGGCGAAATCACCTCCATCCTCACCGTGCCGCGCGCCGACCTGCTCTCGCTCGCTGCACTGCTGACCATCTGGAGCGCCATGGCAGGCGTCGATTCGGTGCGGGTCGGACTCAACCGCGCCTATGACCTGAAGGACACGCGGCCGGGCTGGTTCATCTACCTGATCGACATCCTGTTCGTGGTGGCCGCCGCCGCCATCTTCCTCGCCTTCTCGTTCCTGATCGTGCTGCTGCCGCTGGCGCTGCGCTTTGCCGCAACCCATGGCATCGAAACGGCGGCGCAATTCACCTCACTGCAGCAGATGCGCATTCCGCTGTCGCTGCTGCTGATCTTCCTCGGGGTACTGGCCTCGCATCTGACACTGCCGGCGCGGCGGCTGCCGCTGCGGCGCATCCTGCCGGGGGTCCTGCTGACTGTCGTGGTCTGGGGCGTGCTGGCGCTGGGCTTCTCCTGGTGGGTGCTGGAGTTCAACTCCTTCACGTCAACCTATGCCTCGCTCTCCGGCCTGTTCGCGGCGATGTTCTTCCTTTACCTCGCGGCGCTGGTGCTGATCCTCGGCGGGGAGGTCAATCGCGTCATCGATCTGCTCAGTACACGGAGCGATTTGCCGGCGAAGCCGGACCTCAGGCAGTGAGGAGCGCGCGTCACACCGCCGCTTCCAGCGTGTCCTCGAAGCTCTTCAGGCCGGTGCGCGGGGCCGAGACAAGTACCGCCATGTTGCCGGGGCGGTGTTCGTTCTTCCACATCTTCATGTGGGCGAGCGGGATGTCGCTCCAACCATAGACCTCCGACATGCACGGGTCGATGCGCTGGGCTTCCACCAACCTGTTGGCGGCGGAGGCCTGCATCAGGTTGGCGAAGTGCGAGCCTTGCGCGCGCTTCTGGTGCATCCACAGGTAACGCGCATCCATCGTCAGGTTATAGCCCGTGGTGCCGGCGCAGATCACCACCATGCCGCCGCGCTTCACGACGAGGATCGAGACCGGGAAGGTCGATTCCCCCGGGTGCTCGAACACCATGTCGACGTTGTTGCCCTTGCCGGTGATGTTCCAGATGGCCTTGCCGAATTCGCGGGCCTGCTTCAGCCAGTCATTGTATTCGGGCGTGCCCACCTGCGGCATCGCTCCCCAGCACTTGAAGTCCTTGCGGTTGATGACACCGCGCGCGCCAAGGCCCAGCACGAAGTCGCGCTTGTCCTCGTCGGAGACGACGCCGATGGCGTTGGCACCTGTCGTCGCGGCCAGCTGGATCGCCATGGAACCCAAGCCACCGGAGGCGCCCCAGACCAGCACGCTCTGGCCGGCGCTCAGCACATGGGGGCGGTGGCCGAAGAGCATGCGGTAGGCGGTGGCCAGCGTCAGCATGTAGCAGGCGCTCTCTTCCCAACTCAGGTGCTTCGGCTTGGGCAGAAGCTGGCGGGCCTGCACGCGGGCGAACTGGGCGAAGGACCCGTCCGGTGTTTCGTAGCCCCAGATGCGCTGCGAGGGCGAGAACATGGGGTCGCCGCCATTGCACTCCTCGTCGTCGCCGTCATCCTGGTTGCAGTGGACCACAATCTCGTCGCCCACCTTCCAGCGCTTGACCTTGGCGCCCACGGCATAGACCACGCCCGAGGCATCAGAGCCCGCGATGTGGAAGGGGTTCCTGTGGCCGTCGATGGGCGAGATGGGCTTGCCGAGGGCGGCCCAGACGCCGTTGTAATTCACGCCTGCCGCCATCACGAGGATGAGGCATTCATCCTCGCCGATCTGCCATGTGGGAACGACCTCGACCTGCATGGCAGTGTCCGGCGCACCATGGCGCTCCTGGCGGATGCACCAGGCGTGCATCTTCTCCGGCACGTGACCCAGGGGGGGAATCTCGCCGATGGCATACACGTCCTTGCCCTTCGGGGCCTTGGGCTTTTCTGCGGCAGCAGTCATGAGGTTCCTCACACGGTAAATGGAGAAACAGTCTAGCGGCATTTCCACCGATTTTGCACTGCACCATTAGTCCCATGATGACTGGACCAGCGCGACATCTTGACCTTGCGGCATGGCAAGGCCCAAAATGCCTTGCCGGGTTGAAGCGGGGCGTGATTCTGGCGGTTTCTGGTAAAGTTGCCGTCCCTGAGGTTAGACAATGGAGCAGGTCATCGACGCCGTGTGGGGCCTTTACAACGGCTTCACCGGATGGACGCCGCCACGGGAGACCATGGCCACGGTGGTGTTCTTCTCGGTGCTGGCGTCCGTGCTCATCACCTATTTCACCGCCGGAAGCCGCATGTTCACCGTGCCGATCTGCTTCATCGTGCTGTTCGTGGCAGGGCTGTTCAGCAACTATATCGGGAGGGAGTATCATTTTCCCGGCACCAGCGAGATGCAGCACGCCATCATCTATTCCGTGCCTGGGCAAATGCTTGCCGGTTTCATCCTGCTCGTGATCCTGAAGACCGCCTCCTCGAACAACAGCGGCTGACCCACATCCAAAGTGGGGTTGCGGTGCGGCAGGGGTCATGCTTCCCTGTTGCGATGCAACACGGACCCATTGCCCATGGCTGAGCACAAGACAGACGCACCTTGGCTCATGCGCACCTACGCGGGCCACTCCACGGCGGAGGATTCCAACCGCCTGTTCCGCACCAATCTCTCCAAGGGGCAGACGGGGCTTTCGGTTGCCTTCGACCTGCCCACCCAGACGGGCTACGACAGCGACGATCCGCGTGCCGCGGGCGAGGTGGGCAAGGTCGGTGTGCCGGTGTCGCACATCGGCGACATGCGGGCGCTGTTCGATGGCATACCGCTCGCCGAAATGAACACTTCCATGACCATCAATGCCACGGCGGCGTGGCTGATGGCGCTCTATGTGGCGGTGGCGGAGGAACAGGGGGCGCCACGCAGCAAATTGCAGGGTACCACCCAGAACGACATCATCAAGGAATACCTGGCGCGCGGCACCTATGTGTTTCCGCCTGAGGCCTCGCTGCGGCTGACGGTCGATACCATCGCCTTTGCCACTCAGGAGATGCCGAAGTTCAATCCCGTCAACATCTGCTCCTACCATCTGCAGGAAGCGGGTGCCACGCCAGCCCAGGAACTGGCCTTCGCGCTGGCCACGGCCACGGCGGTGCTTGACGCCTGCAAGGCCTCGCCCGGGATTGCGGCAGCGGCGTTTCCCGTTGTTGCCAGCCGCATCTCGTTCTTCGTCAATGCGGGCATACGTTTTGTCACCGAGCTTTCGAAAATGCGGGCCTTCGTGGATCTGTGGGACGAGATGCTGCGTGAGCGTTACGGTGTGACGGACGAGAAGCTTCGCCGCTTCCGCTATGGCGTGCAGGTCAATTCGCTGGGTCTCACCGAACCGCAACCGGAAAACAATGTCTACCGCATCCTGATCGAGATGCTGGGCGTGGTGCTGTCGAAGAAGGCGCGTGCGCGGGCCGTGCAACTTCCCGCCTGGAACGAGGCGCTGGGCCTGCCGCGTCCCTTCGACCAGCAATGGTCGCTGCGCATGCAGCAGATCATGGCCTTCGAAACCGATCTCCTGGAACACGAGGACATCTTTGACGGAAGCAGTGTCATCGCCGCCAAGGTGGAGGAGCTGAAGGCGGCGGCGAGGGCCGAGATGAGCAAGGTGGCGGGGCTGGGCGGGGCGGGCTCCATCGCCGGGCTTTCCTACATGAAGGAAGCGCTGGTCACGTCCAACACGGCGCGCCTCAAGGCCATCGAATCAGGTGCAACGAAAGTCGTCGGCGTCAACGTCTTCACCACGAGCGAACCATCACCGCTTGCCTCCGGCAACGCCATCATGACGGTGAAGGATGATGTGGAGTTCGGCCAGATCGAGCGTCTCAAGGCCTGGCGGGCGAGGCGCGACGGCAAGGCCGTGGCGGCTGCGATCGAGAACCTGAAGCGCGCGGCGTCGGATGGCGCCAACATCATGGAACCCTCCATTGCCTGCGCGCGCGCCGGTGTCACAACGGGCGAGTGGGGCGGGGCCCTGCGTGCCGTGTTCGGCGAGTTCCGCGCCCCCACGGGTGTGAGTCTCGCCGTCCATGACGGTGCTCAGGCATCACATGAAGGACTTCGCGCCCGTGTCACGAAACTGGCGGAAGCGCTTGGCGCACAACCCAAATTCCTGATGGGCAAGCCCGGCCTCGATGGCCACTCCAATGGTGCCGAACAGATCGCCACACGCGCCGCCGATATCGGCATGGCAGTGATCTATGACGGCATCCGCATGACGCCGGAGGAACTGGTGGAGCGGGCGGCGGCGGAAAACGTGCAACTGCTCGGACTCTCCATCCTCTCCGGCAGCCATGTGCCGCTGGTGCGCGACGTCATGCAGAAACTCCGTGCACGGAACATCTCCATCCCCGTCGTCGTCGGCGGCATCATCCCGGACGAGGACGCCCATGTGCTGAAACAACTCGGCGCCGCCGCCATCTACACACCCAAGGACTATGACCTGAACCGGATCATGGACGGGCTGGTGGGGCTGATGGAGCGGGGATAGTCAATGTTGAGCGAGGCAATAGCCGTTGGTGCTTGTGTTCTTGCAGGTTGACGGCAACAGCAGGGCGGCCGATGCCGGCTCCACCGTCGTCGCAATATCAAATGCAAGCGCGGCTTTGCTGTCAAAGGTGCGCTGCAAGCCCCTGGAAACGGTGAGCAGTTCCTCCGCCAGCCGTCTTTCGAATCCCAGCGTTGCATAAAATTCGGACTGTTCAACTGAGGGATCAAGTTCACCCTCAATCGGCAATTCCGGTAACTGAAAGCCAGGCAATGAGATTGTATCTGCCGTGGCCAGAATGCGTCGCTTGCCGCCTACAAAGGCGAGCCCGCACTCGAACTGGCACAAGGCCACCTCCTTCCTGTCGGCGTAGGGGAGCTTTTGTCGCTGGCAGGGCGCGGACTTGTCGACGCAGACCTTCGTGCTCGAAATGCCCAACATCGTGTCCACCCTTTGCCGCCGAAAGGCCTTCGCGAGTTTCATGGCCTCCCGCGCGTTTCCACCCGGCGAGTCCAGCATCACCACCAAAGGACGGTGACCAATGCTCTTGACCAACTCTTCAAATGCTTCCGTCGTACCTGGTACGATCCGACCTCGCGCGGCGATCCAGCCAGGACAGTTGGGGGAGCACTCAGGCTTGATCCAAGTGAGGTACTCGAAGCTCATTTTTTCGTGGCGCTGACCGATTGGTTCGAATTGACCCGGGTAGATGGCAGCTGTCGCGCATCCCGGCCTCGTCAGGGATTCTCCGCACCTGCTCGCGGAAAACACTTCGGATAGCTTCTGACTGTCCGTGGACAAGTGCAACGATATCAGTTCGCCACTGCCCATGACCTTGGTCTCATCCTTCTTGATATCGTGCAACAAGGACATGAAAGCAGGCGACACGCCCATGTCCGCCATCGTCCAGGCAAGCCCTGTCAGATTGTTCTCTGGCCGTTCGCGCAAGGCATAGGCATTCACGAGCTTCATGCTTGCCGCTTCCGGGGCATGGCGCTCAAGACCTCCCGCATACGCGACAAGACAGGCCCCGCTGCATGTGGCGCCGCTTTCCACTGTTGCTGAAATGGGGAAAACACCTCCGATCGCGCCCCATGCCAGCGCATCGGGCAAGGCCCGCGTCTTGGCGATGGCCGTATTGAATTGACGCTTCCGAAACTCTCGGGCGAGTTCCTGCGCGGCCTGCAGGTTTCCACCCTTGGAATCGAGGGCCACGATCAGGCGATAGTACTTTATGCCGTTCCAGAATGTCCGGAAGTCCTGCGGCGTCCTCTCCGTGATCACGCCTTCCGCTGCAATCCATGTGGGGCAAGAGGATTCGCATGTTGTGCTGTCAGAGCGGGCCAGCGTGAATGTCATGGATGGATCACCGGAAGATAAGCCCAGAGCAGTGAGACGCGCCGCTTGTTCCTCCTTCTCCTTCCCGAGTTCCGCCTTGCTCTTGCCCGGCAGCACCACACAATTCCCAGGCTTCGGGGTTGTCTTGCAGATCTCGTTGCCCACCAGCATGGCGACGCCTCCGGCGCTGGTGCGCAGTTTGTACTTGTCCAGCTGGTCCTTGGTGAGATTGTTGATGTCCTGAAACTCGGCCTTTTCGTTTTCGGCGACGAGGCCAAGGTCAATGCCCATCTCCTTGTAGTAGCCTGTCACCTGGCGGCGCAGGCCCTTGTAGAGGCCGAATGTGACCTTGGACTTGGCGGGCTTGCGGCTCACGATCTTGCGGTCGATGACCTTCTTCTTGCCTTTCACGATCCTGTAGCGTTCGCGGTAGGTGACGATCTCGCGGGTCCACACGGTGCGCGGCTTGTGCACGCCGACATAGGTGCCAAGCCCCGCGAGGCGGCGCGCGCCACCTGCCAGCACGAGATGGCAGGCCGAATTGCACCAGGCGTTGTATTCCAGCGCGAGGCCCCGGTAGGTGCCATCCTGATTTTCCGGCAGGTCGCAGCTCTTCTGGTCCGGGGCGCAGCCCTCATAGAGGGTGAAGCCCACCGCCACATCGAGGCCGCGCTTGCGAATCATGCGGCCCACTTCCATGGCATGGCTGATGGAGCCGCCAGGCGAGCGGATCAGGACCGGGAGCTTGCGCTTGCCCAGCTGCTTGAACACCTTGGCGAACTGGCCGGGGGTTGCCGCGGTGATCTCGCCCTCGGCGGCGATCCATTGCGGGCACTCTTCCTTGCAGTGCTTGCCACTGGTTTGCACGATCACCACGCGCATCGGCGCGTCATAGATGGGTTTCACCACGGCAGGTGCTGGCGGTGCTGCCTTCTTCTTTTTCTTCGTGGCGGCACCGGCCTCAAGGCCCACAGCAAGGCTGATGAGCACAGCCAGGCAGACTGCAAGAACGCGACGTAACATATGGCCCTCCGGAGGCCCCATGAAACCACAGCCGCCACGGCGCGCAAGTCCCTTGCGGCGGCGCGGTGAACGGCCCCCTCCGGCAGCCCGCAAGGCTTGACTTTCGCTGGCATTTTCGCCAGTAAGCCCCGGACTTTGGTGGCTGAAAGGCTGCTGGAGCCCATTGCGCTGCCCCAGGGTGCCCCGCTTCCTCGTGAAGCAACATTGAAAAAGACCGCTTTTCCAACGGGTTAGAAAGCGGCTCCGTCCGGCGCGGGAAAGAAGGAAGAGAAATGTACGCAGTCATCAAGACGGGCGGCAAGCAGTATCGCGTTGCCGCCAATGAAAAGATCACCATCGAAAAGCTCGAAGGTGCCGCCGGAGACCAGGTCACGTTCAGCGACGTGCTGATGGTTGGCACGGGCGGTTCCGTCGAAATCGGTGCACCTTTCGTGGCCGGTGCCACGGTGGTGGGCGAGATCGCCCGCCAGGAGAAGGCCGACACGGTCTATATCTTCAAGAAGCGCCGCCGCAAGCATTACCGCCGCCGCAACGGCCACCGCCAGCTGCTGACCTCGGTCACCATCACCGACATCCTGACGGGTGGCGCGAAGCCTGCCGCCAAGGCCAAGGCTGCCCCGGTCGCTGCGGCTGCCCAGCCGCTCGCAGCACCTGTGGCTGACGGCAAGTCGGATGACATTTCCCTCATTGGCGGCATTGGCCCCAAGATGGAAACGGGCATGCGCGAACTGGGTTACAACACCTTCGCCGCCATCGCCGCCATGTCGGCCGATGACGTGGCCAAGGCCGAAGCCCACCTGAAGCAGAAGGGCCGCATCGGCCGCGAGGAATGGATCGAGCAGGCGAAGGAACTTCTCGCCGGCAAGCCGCCGCGCGCCAAGACCGACCGCGCCCGCACCTAACCGAATTGATCCAAGGAGACTGATCCATGGCACACAAAAAAGCAGGCGGTTCATCCCGCAACGGCCGCGACACCGCTGGCCGCCGTCTCGGCGTCAAGCTGTTCGGTGGCGAGCAGGCCATTCCCGGCAACATCATCCTGCGCCAGCGCGGCACCAAGTGGCATCCGGGCACGGGTGTCGGCATGGGCCGTGACCACACCATCTTCGCGATGGTTGCAGGCACCGTGACCTTCCGCGGCACAAAGGGCAACAAGCAGCTCGTGTCTGTGGTGGCGCCCAAGGCCGCCGAATAAGCCGAAGACGTTTGCCGGGTTGCACCGGCATTGCATCAGGGGAGAAGATGGGTCACCATCTTCTCCCCTTTGCATTGGTGAGACAGGAAAGTGGCGGAGAGACTTGAAACGGCCCGGCTGCTGCTGCGCCCCCTCAGGCCCGATGATGCGGGCGTGCTGCTGCGTGAACTCAATGACTTCGCCATCGCCCGCAACACGGCGCGCATTCCCCATCCCTATCACCTGAGCGATGCGGAGGAGTTCGTGGCCTTCGCGCAGTCGCTTCCGCCGCGCTCGCGCATTGCTGGCGTCGAGCAGAAATCAGCCCCCGGCGTGCTGATCGGCGTGATCAGCTACGAATGGAGCGAAAAGAAGGGCGATGCCGAACTGGGCTACTGGTATTCGCAGTCGGTCTGGGGGCGGGGCATTGGCAGCGAGGCCGGCCGTGCCATGGTGGATGATGCCTTCCGGCGCCAGGCCCATGCCCGGCTGATTGCCTGCTACCATGACGACAACGCCGCCTCGGCGCGCATTCTCGGCAAGCTCGGTTTCGAGGTGGTGGGTCCCTGCAGCAGCTATTCGAAAGCACAGGGCAAAGAGGTGCCCGTGACAAACCTCAGCCTGTCACGGGCCCGCTGGCTGGAAGGCTATCAGAAAACCTTGGCGACGTAGGAGGCCACGAGCTTCTTGCGGCCAAGGCCGCCGTTGTGCTTCGAGGCCGCCAGCTTCAGGTCGCCGTTGGACTTGCGGATGGCAAGGGCAAGGTGCTTCAGGCCGAACTGGATATTGACGGCCGGGTTGAGAAGCGTCGTGCAATTGCCACGGAAGCCCATTTCGCGGGCGGTGGAACACTTGAGCTGGTAGAGTCCCAGTTCTCCGTGTGAGCCGCGGGCACGCGGGTTGTAGTTGGATTCGACCTTGGCGATCTTCAGCGCAAACCAGGTGGGAACACCATGTTGCGGCGCCATGGCCTTGATCATCGCCGTCACATCCCTTTCACCGCTGGATGCAGTGGTGGAAAGCATGCTCAAGTAAAATGCTGACAGCAAAGCAGCAGTCTTCAAGTAGTTCTTCATCGTGTCGTACCCCCTTCAGGCATTCGTAGTTCAGTGGTGACACCATCTCTTGCAAGTTGGTGGGCCTCAAGACAGCCGCCTGTCGTGAACGGAGGTCTTACATTGTTCAAATGTGACCGCAATAAGGACCAGACCCCCGAAAATACCTTGTCTTTCCTGTGTTGCTGCGATGCAACATCTTCCTTAAAGCATGGTTAATAGGGGAATTTTTCCGTCTTATGGCCCCAGAAGGCCGGTCCCGGCGGCCGAAAGCCCGGTTCCATACAGACGCATCCGCCCAAAATCGGCGCTCCCGCGCAACTTTTCGCCCTCAACCGCTTCGCAGGTGAGGGTTCGTTGCGCTAGAAGCGCCTCCATGAAATTCCTTGATGAAGCAAAGATCTATGTGAAGGCCGGTGACGGCGGTGCGGGGGCGGTGTCGTTCCGGCGGGAAAAGTTCATTGAAATGGGCGGTCCCGACGGTGGCGACGGCGGCCAGGGCGGAGATGTCTGGGTGGAAGCCGCCCACGACCTCAACACGCTCATCGACTACCGCTACCAGCAGCACTTCAAGGTGCGCACGGCAGGCCACGGCATGGGGCGGCTGCGGGCCGGCGCATCGTCGGAGGACATCGTCCTCAAAGTGCCCGTCGGAACACAGATCTATGATGAGGACCGGGAAACCCTTCTGGCCGATCTCGCCACCGTCGGGCAGCGGGCGCGCATTGCCAAGGGTGGCAATGGCGGCTTCGGGAACCACTATTTCAAGTCCTCCACCAACCGCTCGCCGCGCCATGCCAATCCCGGCCAGCTGGGCGAGGAGCGTTGGGTCTGGCTCCGCCTCAAGCTCATTGCCGACGCCGGCATCATCGGCCTGCCCAATGCGGGAAAATCCACGCTGCTCTCGGTCGTGTCGGCGGCGCGGCCCAAGATTGCCGACTATCCCTTCACCACGCTGCATCCGCAGCTTGGCGTGGTGCGGGTGGATGGCAACAGCTTCGTGCTCGCTGACATTCCCGGCCTCATTGAAGGGGCGAGCGAAGGGGCGGGGCTTGGCACGCGTTTCCTCGGCCACATCGAGCGCTGCGCCGTGCTGCTGCACCTGATCGATGCCACGGGCGAAGACCCCGTCGCCGCCTACAAAACGGTGCGCGAGGAACTCAAGGCCTACAGCAAGGAACTGGCGAAGAAACCGGAGGTAATCGTCCTCAACAAGGCCGACGCGCTGACCGACAAGGCGCTTGAGAAGGTGATGAAGACCTTCAAGGCCAAGCTCAAGAAGACGCCGCTTAGCATTTCCGCTGCCGGGCAGTTACGCATCGATGCGGCGATGCGCGCCCTCATGGCCATCATCAGCAAGGCCAAGGCGAAACACGCAGCGCCCGATCCGGAGGACGTGACCACGCAAGAGTGGCGGCCATGAAAAGCCGCCTGGAGAAAGCCCGCCGCATCGTCGTGAAGGTGGGCTCGGCGCTCCTGGTCGATGAGAAATCCGGCACGCTGAAGGCCTCGTGGCTGTCGTCACTCGTGGATGACATCGCCGACTTGCGGGTCAAGGGGGCTGACATCATTCTTGTGTCATCGGGCGCCATCGCGCTGGGGCGGCGCACGCTCGGCCTGCCCAAGGGCAGGCTGGAACTGCCGCAGAAGCAGGCCGCCGCCGCCGTGGGACAGATCGCGCTGGCCCAGGCCTGGGCGGAAGCTCTCCGTACACGGAACATCGTCGCGGCGCAGGTGCTGGTGACGCTGAACGACACCGAGGAGCGGCGACGCTATCTCAACGGCCGTGCTACGCTGGGCACACTTCTGGCGCAGGGGGCGGTTCCCGTCATCAACGAGAATGACACGGTGGCCACGACGGAAATCCGCTACGGCGACAATGACCGGCTGGCGGCGCGTGTTGCCTCCATGATGTCGGCGGACTGTCTTGTGCTGCTCTCTGATATTGACGGCCTCTATTCGGCGCCGCCCAACCAGAAGGGCGCAGTGTTCATTCCGGAGGTCAAGGCCATCACGCCGGAGATCGAGGCGATGGCTGGCAAACCCGTCTCGGGCGTGGGCTCGGGCGGCATGATCACCAAGATTGATGCGGCCAAGATCGCGCTGGGTGCTGGCTGCAACATGGTGATCGCGTCAGGCCATGTGGAGCATCCCCTGCGTCGCATCCGCGAGGGTGAGCGCGTCACCTGGTTCCTCGCCGAGGCGACGCCGCTGCAATCGCGCAAGCGCTGGATCGCGGGCACGCTGCAACCGACAGGCCGCCTCACGATCGATGACGGCGCGCGGGCTGCCCTGCTCAAGGGCAAGAGCCTGCTGCCCGCTGGCGTCAAGGAAATCAGGGGTACCTTCTCGCGCGGCGACACGGTGAGTGTCGTCGGCAGTGACGGACAGGAAATCGCCCGTGGCCTCGTCGCCTATGACAGTGTCGATGCGGCGCGCATCAAGGGCCGCAAGTCCTCCGAGATCGAAAAGGAATTGGGCATTGCGGGGCGCGATGAACTGATCCACAGGGACGACCTCGTGATGATCGCGGGGAGCGCCGATGGACAGTGAGATGAAAGCCCTGGGCGACAGGGCGCGCAAGGCTGCGGCAACGCTGGCGCTCGCTCCTGCCGCACAGAAGAATGCGGCACTTGCCGCCATGGCGTCTGCCATCCGCCGCAATGGCACCGCCATTCTCGCGGCCAATGCGCGGGATATGGAGCAGGCGCGGAGAAAAAACCTGAAGCCGTCGCTGGTGGACCGCCTCACCCTCACGCCTGACAGGCTCGAAGCGATTGCGCGGGGCCTTGATGACATTGCAGCCTTACCCGACCCGGTAGGGCGCCTGCTGGCACGCTGGACGAGGCCCAACGGCATGGAGATCACGCGCCTCTCCGTGCCCATCGGCGTGATCGGCATCATCTATGAATCACGCCCCAACGTGACAGCGGATGCGGGTGGGCTCTGCCTCAAGTCCGGCAATGCCGCGATTTTGCGGGGTGGCTCCGATGCCCATGAAAGCTCGCTCGCCATTGTGGCCTGCCTGAGCCAGGGCCTGGCCGAGGCGGGTCTTGATCCTGCGGCCATCCAGATGGTGCCGACGGCGGACCGGGCTGCGGTCGGCGACATGCTTGCAGGCCTTGGCGGCACTATCGACCTTATCGTGCCGCGCGGTGGCAAAAGCCTTGTGGCGCGGGTGCAGGCGGATGCGAGGGTTCCGGTGTTCAGCCATCTCGAAGGCATCAATCATGTCTTTGTGGACCGCGACGCCGATCCCGCCATGGCTGAAAAAATCGTGCTCAATGCCAAGATGCGGCGCACCGGCATCTGTGGCGCGGCTGAGACCATTCTCGTGGACAGGGCGGTTGCACCCGTGATGCTGCCGAAACTCATCCGTGTGCTGACAGATGCGGGCTGCGAGGTGCGCGGCGATGCCGCCACACAGGCCGCAGCCGCAAGTGTGAAGCCTGCCGGCGAAGAGGACTGGTCCACCGAATATCTCGATGCCATCGTGTCGATGCGGGTGGTGGATAGTGTCGATGAAGCGATGGTGCACATCGCGCGCTACGGCTCGCAGCACACCGAAGCCATCATCACGGGAAATGCCGCCACGGCGGAGACATTCCTGCGCACGGTCGATTCGGCGATCGTGCTGCACAATGCCTCCACGCAGTTTGCCGATGGCGGGGAGTTCGGCTTCGGTGCGGAGATCGGCATTGCCACGGGCAAGCTGCATGCGCGCGGTCCCGTTGGCGTGGAACAGCTCACCACCTTCAAGTATCAGGTGCGGGGCAGCGGGCAGACGCGGCCCTGATGGTGCGGCTCCCGCCTTTCGGTCAAGGACAGCGCATCGGCCTCTTCGGCGGGTCGTTCAACCCGGCGCATCGCGGGCACTACATGGTGGCGCTCTATGCGATGAAGCGCCTGCAACTGGATTGGGTGTGGTGGCTGGTTTCGCCGCAGAACCCGCTGAAGGACCCGTCGGAAACGGGGGAGTATGGCAAGCGGCTGGCCTATACGCGGCGCGTCGCCAGGCATCCCCGTTTCATCGTCACCGATCTCGAAGAGCGGATCCATACCCGCTACACGGCGCAGACGCTGGAGGCGCTGAAGGGGGCCTTTGCGCGCGGGCATTTCGTCTGGATCATGGGGGCGGACAGCCTCGCCAACCTACACCGCTGGCATCACTGGACCGACATCATGGAAAGCCTGCCCATCGCGGTGCTGGCGCGGCCCGGCTATTCCATCCGGGCGCTGCAGAGCCCTGCCGCCACGCGTTTTGCCGCGGCCCGCGTGCCGCAGCATCTGGCGGCCTCGCTCGCCACGCGCACGCCTCCGGCCTTTGCCTTTGTCACCATGCCGTTGCGCAAGGAGAGTTCAACGGCGATCCGCAAGCGGCGCAAGCCTGCTTGAATGCGGGTCGTGCGGGGGATAGAAGGGCTCACGCAAGCAAGGGAACACGACACTGAAAAAGCCAGTCAAGAAGAGTGCAGCCAAGGCGAAGAAGACCGCCAAGAAGTTTGCGAAGACACCCGTCCGGAAAGCGGCCAAGGCCGTGAAGGCCAAGACGAAGGCCAAGGCGAAGGCCGTGCGCAAGGCGGCAAAGCCCGCGAAGAAGACCGTGGCCAAAACGGCGTCAAAGTCCCCTGCAAAGAAGGTGAAGGCTGCGAAGAAGGCCGTGAAGAAAGCGGCAGCGCCGAAGGTTGCCGGCAAAAAGGCTGTTGCCAAAAAGCCAGCCGCCAAAAAGGTGACGGCAAAAAGGGCCGCGCCGAAGAAGACTGTTGCAAAGAAAGCCGTGGCAAAAAAGGCCGCGCCACGGAAGCCCGCGCTGAAGCAGGCGGTTGCCGCTCCCGTCGCCGCGCCGAGGTGGCCGCCGCTGGTCATGGATGTGCTGGCCCAACTGGAAGACAGCAAGGCCGAACAGGTTGTCACCATTGATGTCTCGAAGAAGTCGAGTGTCGCCGATGTGATGGTGGTGGCCTCCGGCCGCTCCAACCGCCATGTCAGCGCCATCGCCGACCAGGTGGTGGAGAAGCTGGAGAAATCCGGCAGGAAGAACGTGCGCGTCGAAGGCATGCCGCAGTGCGACTGGGTGCTTGTCGATGCTGGTGACGTGATGGTGCACATCTTCCGTCCGGAAGTGCGCAGCTTCTACAATCTGGAAAAGCTCTGGTCCGAGCACGCGCCGCAATGAGCTTCAGGTGAGCGGGCCGTGAAACTCGCAATCGCCGCCATCGGTCATCTCAAGTCCGGACCGGAAAAGGAACTGGCGGCGGAGTATGAGCAGCGCATCGCCGTGCTTGGACGCAAGGCTGGAATCAGCGGATTGGGCATTCACGACTGGGCGGAATCACGGGCGCAGGATGTGAATGTCCGCAAGGCCGAGGAGGCGCAACGGCTGTGGTCGGTGGTGCCGGAGGGCTCGCCCGTCTTCGTGCTGGACGAACGCGGCCAGGCGGTCGCAAGCGAGGTGTTTGCCAAAATGCTGGCGGCAGAGGCGCAACGGGGCGCAAAACAGCTTACCCTGATGATTGGCGGGGCCGATGGCCATGCCCCGGAAACCCGTTCCAAGGCCCTGAAAACACTGAGTTTTGGTCCCATGACCTGGCCGCACCGGCTGGTCCGGGTGATGCTGCTTGAGCAAATTTACCGGGCAGTCACCATTCTGGTTAATCATCCTTACCACCGCGCCTGAGCCTGTCTCCGGCAACGCCCCATTTTGGCCCAAGAGACCCTGTATTAATTCCTATCGATGCTGACATTCCTGCGCCATCTCCCGTCCGTCTTCGCCCTTTTGGCAGGCCTTGCCACGGGAGCCGCCGCGCAAACCGCCACCACATCGGGCGATCCGGCGCAGGACCTGCAGGCCCTCGAGCAGAAGCTGGCAGACACCAAGGCGGCGCAGGCCGCGCTGGTGCGGCGCATGGTGGAGGCGATCCGGGCGCAGGAAGAGGCCTCCGCCAGACTGGTGGAACTTGGCGCCACGGTGCGTCAGCAGGAGTCCGCACTGGCGAAGACGGGCGCCCGCCTCGACAAGCTGCAGGCCGACAATGCCAAGGCGCTGCTGGCGCTGGCCCGCAAGCGGGAATCACTTTCGAAGCTGCTCGCCGGATTGCAGCGGCTGGAGCAGAATCCGCCGCCGGCGCTGGTTGTGGCGCCCGATGACGTGTTGCGCGCGCTCCGCGGCGCCATGATGTTCGGTGCCGTGATCCCCGACCTCCGCCGCGACATGGAAGAACTGCGCGATGCGCTGAAAGAGGTCGAAGCGATCCGCACGGCCTTGCAGGCGGAAAAGCAAAAGAGCGCCGAGGCCCTCGCGGCACTTGATTCGACCCGGGCCAGCATTGCGGTCAGCGTGGCGGAACGGCAGGCGGCGGCAGCGGAGATCGTCACGGCACTGGCGGGCGAACGGGCCAAGTCGCAGGCGCTGGCGGGCGAGGCCGCAACGCTGAAAGACCTGGTGGCCGCCCTGGAGCGCGACCGGTTGGCGGACGCCAAACGCCAGAAAGAGGAAGCCGAGGCCCGGGCCCGCGCCGAGGCGGAGCGTCTGGCGCGTGCCGAAGCGGAGCGTCTGGCTGCCGAGGAAGCCCGCCAAAAAGCCTTGGCGCGGCCTGCCATCGCCTTCTCCAAGGCCTTGGGGCAACTGGATTATCCGGTTGCGGGAAAGCTCTGGCGCGGCTTCGGCGCCGACAACGGGCTCGATGGCAAGACCTCCGGCATCTTCCTTGCCGCCCAGCCGAAAGCCCAGGTTTTGTCGCCGGTGGACGGGACGGTCGAGTTTGCCGGGCCCTTCCACAGTTATGACCAACTCGTGATCATAAATGCAGGTGAGGGGTATCTTGTGCTTTTGGCCGGGATGCACGAAATTACAGCAGGACAAGGCCAATCCATCCGCGCTGGCGAACCCGTAGGAATCATGGGTGACAGTCCTGCAAAGATGCTATTGGCAGCAGACCTGACAACCGCGGCGTCTCCCGTGCTCTACGTGGAGTTCCGCAAGAAAAACGAGCCCGTCGATCCATCACCCTGGTGGCGCGGCGGCGGCAAAGAGGCGATGAGATGACGTCATCACGTATGAAGACATTGGGTTTGGTGCTGGCGGGTGCCGTTTCGGGCATCGTGGCCATGCAGGCCTTCAATGTGGCGGATGCGGCGTCCAACGCCGAAACCTACAAGCTGCTCAACCTGTTCGGCGATGTCTATGACCGGGTGCGGGCCGACTATGTGGAAGAGCCGGACGAGAAGAAGATGATCGAGGCGGCGATCAACGGCATGCTGATGTCGCTTGATCCGCATTCCAGCTACATGGACGCCAACAGCTTCGAGGACATGAGCGTCAAGACCAAGGGCGAGTTCGGCGGGCTGGGCATCGAAGTCACCATGGAGAACGGCGTCGTCAAGGTGATGGCGCCCTATGACGGCACGCCCGCCTCAAAGGCCGGCATCCTCGCCAACGACCTGATCGTCGGCATCGACAAGAAGGAAGTGCAGGGGCTGACCCTGAACGAGGCGGTGGACAAGATGCGCGGAGCCGTGGGCACGCCCGTCACCCTCACCATCCTGCGCGGCAAGCAGGAGCCCTTTGACGTCTCCATCACCCGCGACATCATCAAGATGGAATCGGTGAAGTTCTCGCTCGAAGCCAACGACGTCGGGCTGATCCGCATGTCGAGCTTCACGGAGCAGTCGGACATCGGCCTGCAGAAGGCGATCACCGAACTGGACAAGCAGAGCGGCAACAAGCTCAAGGGCTACATCCTTGACCTGCGCAACAATCCGGGCGGCCTGCTGTTGCAGGCTGTTTCGGTGTCGGATGCCTTCCTTGAGCGTGGCGAGGTGGTGTCCACCCGCGGCCGCAATCCGGAAGAAATTGAACGCCACTCCGCCCAGAAGGGCGACCTCTCGGGCGGCAAGCCGCTGGTGGTGCTGATCAACGGCGGCTCGGCCTCGGCCTCTGAAATCGTCGCCGGTGCGCTGCAGGACCATCGCCGCGCCACGGTGATCGG
>CALMZX010000054.1 GCA_937870685.1 uncultured Alphaproteobacteria bacterium
TGAAGATGGTGGTGATGAAGTTGATGGCGCCGAGGATCGACGAGGCACCGGCGATGTGCAGCGCCAGGATGCCGAAGTCGACAGCCGGGCCGCCATGGGCGGTGGTCGAGAGCGGGGCATAGACCGTCCAGCCCGTGCCCGCGCCATGCATGCCGGCCGGACCTTCCACGAACATGGAGATCAGCAGCAGCGTGAAGGCGGGGATCAGCAGCCAGAAGGAGATGTTGTTCATGCGCGGGAAGGCCATGTCTGGCGCCCCGATCATGAGCGGCACGAACCAGTTGCCGAAGCCACCGATCATGGCGGGCATGATCATGAAGAACACCATGATCAGGCCGTGGGCCGTCACGAAGGCGTTGAACATGTGCTTGCCGTTGTCGAGGGCGGCCGCTTCCGGCACGCCATAGACCATCTGGGCGAGGCCATGGAAAATCTGGATGCCGGGTTCGGCCAGTTCCATGCGCATGAAGATGGAGAGGATGCCGCCGACCACACCGGCCATGATGGCAAACCAAAGGTACATCGTGCCGATGTCCTTGTGGTTGGTGGAGTAGACGTAACGGCGCCAGCCCGAAGGATCGGCGTGATGGTGGTCGTGAGCGGCGTGCGCGGTTGCCATTGTTTTCTTGCCTCTCGGAATGGGAATCAGTTGGACGCCAGCTGGCCTTTGGCCTTCAGCATGGCAAACAGGAAATCACGGGCCTCTTGGGCGCTCGCGGTCTGGACCTTCTCGCTCCAGGCCTTGAAGTCGGCGTCGGAGACGACATGCACTTCAATCGGCATGAAAGCGTGGTCCTTGCCGCACAGTTCGGAGCACTGGCCGTAGTAGACGCCTTCCTTGGTGGCCTTGAACCAGTCTTCGTTCAGGCGGCCGGGAATGGCGTCGATCTTCATGCCGAAGGACTGGATGGTCCAGGCATGGATGATGCCGGCAGGATCGGAGGTGACGATCAGCTTCACCGTCTTGTTGACGGGAACGACGACGGGCACATCGGTCGCGAGCAGGTAAGGCTTGTTCTCGGCCTTGGCCTTGTCTTCCGGCAGCAGGGACGCAGTGAAGCTCACCTTGGCGGCGCCGGATTCGTCAACGCCGAGGTCGGGGTATTCATAGGTCCAGTTCCAGCCGGGATTGCCGATGACCTTGAGGGTCATGTCGGCCTGGGGAATGTCGCGCTGCAGGTAGAGCAGGCGGAAGGAGGGGATGGCGATGATCACGAGGATCAGCACCGGAATGACCGTCCAGGCCACTTCGAGGCCGGCATGGTGCGTGGTCTTTGAGGGCACCGGGTTGGCCTTGGCGTTGAATTTCACCATCACGTGGATGAGCAGCGCCAGCACGAACAGGGTGATCACCGTGATGATGACCAGCAGCATGTTGTGGAACCAGTGGATGTATTCAGACACCGGGGAAGCTGCGTCCTGCAGCCCGATCTGCCAGGGTTCGGCCTGGCCGGCGGCGGCCATGGCCGTCGCGGGCAGCAGTACCGACGCAAGCAGCGCCAATGCGGTTTTCGCGGAAGTCTTCATTGCAAAATTGCCCTCACTTCAATCCCCGGGTTCCGGACGCACCAACCAAGCAGATGCAATCCGTCCCGAAAGCCGGTTTGATCTAGATCAACCACATATCCCGCCCTGCGGCAACAGGACCGGGCGCGGCAAAACGTCATTCGGTCCGGCCCCTTGCGCAAAGGCCGGATTTCTGCCGCAATTCCACAGGAAAGCCCCCGTTTCCGCCGCCCGGATCATGGCTTGCCAGCCCCCGTGACCGGGGCTAAGAGCGCCGCCTGCAAACGAAAAGGACCGTTTCCTGTGAGAATCACCCGAGTGCTTTCGCTGGCCGCTGTGGCCACCTCCCTCATGATCCTGCCCCATGTGGAGCATGCCGCAGCCCAGGAAGACCCAGCCGCACAGGGTGATCCCGGCAAGGGCGATGGCGAGCCGCTGCCGCCGGCGGGCCTTGGGCCGCGCAAGGGTGCCCCGGCCCAGCCCGGCCAGCGCCCGCAGCTTCCCAAGATCGAGGAAGTGGCCACCCACGGGGCATGGAAGGTGCAGTGCGCGGAAGCGGCCGCCAATCCTGAACAGGGCAGCGAAGCCGGCCGCGCCTGTGGCATGGCCCAGCAGGGCAAGAGCGCCAAGAATGAAAAGGTGGCGCTGTCCGTCATCGTCAACAAGGTGAAGCGCGGTGACAAGTCGGCCCTCTTCATCCGCGTCATGACCCCGATCGGCGTCTATCTGCCGACCGGCATTCCTGTGGAAATCGATGGCGCCGCCCTGCCCGCGCGCCTGGTCTTCACCCGCTGCGTGCCGCCGGTGTGCGAGGCCATGGGGGAAATGTCTGCGGAAACCCTCAACAAGTTCAAGAAGGGCGGCTCGTCCAACTTCTATCTCTATGACCGTCCCGGCAACGGCTACCCCATCGCCATCTCGCTCGAAGGCTTCGGCAAGGCGCTGGCGGAACTGGACAAGTACTGATCCCGCGCAGGCGTGATCGCGTAAAACAAGGCCCGGACTGGAAGGTCCGGGCCTTTCGCATTATCTAGGGTGTTTTCCCGTCAGGAACCGCTGTCCCATGCCTTCACTCGACGCCATTGGCGATCTCACCCTTTCCGAGGCCACGCGCTTCACGCAGGAAGCGCTGGTCCGCGCCGATGACGGCGAGCTCTTCATCGAGAAGCGGCAGAGCGAAAGCCTTGTCTTCGACGATGGCAAGCTGAAATCCGCCTCCAGCGACGATGGCCAGGGCTTTGGCCTGCGCGCCGTCAGCGGCGAGACGGCAGCCTATGCCCATTCCTCCGACCTCACCCCTTCGGCACTGGCCCGCGCGGGTGATACGGTCGACACCATTTTGCGTCATGGCCGCAGCCGCACGGTCAGCGAGCCGCCGCAGCGGAGCAACCGCAAGCTCTATGGCGACTTCAATCCGGCCGACGTGCTGGGTTTTGCCGAGAAGGTGTCGCTGCTGCAGAAAGTGGATGCCTTCGCGCGCGGTCTTGATTCCAAGGTCCGGCAGGTGTCGGTCTCTATCGGCACGGATTTCCAGGACGTGACCATCATCCGCCCCGACGGCGAACTGTTCCGCGATGTGCGGCCGCTGCTGCGCTTCAACGTCTCGGTCACCACCGACAATGGCGTGAAGCAGGGCCAGGGCAGCGACGGCTTCGGCGGCCGGGCCCTGCCCGCCTCCTATCTCACGGAAGAACGCTGGCAGGAGGCGACACGCGAAGCCTATCGCCAGGCCATGGTTGCGCTTGAGGCAGGTGATGCCCCGGCGGGGGAAATGGATGTGCTGCTCGGCCCCGGCTGGCCGGGCATCCTGCTGCATGAAGCGATCGGCCACGGCCTTGAGGGCGATTTCAACCGCAAGGGCACGTCCGCCTTCGCAGGCCTCATGGGCCAGCGCATCGCCGCTGAGGATGTGACCGTGGTTGATGATGGCACGCTGCCGGACCGCCGCGGCTCCATCACCATCGACGACGAAGGCACGCCATCGCGCTGCACCACCTTGATCGAGAACGGCATCCTCGTGGGCTTCATGCAGGACCGCATGAACGCGCGGCTAATGGGGGTCGCTCCCACCGGCAATGGCCGCCGCCAGTCCTATGCCCATACGCCCATGCCGCGCATGACCAACACCTACATGCTCAACGGCAAGCGCACGCCGGAGGAAATCCTCGCCTCCATGAAGACCGGCCTCTTCGCCAAGTCTTTTGGCGGCGGGCAGGTTGACATCACCTCAGGCAAGTTCGTCTTCACCGTCACCGAAGCCTACATGATCGAGGACGGAAAGCTCACGCGCCCGGTGCGTGGCGCCATCCTCATCGGTGCGGGCGCGGAGGCCCTGAAGAAGATCAGCATGGTCGGCAATGACCTGGCGCTGGACAAAGGCATCGGCACCTGCGGCAAGCAGGGCCAGGGCGTGCCCGTGGGCGTGGGCCAGCCCACACTGCGCATCAACGGCCTCACGGTCGGTGGAACCAAGGCGGCTTAGGTGGTGGGGGTTCTGCCAGAGGTGCTCCCGAAAGGTTCAGAAACGTCGGCATGGCCCGCGTCTGACGGGCAGGCCACTCCTCACTCCGTGAGCACGGCGCAGGCCACTTCCCATTCCGTCAGCCCGGCGCAGGCCGGGCCGGGGCTTTGTGCTCCAGTCAATGTACACAGATGGCCGCAACACGCGCTGACGGTCTTTGCGCGACGCTTCCACAGCCCTGGCCCGGCCTGCGCCGGGCTGACGGATGAAAGCGTGGGACTTCGCCACACGCACGGACCAACGGGGACTTCGCCCGGCCTGCGCCGGGCTGATGGCTGAGGGGGAAGAGAATTGATCACCTCCTCCCGCCCCTCGCTGGTCATCTTCGACATGGATGACGTGCTTTGCCATTATGAGCTGGGCAAGCGCCTGCGTTATCTGGCGGCGCTGGCCAACACCACGGCGCGGGATGTGCGTGCGGCGCTGTGGGATTCCGGTTTCGAGGAAGCCGCCGATGCCGGAGGCTATCCTGATCCGGCTGAGTATCTCGCGGAGTTCGGCACCCGCCTTGGCTATCCGATCAGCGAGACGGAATGGGTTGAGGCGCGCCGCCATGCCATGAGCGCCAACAGCGAGGTGCTGGTGGTGGCGGCCCTGCTCAAGGCGCAGGCCGATCTCGCCATCTACACCAACAACGGACCCATCGTGAAAAACAACCTCCAGCACCTGCTGCCGGAAGCCGCCCTCATCTTCCAGCAGCGCTTCTGCTCCTACGAGTTCGGCACCAAGAAGCCGGACCCCCGCAGCTTCACGCGCCTGGTGGGATCGCTGGGACGCAAGCCGGACGAGTGCTGGTTCATCGACGACAAGAAATCCAACGTGGAAGGGGCCCGCATCGCAGGCCTCACCGGGCACCACTACCGCAATCCGGGACTGCTGATCGAAGAAGGCCGCAGGCTGGGGTTTGAACTTTGAGCAACGCCGCCGCCAAACCAGCCGGGCGCAGCGCCATCTTCCTCACGGGGTCCATCATGCGCCATGTGGTGGTGATGACCATGACCGGGGCCATCGGGCTCATGACCATGTTCGGCGCGGATCTCGCTGATCTCTACTATCTCAGCCTGCTGAAGGACACGAATGTCACGGCGGCAATCGGCTTTGCCGGCATCCTCTCCTTCTCCAACCTCTCCATGAGCCTCGGCATCGGCATTGCGGCGGCAGCACTCGTGGCGCGCAATCTCGGCGCGGGCGATGCGGCGCGTGCCAAGGAATTCGCCACCAGCGCCGTCACCTTCACGCTGGTTGTCTCCGGCATCTATACCCTCGTTGCCGCCATCTTCGCCGATCCGATCATGCGTTTCCTCGGCGCGGAAGGAGAAGCGCTGCGGCTCGCCACCTCCTACATCCGCATCCTCACGCCGGGCTTCATCATGCTCGCCACCGCCGTGTGCTGTTCCTTCGCGCTGCGCGGCATTGGCAGCCCGACGCGGGCGATGTTCGTGACGCTGGGATCGGCGGCGGCAACGCTGGTGCTCGATCCCATCATGATCTTCCATTTCGGCCTTGGCATCCAGGGAGCGGCCATTGCCCATGTCTGCGCCAATGCCGTGGCGCTGGCCTTCGGCCTGCACGGGCTGGGCGTGCATCACCGCTTCCTCAACCGGATTTCGCTGGCCGGTTTGCGGCGGGACTTCCGCGCCATCTGGGCCATCGCCTTTCCGGCCATCCTGACGCAACTGGCAACCCCCTTCACGGTGGCCTACACCACCTATGCCGTGGCGCCGTACGGCACCGACGCCGTGTCGGCGTCGGCCATCATCGGGCGCATCGTGCCGGTGGCCTTCGGCATCATCTTCTCGCTGTCGGGTGCGGTAGGACCGATTATCGGCCAGAATTTCGGCGCGAAGGATTTTGGCCGGGTGCGGCAAACCCTGTGGGACGGCCTCAGCTTCGCCGCCATCTACACGCTCATCACCTCGGCGCTGCTCTGGCTGTTCCGTGAACACATTGCAGATGCCCTCCACCTCACGGGCGAAGCGCGCGCAATCGTCATTTTCTTCTGCACATGGATCGGCATCACATGGGCCTTCGCGGGCGCGCAGTTCGTGGCCAATGCCGCTTTCAACAATCTCGGGCGGCCGGCGCTTTCCACGTGGTTCAACTGGGGCAAGGCCACGCTCGGCACCATTCCCTTCGCCATCGCGGGCAGCATGATCGGGCAGGTCGAAGGCATGATGGCGGCGATTGGCGTGGGCTCAATCGTTTTTGGCATTGCGTCAGTCTGGGTGGCCGCTAGGATTGTGCGGAAACTGGAATCCGGGGCGTCCCACACACATGGCCATCACTGACATTCTCTCCGCCGCGCAGGGCGGACAATATTACGCGAACGCTGCCGCCGCCTGCGGGCTTGGCGAAGCGGAAGGCAAACGCGTCCTCACGGCCTTCGCGCCGGCCATCGCCGCCAGGCTGAAGGAGAAGGCGGCAAGCGACACGGAAGCCTTCGAGGCCTTGCTCGATTTGCTGGAAGAGGGCGGCGACAGCTCCGACCTCAATGATGCCGACGCCATGACCGGCAGCGAGGCGCTGGCCGATGGCGCCGCCATCCTCGATGAAATCTATGGCTCCAAAGCCGCCGCCATGAAGGCGCTTGGCGCGTCCGGCGCGGCTGAGGAAAAGGCCGCGGCCCTCTCCGCCACAGCCGTCATGGCCACGCTTGCCGCCAGCAATGCGGCGCAGCTTTCGTCGGACCCACAACAGGCCGCAGATACAGGTGGTGGTGGCGGCTTGCTCTCCATCATCCTGGGTGCGCTGATGAAAGGCCTGATGCAGGGGGCGCAGCGCCAGCTCGCGCCGAAGCGCCGCCGCCGCCGTTACACCTACAGTTATACAAGACGCCGCCGCACCACCACGCGCCGCCGCAAGCGCACGCCGGGGCTCGACGACATCTTCAAGGAAATTCTGACCGGGAGGAAATAAGCCATGGACATTTCTGCAATCGGCCGCCAATTCGGCCTCAATGAAGAGCAGACGCGCGCCGCCCTTGATGCGCTCGTGCCTGTCGTGGCGGCCGGCGTGCGCAAGCAGGCGCAGTCACCGGACGGCTTGCAGGACATTCTCAAGTCCGTTCTCACCGGCGGCTATGGCGCGGCGCTTGAGGACGAGAATGCCGTGACCTTCGACCGTGCCAAGCCGCGCGGTGACGAGGCGCTGGGGCAGATTTTCGGCAACAAGGACGTGAGCCGCGAGGTGGCGCAGCAGCTCTCGCTCAACTCCGGCATTGGTGCCGCCGTGCTCAAGAAGCTCCTGCCGATCGTGGCCTCCATCGTCATGGGACAGGTGGCCAAGAAGATGGGCGCTGGCACGTCGTCGGGTGGTGGTGGACTGGGTGACATTCTGGGCGACATCCTGGGCGGTGGCTCTCGTCCTGCGCCCGCGCCATCGGGCGGTTCTGGTGGCGGATTTGGCGACATTCTCAAGGATGTGCTGGGCGGCGGTGCATCGGCACCGGCCCCTGCGCCAGCACCGCGCGGTGGTTCAACGGGCGGCTCGCTGGAGGATATCCTCGGCGACATTCTGGCGGGAGGCCAGAACGGCAAGGTGATCATGAAGCAGATTCCGCCGGACCAGATGGGCGAGATTCTCAAGGACATTTTCGGCGGGAATTTCCCCGGCACGGATACCGGCGGCGGTGCGCCTGCACCGCAACGCGCGCCTTCCGGCAGCGGCGTGGAACGCGGTCGCAAGACGCTGGATGACATTCTCGGCGGCGGCACGCGAAGCGGTTCGGCTGGCGATGACCTGCTCAACTCCGTCGAGGACGCCATCCGCCGCAGGCGGTGAACGGAACAGCGACGCGGCCACTCACGCGACCGTCATGGCCCGCTTCTCGCGGGCCAACCATAACCAGCCCCGTGGGTGGCCCGCTTGAAGCGGGCCATGACGATCTTTGGGATGTTCTTGGGGGCAACTGGATCACTCAGCGCCACAACATTTCCCCACAACCCGTCATGGCCCGCTTCATGCGGGCCAACTACCGGACCAAATATGGGTGGCCCGCTTGAAGCGGGCCATGACGTTTGAGGGGGCATTCAAGGGCCGGAGTTCAGGTGGTGCCACACTTCTCACTCGTGACGCAGGGCTTCGATGGGATCAAGGCGCGCGGCGCTGCGGGCGGGGAAGAAGCCGAAAACCACGCCGATCGCTGCTGAGAACAGCACCGCCACCAGCGCAACCGTGGCGTTGAAGCTGAAGGGAATCGAGAGCAGCATCGCGCCGCCGCCCGCCAGCGCATAGCCCAGCGCCGTGCCGATCAGGCCGCCGATGAGGCAGAGCACGATCGCTTCCACCAGAAACTGCAGCAGCACCTGGTTGGCGCGCGCGCCGATCGCCAGCCGGATGCCAATTTCGCGGGTGCGCTCAGCGACCGAGACAAGCATGATGTTCATGATGCCGATGCCGCCCACCAGCAGCGAGACGGCAGCAACAGCGCCCAGAAGCCCCGTCATGATCGAAGTGGTGGAGGACATGGCAGCGGCCATCTGCGTCAGGTCGCGCACGGTGAAATCATCTTCCTCACCGGGATCGATGCGGCGCGTCTCGCGCAGGATGTCCGTCATCGCCGCCTGAACGGAAGGCAGTGCATCCTGGCTCGCTGCCGACACGGCAATGGTGGCGATCCGTGTCGAACCCGCAATGCGGCGCTGGTAGGTGCGCAGCGGCATGACCACGATGTTGTCCTGGTCGGAGCCGAAGGCCGACTGGCCTTTCGCGGCCAGCGTGCCGATCACCTCGCAGGGCATGGTGTAAACGCGGATGGTGCGGCCCAGCGGGTTTTCGCCCTGAAACAGTTCACGCACCAGCGTCGCGCCGATCACACAGACGGCGGTGCCGCTGCGGGCATCGGACTCGCTGAACGTGGCCCCTGCGGTGAAGACCCAGTCCTGGGTTTCAAAATAGCTGGGTTCGGTGCCGGTCACGGTCGTGTCCTGGCTTGCGGTGCCGTAGATCACCTTCGATTGCTTGGTGGAGGACGCTGCCATGGCACGCACGCCCGCAAGACCATTGCGCAAGGCTTCCACATCACGCTCGCTGAAACTGCGCGCGTCGCCGCCGGTGGGCGGGCCTGGCGTCGGTGCGCCAGGCCTCGCGATCAGCATGTTGCTGCCGAGCTTGGAGAGTTCAGAGGTCATGCGGCTTTTCGCACCCTCGCCGATGGTGACGAGGGCAATCACCGCAGCCACGCCGATGACGATGCCGAGCAGCGTCAGGATCGAGCGCAGCACGTTGCGTCGGATGGTGCGCAGCGCCAGCTTGACGGATTCCCAGATCATGCCGTCACCCCGACGTCCGAGCGGATTTGCCCGTCGGCGAAGATCACCTTGCGCCGGGCATAGGCCGCGATGTCATCCTCGTGGGTCACCATGATGATGGTGAGGCCGCGCGCGCGGTTGAGATCGGTCACCAGCTTCATCAGTTCGTGGCTGCGGGCGGAATCCAGGTTGCCGGTGGGTTCATCCGCCAACAGCACCAGCGGATCGGTGACGATGGCACGGGCGATGGCGACGCGCTGCTGCTGGCCGCCGGAAAGTTCCGCCGGCGTATGGTCCTCGCGTCCTTCCAGACCGACGGACTTCAGCGCTTCGGCGGCGCGGCGTTCGCGTTCGGCGCGTTTCATGCCGCGATAGACCAGCGGCAGTTCGACGTTTTCCAGCGCCGTGGTGCGCGGCAGCAGGTTGAAGCCCTGAAAGACAA
>CALMZX010000055.1 GCA_937870685.1 uncultured Alphaproteobacteria bacterium
GGTCAGGCCGCAGGCGCAGGGCCTGGGCCGAACGGCGCACCGAAGACGATCCCAGCGTTGCGCCCGGCTTCATGTCCGGCAGCGATTTCGACGTGAGGCTAATCAGCGCGTCGCGGGCATCCTCGCGCGGAAGGGTGGCGGCGAAGGCCAGGCCTTTCGGCAGCACGGCAGGCATGTCCTTCATGGAATGGACGGCAAGATCGATCTCGTTGGCGAAGAGCGCCTCCTCGATCTCCTTGGTAAAAAGGCCCTTGCCGCCGATCTCGGCCAAGGGCCTGTCACGGATGCGGTCACCCGTCGTGGTGATGACGGTGATGGTGAAGTCGTCCTCGGAAAGCGCATGGGCTTTCATCAGGCGGGCGCGGGTTTCGTGGGCCTGGGCGAGGGCGAGGGGTGAACCTCTTGTACCGATACGGATTTTGGTCATTTGCAAAGTGTAAGGGGCGGGTGCTAGAGCGGCAACGTCTATTTCACCCCACCGCAACATGCCAGCCGGACTCATGGCCGCAGCCCCAACCCTCATTCTCGGCCTTGAAACCTCCTGCGACGAGACTGCCGCAGCTGTCGTGCGCCGGGATGCGGATGGCACTGGCACGATCCTCAGCAATGTGGTGCTGTCGCAGGTGAAGGACCACGCGCCCTATGGCGGCGTGGTGCCGGAGGTGGCAGCGCGCGCCCACATCCGTCACATTTCGGTGCTGGTTGGCACGGCGCTGGCAGAATCCGGGGTTGAAACCAACGCATTGTCCGCGGTCGCTGCCACAGCCGGACCGGGGCTGGTGGGCGGCCTGCTTGTCGGCCATACCTTCGGCAAGGGCTTTGCGCTGGCCCGCGACCTGCCCTTCCTCGCCATCAACCACCTCGAAGGCCATGCGCTGACGCCGCGCCTGCTTGGCCCCTGCCCCTTCCCTTACCTGCTGCTGCTGATTTCCGGAGGACACACGCAGTTCCAGCTTGTCAGGGGCGTCGGTGACTACCAGCGACTCGGCACCACCATTGATGATGCGCTGGGCGAGGCCTTCGACAAGACAGCCAAGCTCCTGGGTCTTGGCTATCCCGGGGGCCCGCAGGTGGAAGCCCTTGCGCGGCTCGGCAACGGGCAGCGCTTCGACCTGCCGCGTCCGCTGAAGGGAAGGCCGGACTGCAATTTCTCCTTCTCCGGCCTGAAGACGGCAGTGCGTGAGATCGTGCAGGCGCAAACAGTGCTGGACGATGATACGCGCGCCGACATCTGCGCCTCGTTCGAGCGTGCCGTTGTCGAGACGGTTGCTGACCGCACGCGCCGGGCCATGGCACTGTTCCGCGAGGCCTGCCCTGACTCGGAGACGCCCGCCTTTGTGGTGGCGGGCGGTGTTGCCGCCAACGCGCAGTTGCGGACGATGTTCGCCGAGGCCTGCGCGACGCACGGTTTCCGGCTTGCCGTTCCGCCATTTGATCTGTGCACGGACAATGCGGCGATGATCGCATGGGCGGGGGCCGAACGTTTCGTCCTTGGCATCCGTGACGGACTCGACAACGCCGCGCGGGCGCGCTGGCCACTGGATTCAGTGTCGGCGCCGCTCTTCGGGCATGGGCGGCTGGGGGCCAAGGCATGAGCAGGAAAATCCGCGTTCTCGGTGATGGCGCCTGGGGCAAGGCGCTGGCCCATGTGGCGCGCAGTGCCGGGCATGATGTGGCGGTGTGGAGCCGCGCCAACAAGGATATGCGGCTGGCCCATGACGCCGACGCCGTGATCGTCGCCGTGCCGGCACAGGCCGTACGGCTGGTACTGACGGAAGTCACCGTGCCGGACACTGCCGCCGTCATCATCGCGGCCAAGGGCATCGAGCGCGGCACCGGGCATTTCATGCACCAGGTTGTGCGCTCGCGGGCGCCGGAAAACCCTGCTCTCATTCTCTCCGGACCCAGCTTTGCCGCCGATGTGCTGGCGGGAAAGCCCACCGCCGTGACGCTGGGCGGACCGACACTTGACCTGGCGAATGACTGGGCTGCGGCGCTCAGCCTGCCGCACTTCCGCATTTATGGCTCGGATGACGTGAAGGGCGTGGCACTGGGCGGTGCCATCAAGAATGTGCTGGCCATTGCCTGCGGCATTTCCGACGGGCGGGGCTTGGGCGACAGTGCCCGGGCGGCGCTCATCACCCGCAGCTTTGCCGAACTGACGCGCTTCGGACAGGCGATCGGCGTGCGCCCTGACACACTCATGGGCCTGTCCTGCCTTGGTGACCTCCTGCTCACCTGCACCAGCCCGCAGTCACGCAACTATTCGGCGGGCCGCCTGATCGGCAGCGGTGTTGCCGTGGCGCAGGCCATCGGTGCCACGGCTGGCACGGTGGAAGGTGCCCATACCGCGCAGGTCGCCGTTGACCTGGCGCGGGAGCATGGCGTGGACATGCCCATCGTCTCTGCCGTGCACGCCGTGCTCGACCGCCATTCCTCACCGGAGGAAGAAATCAACCGCCTTCTCTCCCGTCCCCTGAAGCCTGAATCCTGACATCTGGAGTTTCCATGCTGTTCGTCCTCATCTGCACCGACAAGCCCGATAGCCTTGCGCTGCGCCTTGCCACACGTCCAGCGCATCTCGCCTGGCTTGAAACCGTTGTGGTCAAGGGAGCCGGTCCTTTCCTTGACGATGCCGGCAATCCCAATGGCAGCCTTGTCATCATTGAAGCGAAGGACAAGGCCGAGGCCGAGGCAATTGCGGCGCGCGACCCCTATGCCCTGGCGGGACTGTTTGCCTCGGTGGAGGTGCGTCCGTGGAAATGGCTGATCAAGAACCCGGAGACAAAGTGATGGCCTTCTGGCTGTTCAAGTCGGAACCGGACGTCTTCTCCTTCGACATGCTGCTGGCGAAGGGCAAGGCGGGCGAGGAATGGTCGGGGGTGCGCAACTATCAGGCGCGCAACAACATGCGTGCCATGGTGCAGGGTGAGCGCGGCTTCTTCTATCACTCCAACATCGGCAAGGCCGTTGTGGGCGTGGTCGAGGTGTGCAGGACCATCCACCCGGATTCGACGGCCGACAACCCGGCGTGGGAATGTGTCGACGTGCGTGCCGTCGCGGCCATGCAGAGGGCCATCACACTCGACGAGATCAAGACGGTTCCGGCTCTGGCCGAGATGGTGCTGGTGAAGAATTCGCGGCTTTCGGTGCAGCCGGTGACGGAAGATGAGTTCCATACCATCTGCAGGATGGGCGGGATTGATCCGGCCCGCCTGCCATGACACCAGAGCAGCGCGCCAGCTTTATCCGCGCCAACACGGAAATCCTCGCACCACCACTGGTGCCGGAGGTTCGGTTGCATCTTGCCCACGAGGCGCTGCCGATCTGGCAGAAGACGGAGGAAGAGCTGGGCGAGATCGGACTGCCCCCGCCCTTCTGGGCCTTTGCCTGGGCGGGCGGACAGGCGCTGGCGCGGCATGTGCTCGACCATCCCGGACTGGTTGCGGGCAAACGCGTGATTGATCTTGCGTCCGGCTCCGGCCTTGTCGGCATTGCCGCGATGAAGGCGGATGCGTTGCATGTTCTCGCTGCCGACATTGATGCCTTCTCGGTTGCGGCCATGGCCATCAACGCCGCGCTGAATGGTGTCAGCCTTGGCGTGACAGGCGATGATCTGCTGGCCTCTGCCCCACCCGCCGTTGATGTGATCCTTGTGGGGGATCTGTTTTATGAACAAGGGCTTGCGGGCCGCTGCTTCAACTGGCTCACAGCGGCGAAGGCCGGTGGAACCACGGTACTGATCGGCGATCCGGGGCGGAGCTACCTGCCCAAGGAGAAGCTCGTTTCGCTGGCCAGCTATTCGGTGCCGGTGACGCGCGACCTCGAGGACGCGGAAATCAAGAAGACGGCTGTGTGGACTTTGGCGTGAGGCTGCGGCCCGTGTTGTTGAGCCAGAGCGCCACCATCAGCAGCGCGAGCGAGATCCAAAGCCAGACATCCTGTGTGCCACCGAAGATCATGGCGGCGATGACCACGGCAGCAGGCGTTGCAACATAGGTCGCCTGCACGGTGTAGATGGCCCCCTTGTCGCGGATCAGGGTGAAATAGGCGATGCGCTCCACGATCCACATGATGATGGCAGCGCCCAGCACCCAATAGCTGAGCAAAGGTGGTGTGCCCTCGGCACCAAGCGGTGCCACGAACATGACGACAGGCACCATCAGCAGGCCGGACCAGATGCTCTCGGCGGCCCCCACCTTCAGCGTGTCGGCGCCTTTGGGCCAGGCCTTCGCCGCATAGCTGTTGTAGCCGCAATAGAGGATGGGAACGGCAAGCGAGGCCACCAGCCACCAGGAAAACTGACCCGTCAACATGCCTTCACGCGACAGGATGAGCACGAGGGTGGAGAGGAAGCCCGTGGCGATGGCGAGAAGGCGGCGCGGCGTGGCCTGTTCCCAGCCCGTCCACAGGGCGAGGAGATAGTTGAAAAACGGCGAGGTGGTGATGATGATCGCCAGTTCCGTGGGCGGCACGTGGCGGGCCACGTAGAGATTGATGGCGAAGGGAACATTCATGAGGAAGGCGCAGGCCGCGCCATAGCGCTGCACCGCGTTGCTGATGCGCCATGAATCAGACTGGAGTACCGCGATGACGGCCATGATCAGGCCGACGCCGAGCCCCGTGATCATGATGGTGTGGCTCACCGGCATTCCAATCTGCGAGAGGTGCCGGTACAGCGACGGCGAGACGCCCCAGAACAGGCCGAGGGCCAGAAAATAGGTGAAGTGGCGGGGCGAGGTCATGGGAGCAAGCGGGGGGAGCGGCCTTAGACAGGAGTCGGATTGCAGGCTATAGACCGGAACGCCGATAAGAAGCACAAATCCGGCATGTATGGGAGGAATGACGCCTATGTCCGAGAGAATCGTTGCGGTTCCGGCAGCGTGGAAGAAACGCGCCTGGGTGGACGAGACCAAATACAAGAAGATGTACGCGGAATCGGTCAAGGACCCGGTCAAGTTCTGGGGCAAGGAAGCCAAGCGGCTGGACTGGTTCAAGGCGCCGAAGAAGATCAAGAACACCAGCTTCGCACCCGACAAGGTGTCGATCAAATGGTATGAGGACGGGGTTCTCAACGTCTCGCACAACTGCATCGACCGCCACCTGAAGAAGCGCGGCAACCAGGTCGCCATCATCTGGGAAGGCGACAACCCCTACGACGACAAGAAGATCACCTACAACGAACTGCACACGCAGGTGTGCAAGCTCGCCAACGTCATGAAGAAGCACGGCGTCAAGAAGGGCGACCGGGTCACGATCTACCTGCCCATGATCCCGGAAGCGGCCTATGCCATGCTGGCCTGCACGCGCATCGGCGCGGTGCACTCCATCGTCTTTGGCGGCTTCTCGCCGGAAAGCCTCGCGGGCCGCATTGAGGATGCCAAGTCGCACTTCATCATCACGGCCGACGAAGGCCTGCGCGGCGGCCGCAAGGTGCCGCTCAAGGCCAACACCGATGCCGCCCTCGCCAAGACCGGCTCATCCGCCAAGGTTCTGGTGGTGCGCCGCACCGGCGGTGCCGTGACCTGGGAACCGGGCCGCGACATCTGGTACCACGAGGAAATGGTGCATGCCTCCGCCGACTGCAAGCCGGAGAAAATGAAGGCTGAAGACCCGCTGTTCATTCTCTACACCTCCGGTTCCACCGGCAAGCCCAAGGGC
>CALMZX010000056.1 GCA_937870685.1 uncultured Alphaproteobacteria bacterium
AGTACGTGGCGCTGATGGCGACGGAGGGCGTGCCGCTGGAGGTGAAGGGGCAGCAGATCTTCGACCTCATGCTGAAGACGGCGTCCGGCCAGAAAACCAAGTCGGAAGAACTGGGCTATGGCGAGAACGAATATGTGCCCTGGTACATCGGCGCGGTGATGTGACGCCTGCCGTCCGGCGGGCCATGATTTGCCCATGATTTCCGTCCATCTGCAGACCCGGTAACCGCCCGGCAAGGTCCGGGCCTTAAACGTGCCCTTTCACAACCGGGGGCGGAGTGGACGATGGGATGGTTCGGCGGCCGCAAGAAGAAGGCCGCGAAATCACAGAAACGGGGACGGCAGGAACCTCAGCTTTTCGCCGGGCAGCGCGGGCGCATGCCTGCGGCCGCACCGAAGAAGCGCCGCCGCAGCCTGATGGGCTGGCTGTTCCGCTTTGGCCTGGCACTCGGTTTCTGGGGTGCCATCGCCACTGCCGCCACCTTCGCCTTCGTCTGGTTCACGCTGGCGCAGCAGGGCGTGTTCCAGATTCCGGAACGCGAACCCGGAATCATGATCCTTGCCGCCGACGGCACGGAACTGGCGCAGCGCGGCACCTTCTTCGGCGACAGCGTCAACATCGAGGCCCTGCCCGACTATGTGCCCAATGCCATCATCGCCATCGAAGACAGGCGCTTCTACAGCCACCACGGCATTGACCCGTGGGGGCTGGGCCGCGCCATCGTCAACAACCTGAAGGCTGGCCGTGGCACACAGGGCGGCTCGACGTTGACCCAGCAATTGGCCAAGAACCTGTTTCTCTCGCCTGAGCGCACGCTCACCCGCAAGCTGCAGGAAGCGGTGCTGGCGGTGTGGCTGGAGCGCAATTTCTCCAAGGATGAAATCCTCCAGCTTTACATGAACCGCGTCTATTTCGGCGGCGGGGCCAATGGCATCGACAAGGCGAGCCGTGCCTTCTACGGCAAGTCGCCGGAAGAACTTTCGATCATGGAAGCGGCGACACTCGCCGGCGTTCTCAAGGCGCCCACCACCTACAATCCGGCCAAGCGGCCGGAAGAGGCGCGCGAGCGGGCGACACTCGTGCTCCGCAACATGGTGCAGGAAGGCTACATCAGTTCCGAGGACATGACGGAGGCGCTGGCCTCTTCCACCAAGACCACACCCGCCGACTATGTGCCGGCCACGCAATATGCGGTGGACTGGATCATCGACCAGCTGCCGCTCTACACCAAGGAAACGCGCGAATCCCTCGTCATTGAAACCACCCTCGACACGGTGATGCAGCTGAAGGCGGAGGCGAGCCTGCGCAAGCGCCTTGCCGACAACGGCAAGAAGCTCGCCGTCAGCGAAGGGGCCGTCGTGACGCTGGATGCGAACGGCGCGGTGAAGGCGCTGGTCGGTGGACGCTCCTACAAGAAAAGCCAGTTCAACCGCGCCGTCAAGGCGAAGCGCCAGCCGGGTTCGGCCTTCAAGCCCTTTGTCTATCTCGCGGCCATCGAGAACGGCTACCGTCCTGAATCCGTCGAGGTGGATGAGCCCATCCGCATCGGCAACTGGACGCCGGAAAATTACAAGCAGCAATATCTCGGCCCCGTGACGCTGGAACGCGCCTTTGCGCTCTCGATCAACACGGTTGCAGCACGTCTCGGCCAGATGGTGACACCGGAAGGCGTGGCCAATGTGGCGCATCGCCTTGGCATCACCTCGCCGCTCGGCAACGACGCCACGCTGGCGCTGGGCACATCGGAGGTGACGCCGCTCGAACTCACCGCAGCCTATGCACCCTTTGCCAATGGCGGATATGCCGTTGAGCCCTATGTGGTCACCCGCATCTCCACCAAGGCGGGCAAGGTACTGTACCAGCGCCAGGGCGACGGGCTGGGGCAGGTTGTCTCCGAGAATGACCTCGGCGCCATGAACATCCTGTTCCGCGCTGTGGTGCGTGGCGGCACAGCCACCAAGGCCGCCTTCGGCAATCTCGACATCGGCGGCAAGACGGGCACCAGCCAGGATTACCGTGACGCCTGGTTCGTCGGCTTCACGCCCTACTATGTGACAGGTGTCTGGATGGGTAACGACAACAACGCCCCCACCAAGCGCGTGACCGGCGGGTCGCTGCCGGCGCTGGTCTGGAAAGACGTGATGGAGGAAGCCCACAAGGGCCTGAGCCCCCGCATCCTGCCGGGGCGCATGGCAGAACCCGAACCTGACATCGTGGTGGCCAAGAATGATTCCGCCGATGTGATCGAGGACGATCCGCAGATCGCCGAGGAAGACGTGGCACCAGTGCCGCGCAGGAAAAAGAAGCGCGGGCTTCTGGCGCGCATCTTCGGCCTTGATGAAGGCAGCAACGAGCCCGTCATCCAGCGCCGCCGCCCGCAGAAGGACGGCGCGGTCTACTGACGGTCACACGTCCAGATTGGCGACGTTCAGCGCATTTTCGCGGATGAAGTCGCGGCGCGGCTCCACCACGTCGCCCATCAGCTTGGTGAAGAGATCATCAGCCTGGTCCATCTCGGACACCTTGACGCGCAGCAGCGAGCGCACGTTGGGATCAAGCGTCGTTTCCCAGAGCTGTTCCGGGTTCATTTCGCCCAGGCCCTTGTAGCGCTGCAGCGACACGCCCTTGCGGCCTGCGGTGAAGATCGCATCCAGCAATCCAAGCGGGCCGTTGATCACCGTGTCCGCATCCTTGCGTCGCAGCTTGGCAGGGTGGGCGTAGACCTCCTGCAGGTGCGATGTCTTGCGGTCGAGTCGCATGGCATCAGCTGAAGAAATCAGCTTGTTGTCGATGTGCCAGCTTTCCTTCACGCCGCGCAGTTCGCGCGAGAACATGAGCCCGCCGTCGGTGGCAATGGCGCCGATCCAGCCGCGTTCGGTTTCGTCAGAGAGAATGTCGAGGCGCCTCGCCACATAGGCCGCAGCGGCCTCGGCATTGGCCCTGTCGGCGAGGACTTCGGGGTTGAGAGCGCCCGCAATCGCCGCCTGCTCGATCACCAGCGTGGGATAGCGCGAATGCAGGCCTTCGATGACGCCGCGGATGGCGAGCGCTTCCTCGACGATGGCGCGGAGATCAGCACCGGCACGTTCACTGCCGTTGCCGAGCGCCAGCTTCACGCCATCAAGACCCTGGTCAACGAGGTTCTCCTCCAGCGCCTTGTTGTCCTTGAGGTACTGCTCGGAACTGCCGCGCTTGATCTTGTAGAGCGGCGGCTGGGCGATATAGAGGTGGCCGCGCTCGATCAGTTCCGGCATCTGGCGGTAGAAGAAGGTGAGCAGCAGGGTGCGGATGTGGGCGCCGTCCACGTCGGCGTCGGTCATCACGATGATCTTGTGGTAGCGCAGTTTCCCGACGTTGAATTCCTCGCGGCCAATGCCGGTGCCCAGTGCCGTGATCAGCGTGCCGATTTCAGTGGACGAGAGCATCTTGTCGAAGCGGGCGCGTTCGACGTTGAGGATCTTGCCACGCAAGGGAAGCACCGCCTGGTTGTCGCGGTTGCGGGCCTGTTTGGCGGAACCGCCAGCGCTGTCACCCTCGACGATGAAGAGTTCGCAGCGGGCGGGGTCACGCTCCTGGCAATCGGCCAGCTTGCCGGGCAACGACGAGATGTCGAGCGCGCCCTTGCGGCGCGTCAGTTCGCGGGCCTTGCGCGCCGCCTCGCGGGCCGCCGCCGCCTCCACGATCTTCATGACAATGGATTTCGCGTCAGAGGGATGCTCCTCGAACCAGGCGCCGAGCGCATCGTTGACGTAGCTTTCAACAACGGGCCGCACTTCCGAGGACACCAGCTTGTCCTTGGTCTGCGAGGAGAACTTGGGATCAGGCACCTTCACCGAGAGCACGCAGGTCATGCCCTCGCGGGCATCATCGCCGGTCAGCGCCACCTTCTCCTTCTTGGCGATGCCTGAGTCCGTGGCGTAACTGTTGATGACGCGGGTCAGTGCGCCGCGGAAGCCCGCGAGATGCGTGCCGCCATCGCGCTGGGGAATGTTGTTGGTGAAGCAGAAGACGCTCTCGTTGTAGCTGTCGTTCCACCACAGGGCACATTCCACGGTGATGCCGTCACGCTCACCCTTGATCAGGATCGGCTCCTTCAGCACCGGCTGTTTGGAGCGGTCGAGGTAGCGCACGAAGGCGGAGATGCCGCCCTCGTAGAACAGCTCCACCACCACGGGCTCGACTCCGCGCCTGTCCGTCAAGGTGATGCGCACGCCGGAATTGAGGAAGGCGAGTTCGCGCAGGCGGTGTTCCAGCGTGGCGAAATCAAACACTGTCTTGGTGAAGGTTTCGGTTGATGGCAGGAAGGTCACTTCCGTGCCGCGTTTTCCTTCGGCATCGCCCACCACCTTCAGTGGCGCATCGGGAACGCCATGGGTGAAGCTCATGGTGTGGGTCTTGCCGTTGCGGTGGATGGTGAGTTCCAGCTTTGTCGAAAGCGCGTTCACCACCGAGACGCCGACGCCATGCAGGCCGCCCGAGACCTTGTAGGAGTTCTGGTCAAACTTGCCGCCGGCGTGCAGCTCGGTCATGACGATTTCCGCCGCCGAGCGCTTGGGCTCGTGGTCGTCGTCCTTCTTGATGTCGGTGGGAATGCCGCGGCCGTTGTCGGTGATGGTGGCGGAGCCATCGGCGTTGAGGGAAACCGTCACCAGCGTGGCGTGGCCAGCGAGCGCCTCGTCGATGGCATTGTCCACGACTTCATAGACCATGTGGTGCAGGCCCGAGCCGTCGTCGGTGTCACCGATGTACATGCCGGGGCGCTTGCGCACGGCATCAAGGCCCTTCAGGACCTTGATCGATTCAGCGCCGTATTCGGCCTGCGGTGTCTGCTGGGTGTCGTCGTTTGCCATTGCGTGTCTGGGGCTCTTCCGGGGGCGGTATTCCGCGCCCTCAGTGTGATTCGGAGAGCGTGCCGCCATCGACTTGATACACCACCGCGGAGGGGCCCGCGCCATCAAAAAGTGAGGCTTCCGTGCCAGTCATAAACACTTGAGAACCAAGGGATTCCAGCAACCGGAAGAGGCTGTGGCGGCGGGCCGGATCAAGGTGGGCGGCGATTTCGTCGAGGAGCAGCACGGGACTGGCGCCGAAGAGGTTCCGGGCGGCGCGCGCCTGTGCCAGGACAAGGCCGATGAGCAGCGCCTTCTGCTCGCCCGTCGAACAGAATTCCGCCGCCATGGCCTTGGGGCCATGGGTGACATGGAGGTCGCTGCGATGGGGGCCTGCCAGGGCCCGCCCGGCGGCGCGGTCCATGGCGCGGCCGCGCGCCAGTTGCTGGCGGTAGATGTCCTCGGCCTCCACCGCCGGATGGGCCGTCACCAGTTCCTCCATGGCCCCCGTGATCGCCAGTGCGGCCCAGGGGAAGGGACCATCATGTTCCGCCGGGCCCAGATGACGGGCCAGAACCGAGACGGCAGAGACGCGCGCTGCCGCCACCGCCACGGCACTCTCCGCCATTTGCACCTCAAGGCTCGCCAGCCAGGCCGGATCGGGATTGGCTTCGGTCAGAAGCGCATTGCGCTCACGCATCAGCTTTTCAAAGGCGTTGACGCGGCTTGCGTGTTCGGCATCGAAGAGCATCACCATGCGGTCGAGGAAGCGGCGGCGGTCGCCGGGGGCACCCTGGAAGAGCCGGTCCATGGCAGGCGTGAGCCAGACCATGCGCAGGTGTCCGGCCAAGGCGCCCGCGGACCGCTGGGCGAGGCCGTCGATCATCACCGAACGGGTGGAGGAGGCCTCGCCGTCTTCGCCCGGCTGCCAGGCGGTGCCGAGCTGCAGGTCGCCATAGGGGGTCATGACACTGGCCGCCACAGCCCAATGGCCAGAGCCGCCTTGCCGCGCGAGGGCGGAGAACTCGACACCACGCAGGCCGCGTCCCGGCATCAGCAGGGAAACCGCTTCCAGAAGATTGGTCTTGCCCGCACCATTGGCACCGGCGAGCGCCACCAGCGGGCGCGAAGGTTCCAGCCGCAGGTGTTCGTAATTGCGGAAGTCGGTGAGGGTGAGGCGCGTGACGGAAAAGGCGGGAGCGTGCATCTCGCCGCTGCTTACACCCGCATGGGCATCAGCACATAGAGCGACTGCTCGTCCTTGGGATCGCGCACCACGGTGGGTGAGCCTGCATCCTGCAGTTCAAAGCGCATGTTCTCGGCGGTGATCTGGCCTGCGACGTCGAGCAGGTAGCGCGAGTTGAAGCCGATCTCGAGCGGCTCCTTGGCGTAGTCGACCGCGACTTCTTCCTCGGCCGAACCTGAATCCGGGTTGTTGACCACCAGCGTCATCTTGCCGTCCGAGAGCATCAGCTTCACGGCGCGGCTCTTTTCCAGCGAGATGGTGGAGACGCGGTCCACGGCATCGGCGAAGGCCTTGGCATCAACGTCGAGCGTCTTGTCGTGGCTGCGCGGAATGACGCGCTCGTAATCCGGGAAGGTGCCATCGATCAGCTTCGAGGTCAGCACCAGATGGCCCGCGGCAAAGCGGATCTTGGAGGAAGAGAGCGAGACCTGCACTTCCGTGTCGTCGCCTTCCACAAGCTTCACCACTTCCAGCACCGTCTTGCGCGGCACGATGATGCCGGGCATGCCGACAGCCCCTTCCGGCAGCGCCACCTGTGACTGGGCGAGGCGATGGCCATCGGTCGCCACGGCGCGCAGCATGGCGGCGCCCGAGACATGCTCCTTGGCCTGATGCAGGTAGATGCCGTTGAGATAATAGCGCGTCTCTTCCGTCGATATGGCAAAGCGGGTCTTTTCGATGAGGCGGCGCAACTCGCCCGACGAGAGGGTGAAGCTGTTGCCAAGCTCGCCGCTGGAGAGATCGGGGAAATCCTCCGGCGGCAGGGCCTGCAGCTGGAAGCGCGAGCGCCCGGCCTTGATGTTGACGCGGCCCGCGTCAGGGCCCTGGTCGAGTTCAAGCTGCGCCCCATCCGGCAGCTTGCGCACGATGTCGTAGAGCATGTGGGCAGGCACGGTTGCGGCCCCATTGCGCGCCGTTTCGGCGGCCACGGTTTCCACGATCTCGATGTCGAGGTCGGTTGCGGTCAGGCGCACCTTGTCCTTCTCGGCGTGGACCAGCACGTTGGAGAGGATGGGAATGGTGTTGCGCCGCTCTACCACGCTCTGCACATGGTTCAGGGCTTTGAGGAAGGCAGACCGTTCGATGGTGACGCGCATGATCGCTGGGGAGTCCAAGGAGAAGTGGATTTGGACTGGCGACAATGGCGCGGAAAGACCGGATTTTCAACGTCTTTCCGGCCTTTCCCCGCAGCTTTTTGGCAGGGTCTATGCGCCCTGTTCGATGAGCCGGATCAGCTGGGTCAGGTCTTTCGCCAGCTTTTCGTCGGCGCGCATCAGGTCGTCGATCTTGCGCACGGCGTGCAGCACCGTGGAGTGGTCGCGGCCCCCGAAGCGGCGGCCGATTTCCGGCAGGCTGCGGCTGGTCAGCTTCTTGGCGAGATACATGCCGATCTGGCGCGGCACCACCACGTTGCGGGCCCGGCGCGGCGAGAGCAGGTCGTTCTTCGAGACATTGTAGTGGCGGCCCACCACCTTGAGGATGTCGTCGATCTTGATGCGGCCCTGGTCCTGGCCCTGGGAGGCGGCATCGCGCAGCACCATGGAGGCGAGGTCCAGCGTGATCGGCTGGCTGTTGAACTGCTGGAAGGCGGCGATGCGGTTGAGCGCCCCTTCCAGTTCGCGGCCACCGCCGGTCACACGTTCGGCCACCAGGTCGAGGATCTCGTCGCTGATCACGGCACCGGGATCGCGGGCCGCCAGCAGGTCACGGCGGACCGCGAGGATTTTCCGGCGCAGGCCCGGATCGGGTGATTCAATGTCGACCACGAGCCCGCCCATGAGGCGCGAGCGCATGCGCTGGTCCACGGTGTCGAGCTGGGCCGGCGGCACGTCGGCGGCCACCACCACCTGCCTGCGCTGGTCCACCAGCGAGTTGAAGGCGTGGCAGAACTCCTGCTGGATGGCCTTGCCCTGGAGGAACTGGAAATCGTCGATCAGCAGCACGTCAACCGACTGGAACTGGTCCTTGAAGGACAGCGTGTCGCGCTGCCGCACCGCCTGGATGAAGGTGTACATGAAACGCTCGGCGGTCATGACCATTACCTTGCGCAAGGGCTGGGTCTCGCGGATGCGCTGCGCCACGGCGTTGAGGAGGTGGGTCTTGCCGAGGCCTGCGCCCGCGTGGATGTAGAGCGGGTTGAAGCCCACGGGCGAGCCTGCGGGACCATGGGCCACGCGCATGGCCGCAGCGTGGGCCAGCTGGTTGGACTGCCCCACCATGAAACTGTCAAAGGTCTGGCTCTCGTCGATGATGGGGGCCCGAGACAGGGCCGCTTCAGCCGCCTGCGGCAGGAAACTGCCCATGGGCTGAAGCGCTGGCACCTCGCCGCCCGCACGCGGCGGCGGCACGACGGAGCGCGACACCGCTGTCGGCTGGGCTGCCGCTCCCTGCACGCGCACACGCACCTGGATCTGGCGGAGGCCCGGGAATTCAGCCGACGCGATCTTGGCCAGCTTGGCACTGTAGTGGTTCTCGATCCAGCTCTTGAGGAAGCGCGTTGGCACCGAGGCCGCAAGCGCGCCGTCAACGAAACCCTCCGGTTCCATGCGCCCGAACCAGGAGGTGTACAGGTCATCACCCAGTTCGGCGCGCAGCCGCTGGGCCACCCTCGCCCATGTCTCGCGCAAACGGGATGGCTCCATGGCCTCCCTGCCGTGGTCGCCTGCCCGCTCAGCCGCCCGTCCTGCCGCTTGTCCACCCATGGTCATTGTCTCTTCTTGCCGCCCCATTCCGCCGTGCAGCCGCAGTCCAACGCACCAGGCGATGGCCGCCCGGTGGTTACTGCTCACTCCACAACGCTGTTGTTCTTTCGTCCGCGCCTCAACAGACGCCACACACCTGCCAACCAGATCCGCCCCTGGACCCGCTGACCGCCGCACCTTTGTCCGCTACAACCCCGATACTCCTGCCACTGACGGTTGCCCGCCGAACCTGGCGGGGTTTTCTTGTGTTCTGTCCCGCCGTCCTGTGGACAACTTACTGAAGCGCTTTCGGGCGGCGCAAACGGATTCAACGTATCGTCCGTGTACGGAAAATCAGCATGGCCGGGGCAGAGCCCTGATGGCTGCCGGTTGAAAGGTTCAAACGCTTGATTCAACGCCGTGAATCGCCGCGCTGCAAAAATACAACACATGCGGCAAGGTGTCCGCCGCCACAAAGGGGTGAAGGCCGCCCGGCGGGGCATTTGAGGCCGGGATTCTTATTCGCGTATTAACCAAATGATTTTGTTGGATTTTTTATCAACAATCCATCCGTTCCCGGACTATCGGGCCACGGATTCCGGGGCTTGACACGGCAACAAAAAACCCGCCGGACACTGGCCCGGCGGGTTATCTGAATTCTGTTCAGGCGGGCTTGATCAGCCCTTCATGCCCTTGACGCTCTTGGTCAGGCGCGAAATCTTCCGCGACGCTGCATTCTTGTGCATGACGCCTTTCTGGGCGCCACGGGCCAGCGCCGGAGCAGCGGCCTTGAGCGCTGCTTCCGCCTCGCCCTTCTTGCCGGAGGTCACGGCCTCTTCCACCTTGCGCACGGCGGTGCGAACAGCCGAGAGGCGGTTCTTGTTGATGACGGTGCGCCGGCTGGCAACGCGGGTTGCCTTTTTGGCGGAGGAGGTATTGGCCATGGATCAGTCCTGCTTCATGTGTTCAAACGGAAATGGCCGCATCCGAACCACGGGACTTCTCAAGACCCCCTGTGGCGCGGCAGCGGCTTTCGGAATGGCGGGCTTATAGGCATGAAGGCTTGCTCACGTCAATTGCGCGATTCGGGAGGCCGTGAATGTCCATGATCCGGGTGCTGGGGATCGACCTTGGCACAACCGCCCTGAAGGTGGTCCTCAGTGACGGCCAGCGTGTGCTGGCCGCCGCCTCCGCTGCCGTGCCGACGCGGCGGCCAGGGCCGCTGTGGTCGGAACAGGCCCCGCAAGACTGGTGGGCAGCGCTCGGCAAGGCCTGCCGCGGCCTCGCGGCACAGCGTCCGGGCGACTGGAAGAAAGTGGTGTCGATCGGCCTTTCCGGCCACATGCATGGGGCTGTCCTGCTGCGGCAGGGAAAGCCCCTGCGGCCCTGCATCCTGCACAATGACGGCCGGGCCGTGGCCGAGGCGGCTGAACTGAACCGCCTGTTGCCGTCCTCCGCCGCCGTGGCCGGGGTGCGGGCCATGGCAGGCTTCACCGCTCCCAAGCTGCTCTGGCTGGCGCATCATGAGCCACAGGTGCTGAAGGCCGCCGACGTGGTGGTGAGCCCCAAGGACTATCTGCGCTACCGCCTGACCGGCAGGATCGCCACCGATCCGGTCGATGCCTCCGGCATGTGGCTTCTGGATGTGGCGAGGCGCGGCTGGTCGCTGCCCATCGTCTCGGCCTGCGGGCTGGCACCGGGCCAGCTGCCGCCCATCCTCGAGGGCAATGCTCCGGCCGGACAACTGACGGCACAGGCGGCCAAGGCGGTCTTGCTTCCTGCCGGCACGGCGGTCGCCACCGGCACCGGCGATGCCGCCGCCAACACACTGGGGCTTGGCCTTGTCGGCGAGGGTGAAGGTGTCATCTCGCTGGGAACGGCGGCGCAGATCTTTGTCAGCAAGGCCGCCCATGTGCCCGCCCCCGAGCAGAACATCCATGCCTTCGCCCATGCCCTGCCCGGCCTGTGGTTCCAGATGGCGGCACTCCTCAACGGTGCCTCGCCGCTGGCCTGGATTGACGGCCTCCTCGCTGGCGGGACATCGATTGCCACGCGGCTGAAGCAGGTGGAGAAACGCATGGGGGCGCCCTCGCGGCTGCTTTTCCTGCCCTATCTCACGGGTGAACGCACGCCACATGACGACCCTGCCATGCGGGCGGCCTTCATGGGGCTGGAGCAGGGCACGGACGCCGTTGACCTGACGCGCGCCGTGCTGGAGGGCGTGACCCTCTCGATCGCCGACAGCTACGGTGTCCTGACGGCAACGGGCACCGTGCCCAAGGTGCTCTATGCCGTGGGCGGCGGTTTCCGCAGCGCGCTGTGGGCGCGGATGATCGCCTCCGGCCTCGGCCGGCCCATCCACCTCATTGCGGCAAGCGACATGGGCGGGGCCATCGGCGTGGCGCGCCTTGCCCGCCAGGCCTTCACCGGAGAAGCGGCGGCTGGCCTCTACCGCAAGCCCGCGCGCAGCACGGAGATCGCGCCGGACAAGACACTGCAGGCCCGTTTCGCCCGGCAGCTTCCCGCCTACCGCGAACTCTATCAGGCATTGCGCCCCATTCGTTGAACTTGCGCCGGCGTTGCATCTCGCCTTAACGTCACCGGCGGGACGACGGAGTGAGTGGGATGGAGAGCGAGACGCGGCCGTGGGGCATGTTCCACGTGCTGGACGAGAAGCCCGGCTTCAAGGTGAAGCGGATCGTGGTCAACGAGGGGGGGCGTGTCTCCCTGCAGAGCCACAGGCACCGCAGCGAGCACTGGACGGTGGTGTCGGGGCTCGCCACCGTCACCATCGGAAACCGCGTGATGAAGCTTCATCCCGGCCAATCCGCCGACATTCCCCTGGGCGAGCGCCACAGGCTGGAAAGCCTCGACGGCGAAGCGGTTGAAATCATCGAGGTGGAATTCGGCGACTATCTCGGCGAAGATGACATCATCCGCTACGAGGATGCCTACAACCGCACATGACCGAACCGAACACCCGGCGGCGCTTTCACATCGGTGCCCACGGCTTTGACGCAGCCCCGCTGAAGCCCGGCCTCTATCTGGTGGCAACCCCCATCGGCAACCTGGGGGACATTTCGTTGCGCGCGCTCGAAACACTCGCCGCGGCTGACACCATCTATTGCGAGGACACGCGCATCACCGTGCGCCTGCTTGAGCGCTACGGCCTGCGGGTCCCCCTCAAGGCCCTGCACGAGCACAACGAAGCCGGGCTTGCGCCCGCACTTGTTGCGGACATAGAAAACGGCGCCGCCCTGGCGCTGGTCAGCGATGCCGGAACCCCGCTCATCTCCGATCCCGGCTATCGCCTGGTCAAAGCCTGTGCCGAGGCGGGCGTGGCGGTCACCGCCCTGCCCGGCGCCAATGCGGTGCTGACAGCGCTGCAACTCTCGGGCCTTGCCACCGACTCCTTCCGCTTTGCGGGTTTCCTGCCTGCAGGCGATGGCGAGCGCGGACGGGCGCTGGATGAGCTGCTGCAGGCCACGCACAGCATTGTCACCTATGAAAGTCCGCACCGCCTGCGTGACACGCTGGCCGACATTGCGGCGCGCGATGCCTTGCGCCCCGTTGCGGTGGCGCGGGAACTGACCAAGCTGCACGAGGAAGTGTTGCGCGGCACGGCGGGCAGCATTCTGGCCAAACTGGCGGAGCGCGAGGCCATCAAGGGCGAGTGCGTCATCGTCATCGCGGGCCGTCCGCAGGAAGAGCATGTGCTGGATGAGTCGCAGATTGCCCGCATCATCGCCGATGCCGCCGCCGCCCTGCCCGCCGGCAAGGCGGCCCAGCAAGTGGCGAAGCTGACGGGCCTGCCGCGCGACGAGGCCTTCGCGCGCATTCTGAAACTCAAGGGCAAGGCGTGAGAAACCGGGAGGCGACGGAGAAACGCGGGCACACCGCCGAGACGGTTGCCCTGTGGTTCCTGCGCCTCAAAGGCTATCGCCTGCTGGCGCGACGCTTCAAATGCGCCTCGGGCGAGGTCGATCTGGTCATGCGCAAGGGCGCAACCACAGCCTTCATCGAGGTGAAGGCGCGCGCAAACGTGGATGACGCCGTGATGGCCGTCACACCCCGGCAGGCCAGGCGCATCGCCTCTGCCGCCGCCACATGGATGGCCCGCGACGGCCGTGCGGCGGAAGGCCACTGCCGGTTTGACATCGTCGCCGTCTCTTCTAACTTCCTGCCCACACACATCGAGAATGCATTCTACGGAGACCGATAGATCATGGGACTTTCCGTTGCGGTCCAGATGGACCCCATCACGGCGATCGACATTGCAGGCGATTCCACCTTCGCCCTCATGCTGGAGGCGCAGCGCCGCGGCCACAGCCTGTTCCACTACCATGTGAATGCGCTGGCCAGCCGCGATGGCTCGCTCTTTGCCAGCGGCGAAGCCGTGACGGTGCGCGACGAGAAAGGCAACCACGCCACGCTGGGCGAACGCCAGCGCATTGACCTTGCGACGCAGGATGTGATCCTGATGCGCCAGGACCCGCCCTTCGACATGGGCTACATCACGGCCACGCATCTGCTCGAACGCATCCACCCGAAGACACTGGTGGTGAATGATCCCGCCGAAGTGCGCAACGCGCCGGAGAAGTTGTTCATCCTGCGCTACGGCAACCTCATGCCGCCCACCCTGATCACGCGGGACTGGGCGGAACTGGATGCCTTCCGCCGCGAGCATGGCGACATCATCCTCAAGCCGCTCTACGGCAATGGCGGTGCGGGCATCTTCAAGACCCATGAAGGCGACCAGAACTTTTCCTCGCTCCTCGAAATGTTCGGGCAGCTGTTCAAGGAGCCGATCATCGCGCAGCGCTACCTGCCGGAGGTGCGGGCGGGCGACAAGCGCATCATCCTTGTCGATGGCAAGGTGGCGGGTGCCATCAACCGCGTGCCCGGCGCCAACGACCACCGCTCCAACATGCATGCAGGCGGCAGGGCGGAACCGACAACGCTCACCAAACGCGAGCACGAAATTTGCGAGGCCATCGGCCCGGACCTCAAGAAGCGCGGCCTGATCTTCACCGGCATCGACGTGATCGGCGACTACATGACGGAGATCAACGTCACCTCGCCCACCGGCATCCGCCAGGTGAAGCGCTTCGGCGGGGCCGACATCGCGGCGCTGATCTGGGATGCGATCGAGGCACGTCGTTAGGGATACATGGTGTGAGCGGACTCGATCTCGTCGCCTTCGATGCTGATGATACGCTGTGGCACAATCTCATCCACTTCGAGGCGGCAGAGAAGGCCTTTGGCGAGATGTTCAGCCATGTGCTGCCGCCGGACGACGGTGCGCATGCGTTGGCGGAAGCAGAGAAGCGCAACATCTCGCTCTATGGTTTCGGCGTCAAGAGCTTCACGCTCTCGATGATCGAGACGGCGATCGACGTGACGGGTGGCACGGTTGATGCGGCGACCATTTCCAAACTGATCAAGATGGGCCGCACCATGCTCGACCACGAGATCGAGTTGCTGCCCCATGTGGAAGAGACGCTGAAGGCCCTGCATGGGCGCCACCGCCTGCTGCTGGTCACCAAGGGCGACCTGCACCACCAGGAGCGCAAGGTGCTGGCCTCTGGGCTGGCGCATTACTTCGAGGGCGTGGAGATCGTCGCCGACAAGAAGCCGGAAACCTATGAACGCATCTGCCGACGCCATGGCGGGCGGGTGGAACGCACCCTGATGGCGGGCAACTCCATCCGCTCCGACGTGCTGCCGATGATCCGCGCCGGAGGCTACGGCGTCTATGTGCCCTTCGACATCCTCTGGGACCACGAACACGAAGAGGTGCCCGAGAACACGCCACGGTTCTTTGCCGTGAAGGATATTCGCGGCGTGGCAGAGGTGGCGGGGAGGTTGGGGTGAGCCAAACAGGTGTCCTGTCGGATGTTATCCACAGCCACCCTGTCCAGGAGCAACATCTGACTTCTGCGGCGAGTCGACTCTTGCGCCTGCGCCCCGAATAGGCCTAGGTTTGCCCCGTTCTGGGGCAACTCAGAAACATGCCTCACACCCGCGGTAACGGATGTGAGGCGCTCTCGTTAGTCCGAGGCCTTCACCCTGGCGGTATTACCGCTGGGGGAGGGACCTGCAGTGGGAACGCACGTGTTCCAGACGGCCAAGGCGGATACGGGTATAGTCCCGTACCGACACTGGCATGTGAATCGGGCAATAGACCCTCATCTCTGCACTTTCTTTCTCCGGTCCTGTGGCTGGCCGGATGCCCTAAACGCCCCATTGCGTCCGCGCTTAAAGACGCTTGGAGGTTTGGCATTCGCCCTGCCGAGTCGCGGCTCGGTGGAAAGTGCATAGGTACTGTAGACACCACGCTTTATCGAAATTCAAGCATAGTGAAATCACAGTGGAAAACTGGCCAAAGCATGAACATCCAAACACACAATTGACCCGAGGCGTGGTTGAAAATTAACGTCATTTTAATATGTTAGTAGGTGCGTGCCGCTAAACTTGGCACGTGACCCCTATCCGTCACCCAAGTCGATTGTTCCATTTTTGTTCTTGACCGACGGAATTCCTCCGCCCTAACGTCCTAAGTGCAAAGGGGTGAGGTCATGACATCGCGGGTTGCAACGGTTGCCTTCCAGGGGGTGGAGGGCGTTCTCATTGATTGCCAGGCGCAGTTCACCGGCGGTCAGGCGGCTTTCACGGTGGTCGGGCTGCCGGACAAGGCCGTGGGTGAGAGCCGCGAGCGGGTGCGGGCGGCGTTGCACTCCATTGGTCTCGCCCTTCCGGGCAAGCGGCTGGTCATCAACCTCTCGCCCGCCGACCTTCCCAAGGAGGGCAGCCATTATGACCTGCCCATTGCGCTTGCCCTTCTTTCGGCGCTGGGTGTCATACCCCCGGATTTCCTGCAGTCCTACGCCGTCATGGGCGAACTGGCGCTGGATGGCAGTCTGCTGCCCGTCTCAGGGGCCCTTCCAGCCGCCATGACGGCCCATGGCCATGGGCTTGGCCTCATCTGCCCGAAGGCGTCGGGTGCCGAGGCCGCCTGGGCAGGGGAGACCGTCGATATCCTCGCGCCTGAAACCTTGATCCAGCTCATCAACCATGTGAAGGGCACGCAGGTGCTGCGCCGCCCCGAAGCCCGGCTGCAGGAGAAGGTGCCAGCCCTCCCCGACCTCTCCGACATCAAGGGGCAGGAGGCGGCCAAGCGGGCGCTGGAAGTGGCGGCGGCAGGCGGCCACCACATGATGATGGTCGGCCCTCCCGGGGCGGGGAAATCCATGCTGGCGCAGCGCCTGCCCTCCATCCTGCCACCCATGGAAGCGCGCGAGATGCTGGACGTCTCGATGATCGCCTCGCTCTCCGGCGAATTGCGCGACGGCCAGCTATCCCGGGCGCGGCCCTTCCGCGCCCCGCATCATTCCGCCTCCATGCCGGCGCTGGTGGGCGGCGGCCTGCGGGCCAAGCCGGGCGAGATGGCGCTTGCCCATCACGGCGTGCTCTTTCTGGACGAGTTGCCGGAATTCGGCCCCCGCGTCCTTGAATCCCTGCGCCAGCCCATGGAAACGGGAGCAACCGTGGTGGCACGGGCGAACTACCATGTGACCTACCCCGCGCGCTTCCAGCTGGTCGCCGCCATGAACCCGTGCAAGTGCGGCATGGCGGGCGAACCGGGGCACATCTGCCGGCAGGGCCCGCGCTGTGCGGCGGACTACCAGGGGCGGATTTCCGGTCCGCTTCTCGACCGCATGGATATCCAGATCGAGCTGCAGTCGGTGAAGGCCTCCGACCTCACGCTCCCGGCGCCAAAGGAAACCAGCGCCGATGTGGCGGGGCGGGTGGCGGCGGCGCGGGCCCGTCAGGCCGGGCGCTACCAAGCCATGGGCCTGCCGGAGTTGCGCACCAATGCCGAAGCCGACGGCAAGGTGCTGGAAGAGATCGTGCGGCTGGACGCGGCAGGCACTGCCCTCATCCGTGATGCGGCGGATGCCATGAACCTCTCGGCGCGCGGCTATCACCGGGTGCTCCGGGTGGCACGCAGCATCGCCGACCTTGATGGCCGGGAGGCGGTGGCACGCATCCATCTCGCCGAGGCGCTCAGCTACCGCCAGAAACCGGCCCTGCTGCGGGCGGCGTGATATCCCCGCAATCCACAGGATTTAGTGAAACTTTACCGTGATTCACGTGCATCACGCTTTGGCAAGGCTTGCGGCGCTAATGAGTGGCCATGAGCAGAAGGATCACCCGTCCGTCCAAGTCCCGCGGCATCTCCGGCACGAGCTGGCGCGCACCCGTGCTCGCGGCGGTCTGGGGCGTTGAAATCCTCCTCACCTTCGGCCTCATCGGCCTCGTCAATCATTTCATGGACCAGACGCCGCTGCTGGCGGCCCTCGTCCTGCTCGCCGGTGCGGCAGCACTGTCGGCCATCGCCTATGTGCTGCTCAACCGCGAAATCCTGCAGCGCCTCAAGACCCTGAAGTCCGGCCTTTCGGCGGAACAGGTGGCACGCAATGCGGCGGAGGAACTGGCCAGCGAAAAATCCCGCCTGCTCGCCACCATGAGCCATGAGATCCGCACGCCGCTGAATGGCGTCATCGGCATGCTCGGCCTGTTGCTCGAAAGCGAAATGACGCCAGAGCAGAAGAACTATGCCACCACGGCGCATGCCTCTGGCCGCATCCTTCTCTCGATCATTGATGAAATACTCGATGGTGCAAAATCCGAGGCCCTGCGCAAGGACAAGATCGCGCCCGTCGACATCACGGCGCTGGTGGAGAATGTCACGGAGCTTCTGGCACCGCGCGCCCATGCCAAGGGGATCGAAATCGTCTCGCTCTTTGCCCCCGACGTGCCGCAGACCGTCATGGGCGATGACATGCGGCTGCGCCAGATCCTCTTCAATCTCGCGGGCAACGCCATCAAGTTCACCGAGCGTGGCGGTGTCGCCATCACGGTGGCACGCCACGGGTCTGATGGATTGAGCTTCACGGTATCCGACACCGGCATCGGCATGACGGCGGACGAACTGTCACGCATCTTCAAGCCCTTCGAGCAGGCCAACGCGGATACGACGCGGCGTTTCGGCGGCACCGGCCTTGGCCTCACCATCAGCCGCCGCATTGCCGAAAGCCTCGGCGGCGGGATCAGCGCGCAAAGCACGCCCGGCGAAGGCACCTGCCTCACCGTCACCCTGCCCGGAACGGTGACGGCCGACGCCGCGCCGCGCGCCGGAAACGCGCTGGCCGGACGGCGCTTCCGCCTCTGCCTCGAGGCCGGTTTCGTGTCGGGGCATTTCGCGCGGCAACTACAGGCGCAGGGTGCTGATGTGATCGCGCCCGCCGACCTGCAGGGGCAGGACGCCAGGGCACTCCTGCACAACAGTCTCGACAGCATCATCTGCGATTCACAGTCGGGCCCGCCGCTGCTGGAGGCCGCCCGCAAGCTGGAGCGGCAAGGCAGGCCGCTGCCGCAAATCTGGATTCTGCTGACGCCCGACGAGCGCCGTCCGCTGCAGCACCTGCTGAAGCAGCCGCTCACCGGCTACCTCATGCGGCCCGTGCGCTGCTCGACACTGGTCGAGCAGCTGACCTCGCGTGACAGCGCCTTCGTCCGCACGGCGGCGGCACAGTTGCGCACCATCGCCACACGCGCCAGCCGGGGTCCGGCGCTGCATGTGCTGCTGGCTGACGACACGCCGGTCAACACGGTCATCGCCCGCACCATCCTGGAGAAAGCCGGCCACAGCGTGGTGGCGGTCAATTCCGGCGTGGCGGCGATCGAGGCCATCAATGGCGGGACGCCGTTCGACATCCTGCTGCTCGACATGGAAATGCCGGGCCTCAGCGGGCCGGAAACAGCCCAGCTCATCCGTGCCGCCGAAGCGCAGTCGCAACACAGGCGCCTGCCCATTCTCGCGCTTACGGCCAACACGCGCCCCGAAGCCGTCGCCGCCTGCCTCACTGCCGGCATGGATGGACACCTCGCCAAACCCTTCGACCGCCACGACCTTGAGACCAGCGTGGTCCGGCTGGCGCTGCCGCCTGCGGCGTGATTGCGTTACCGGACTGTTGCACTTCCGGGATAGAAGTCAGCCATGCCCCAGGTTCTTGCCTCCAAGGCTTCGCTTGTTGCCCGACTGGCGCAATCGCCTGCCGATGTTGCCGCCGCCCAGCGGCTGCGCCACCGTGTCTTCATGGAGGAAGGATCAGCCACCACGGCCCGCAACGGCGAGGGGCGCGACAGCGACCGCTATGACGCGGTGTGCGATCACCTGCTCGTCATCAGGACGGGTGCCAATGGAGAACCCGGATTTGCCGTTGAAGACGGCGACCTCGTGGGCACCTACCGGCTGATCCGCGAGGCGGCGGCGGACAATGCCGACGGCTTCTACACCTCTGGTGAATACGACATCGCGCCGTTGATGGCACGCAAGCGCGGCCTTTCCTTCCTCGAACTCGGGCGTTCCTGCGTGCGCGCCGACATGCGCGACCAGCCGGTGGCGGAACTGCTCTGGCAAGGCATCTGGAACTATGTGCGCGCCCACAGGATTGACGTGATGATGGGCTGCGCCAGTTTTGACGGCACCGACCCGGAGATCCACGCGGACGCGCTGACATGGCTGGCGCATGCCGCCAAGGCACCGGAGGACTGGCATGTCGCCGCCCTGCCGGGGCGCTATGTGAACATGCGGCGGAGGCCGATCGAATCCATTGATCCGCGCGCCGCCATGCGTTCCCTGCCACCGCTCATCAAGGGCTATGTGCGGCTCGGCTGCCATGTGGGCGAGGGCGCCGTCATCGACCACGACTTCAACACCACGGACGTGCTGATCGTGCTGCCCGTTGCCGCGATCAACCCACGCTACTTCGCCTATTTCGGCGCGCCCGCCGCAACCTCACTCACCAATTCAGGTCAAAGGCCGCAATCGCCGCAAGATTGACGATGTCATTGGTCGTCGCCGACATGGAGGCGATCTGCACCGAACCGGCGATGCCCGTCAGCAGCGGGCCGATCACGGTGACGCCACCCAGCTGCTGCAGCATCTTGGTGGAGATCGAGGCGGAGTGAGCGGCCGGCATGACCAGCACGTTGGCTGGCCCCGTCAGGCGGCAAAACGGAAAGAGCGCCATGGCCTCGCGTGACAACGCAACGTCGGCGGCCATTTCTCCGTCAAACTCGAAATCGACGCCGCGCTGGGCGAGGATTTCCACGGCCTCCTTCACATAGGCGGCGCGCTCGCCCTTGGGGTAGCCGAAGGTGGAGTAGGAGAGCAGCGCCACGCGTGGCTCGTAGCCGAATTTGCGGGCCACGCCTGCCGCTTCCTGGGCGATATCTGCGAGTTCCTGCGCGGTCGGCAGTTCATGCACCGAGGTGTCAGCGATGAAGACGGTGCGGCCGCGCACCAGCGCCATGGAGACACCGATGGGGCGGTGGCCCTTGCGCACGTCGATGGCGCGGCGGATGTTGTCGAGGGCCAGCGAGTAGTTGCGCGTCAGGCCCGTCACCATGGCATCGGCATCACCCAGCGCCACCATGCAGGCGCCGAAGACGTTGCGGTCCTGGTTGGCGAGGCGCTGGCAGTCGCGGTAGAGCATGCCGTCGCGCTGCAGGCGGCCATAGAGATAGTTGGCATAATCAACGTTGCGGTCGGAGAGACGGGCGTTGAGGATCTCGACGTGTTCGTTCAACTCGATGCCGGAGGCCTTGAGCGTCGCGGCGATCACCTCTTCGCGCCCGATCAGGATGGCATTGCCGAGACCTGCCGAGGCGTAGGAGTTGGCGGCGCGGATCATGCGGTCTTCCTCGCCTTCGGCGAAGACCATGCGCTTGGGCTTGCGGCGCACATAGCCGTAGACATTCTGCAGCGTACCCGCAATCGGATCGAGGCGGGCGGAGAGTTGCGCCGCGTAGGCTTCAAGGTCGGCGATGTGATGGCGCGCCACGCCTGATTCCATGGCGGCGCGGGCCACCGCGACTGGAATGCGCGAGATGAGGCGCGGGTCGAAGGGCACGGGGATCAGGTATTCGCGGCCAAAGGTGAGGCGCGAGCCGTGGTAGGCGGCGGCCACCTCATCGGGCACGTCTTCCTGCGCCAGTTCGGCAAGGGCGCGCGCTGCCGCCACCTTCATCTCCTCGTTGATGGTACGGGCGCGCACGTCGAGCGCGCCCCGGAAGATATAGGGAAAGCCCAGCACATTGTTGACCTGGTTGGGATAGTCCGAGCGCCCTGTCGCCATGATGGCATCACTGCGCACCTGGTGGGCATCTTCCGGGGTGATTTCCGGATCGGGATTGGCCATGGCGAAGATGACGGGGTCCTTCGCCATGCTCTTCACCATGGCAGGGGTGAGGGCACCGGCAACCGAGAGGCCGAAGAACACATCCGCGCCATCCATGGCTTCGGCGAGCGTGCGCAGCGGCGTATCAACCGCATGCGCCGACTTCCACTGGTTCATGCCCTCGGTGCGGCCCTTGTAGACCACGCCCTTGCTGTCACAGAGAATGACGTTGTGGCCGGGCACGCCGAGCGACTTCACCAGTTCCACGCAGGCGATGGCTGCGGCACCAGCACCATTGCAGACGAGGCGGAAATCCTTGAGCGAGCGCCCGGTGATCTGCAGGGCGTTGATGAGCGCCGCGGTTGCGATGATGGCTGTGCCGTGCTGGTCGTCATGGAACACCGGAATGTCCATCAGCTCGCGCAGGCGCTGCTCGATCACGAAACAGTCCGGGGCCTTGATGTCCTCGAGGTTGATGCCGCCGAAGGAGGGACCGAGGTAACGCACGGCGCCGATGAACTCATCGACATCCTTGGTATCGACTTCGAGGTCGATGGAATCGACATCGGCAAAGCGCTTGAACAGAACCGACTTCCCTTCCATCACGGGCTTCGAGGCGAGCGCGCCGAGGTCGCCCAACCCGAGAATGGCAGTGCCGTTGGAGATGACCGCCACGAGGTTGCCCTTGGTGGTGTAGTCATAGGCGGTGGACGGGTCCTCGGCGATGCGGCGCACGGGAACGGCAACGCCCGGGCTGTAGGCCAGCGACAGGTCACGCTGGGTCGCCATGGGCTTTGTCGGGTTGATCTCGAGCTTGCCGGGCTTGCCCCTCTGGTGGAACTGCAGCGCTTCTTCATCGGAAATCGTCGGGCGCTTGGGCATCTTGCGGGGCGGCGTGCTCATGATCTTCGGGTGTTTCCTGTTTCTGCTTGGGCCCCGTTTGTGTGCCGGTGGCCAGCCTGTCAGCCTAGTGAGGGAATGTCCGCTGCTCAAGGCCGGAAAACGTGGAAAAAGTCGCATGGACAGCGTGCCGTTGCGGGCCTGCGGCAAAGCGGGCTAAGGCGTGACCATGCAAGGGTTTTCACCAGAAGGGGACAAGTTTACCGGGGACGGGGCCTCCGGGGACAGGTCCACGGGCGGGGCCGAGAAACCCACGCCGATGATGGCCCAATACCTCGAGATCAAGAAGGCCCACCCCGGCAGCCTGCTGTTCTACCGCATGGGCGACTTCTACGAGATGTTCTTTGCCGATGCCGAGGTGGCGTCTGGCGTTCTGGGCATTGCGCTCACCAAGCGGGGCAAGCACCTGGGCGAGGACATCCCGATGTGCGGGGTTCCCGTGCATGCGGTGGACCACTACCTGCAGAAGCTCATCCGCCACGGCCACAAGGTGGCGATCTGCGAGCAGTTGGAAGACCCGGCGGAGGCCAAGAAGCGCGGTGCCAAATCCGTCGTCCGCCGGGACGTGATCCGCCTGATCACGCCCGGCACCATCACCGAGGACACGCTTCTTGACACCGGCAGCGTCAACCATCTCGCCGCCCTCGCATGGCTGCGCGGCACGGACGAGCTGGCACTGGCCTGGTGCGACATCTCCACCGGGGACCTTTCCGTCACGGTCAGTGACCGTGCGCGGCTGGGGTCCGATCTTGCGCGCATTTCAGCCTCCGAACTGATCATCGCCGACAGTGCACTGGACGATCCGCTGCTCGGGCGGCTGGCGCGGGAATGCGGGGCAGCGCTCTCGCCACTTCCCGCCAGCCGCTTTGACGCGCAGGCCGCCGGGCACCGGCTGGCGCAGCATTTCGCGGTTGTTGATCTCTCCGGTTTTGGCGCGTTCTCGCGGGCCGAGACATCGGCGCTGGGGGCGCTGCTCGACTATATCCGGATCACCCAGGTGGCGGAGATGCCGCATCTGCGCCCGCCACGGCAGGACAATCCGGCACAGGGCCTGCTGATCGATGCGGCAACCCGCGCCAACCTTGAACTCACGCGCACGCTGTCGGGCGAACGGCAGGGCAGCCTTCTCGCCACCATTGACCGCACGGTCACGGCGGGCGGCAGGCGGCGGCTGGCAGCACTGCTGGGACAGCCGCTGGCCGATCCCTCTGCCATCGCAGGCCGTCTGGACGGTGTTGAAGCAATGCTGCAGGCGGAAGCGCTGCGGGGTGCCATGCGTGCCGCCCTTGCCGCCATGCCCGATCTCGAGCGCGCGTTGGCCAGGCTATCGGCCAACCGCGGCGGACCACGCGACCTTGCCATGATGCGTGACGGCCTCATGGCCGCGCACGCCATCGCGGAGCGCCTCGCGGGCCATGGTGACCATCCGCCCGTGATCGCCAGCGCCATCGCGGACACCGCGGCAGCCCCACGTGAACTTGCCAGCCATCTCGCCTCCGCCCTGGCTGCTGACCTGCCCTACCTCGCCCGTGACGGCGGCTTTGTCGCCTCCGGATTTTCACCGGAGCTTGACGAACAGCGGGCGCTCCGTGACGACACGCGCCAGGTGATCGCGGCACTTCAGGCGCGCTATGCCGAAATGACCAGCGTGCGCACGCTGCGCATCAAGCACAACAACATCCTCGGCTATTTCATTGAAGTGAACGCCCAGCAGGCGGAGGCACTGCAATCGCCCGGTCTTCCACTCAAGTTCCAGCACCGCCAAAGCATGGCTGGTGCCATGCGCTTCTCCTCACCCGAACTCATGGACCTGGAGCAGAAGATCGCCGGGGCCTCGGAGCGGGCACTGGCGCTTGAACTGGCCTTCTTTGCCGAGGCCGTGGCCTCCGTGCTGGCGGCGAAGGAAGCGATCTCATCCTGCGCTGCCGCCCTTGCCAATCTGGATTGCCTTGCAGCGCTTGCCGAACTGGCGGCGCGGGAAAACTACTGCCGGCCCATTGTTGATCATTCCCCCGTCTTCGACGTGAAAGGCGGGCGGCATCCTGTGGTGGAGGCGGCCCTGCAGAAGGCGGGCGAGGCGCGCTTCACGCCCAATGACTGCGCCCTCGGCGGCGAAGACCCTCGCGTCTGGCTGCTCACCGGCCCCAACATGGCGGGCAAATCCACTTTCCTGCGCCAGAACGCGCTCATCGCCATCCTCGCCCAGATGGGCAGCTTCGTGCCGGCGCAGTCTGCCCATATCGGTGTGGTGGACCGGCTGTTCAGCCGCGTCGGTGCTGCCGATGATCTCGCACGCGGACGCTCCACCTTCATGGTGGAAATGGTAGAGACGGCGGCGATCCTCAACCAGGCGACGGCGCGCTCGCTCGTCATCCTCGATGAAATCGGGCGGGGCACCGCGACCTTCGACGGTCTCTCCATTGCCTGGGCGGCGCTTGAGTATCTGCATGAGCAGAACCGCTGCCGCGCCCTTTTCGCCACGCATTACCATGAACTGAACGTTCTGACGGCGACACTCGACAGCCTTGCCGCCCACACCATGGCGGTGAAGGAATGGCGGGGCGAGATCATCTTCCTGCATGATGTGGTGAAGGGTGCCGCCGACCGCTCCTACGGCATCCAGGCGGCGAAGCTCGCAGGCCTGCCTGCCCCTGTCATCAGTCGCGCCTTCGAAGTGCTGAAGCATCTGGAACAGCAGCGCGACGAAAAACCGGCAGGGCATTTCGCCGATGACCTGCCACTGTTCTCCATGGCCCGCGCCAGTTCCGCAGCACCCGGCATTACGCAAAGTCCGGATCACTTGCGCGAAAAACTGGCGAGCCTTGACCCTGACCAGGTGACGGCGCGTGAAGCGCTTTCCCTGCTCTATGAATTGAAGGCGCTCTCGGGCAAGGACGGTGGCATCCCATGACCACGCCACCGCTTTCCCTCACCACCTTTCCGCAAGCGCTTCGCAACCTGCTGGATGCCGAAAACCGGCAGCCGCTGGCGGTGCGTACGGCTGCCTCCAAACTCATCCGCGACTGCCTCACGACGCTGAAGGCCGAGGCCGAGGCGGGCCTCATGCGCCATGGCCACGGCACGGCCTGCGCCGTGGAACTCTCCGATGGCGAAGACGCCATCATCCGGGCGCTGTTTGATTTTGCCAGACACGACGTCTTCAAGTCCGGCGACCTGCCGCTGGCCATCGTCGCCGTGGGTGGCTATGGGCGGGGCACGCTGGCACCGGGCTCTGACATCGACCTGCTGCTGCTCACGCCCACAATCGAAGACCGCCGCGTCGGCGAGGTGGTGGAATTCCTGCTCTATGCCCTGTGGGACGCGCGCCAGAAGGTGGGTCATGCCACCCGCACCGTTGCTGACTGCGTGCGGCTCGCGAAAACCGACAACACCATCATGACAGCGGTGCTGGAGGCGCGCTTCATCTGTGGTGACGCAGCACTCTTCGCCGAACTGCAGTCACAATACCGCAGCGGCATCCTGCAGAAGGAGGCGCGCCGCTTCGTCACCGACAAGCTGGCCGAACGCGACCAGCGCCACATCAAGTCGGGCGAGAGCCGCTATGCGGTGGAGCCCGACCTGAAGGACGGCAAGGGCGGGCTTCGTGACCTGCACACGCTGTTCTGGATCGCCAAGTTCCTGTTCGATGCCAATACGCCGGAACAGCTGGCGGAGAAGGGGGCCTTCTCGCGCGATGACCTCCGGCGCTTCCAGAAGGCGGAGGACTTTCTCTGGGCGGTGCGCTGCCACCTCCACTTCATTGCCAGACGCGGCGAGGACAAGCTCTCCTTCGACCGGCAGGGCGAGCTGGCGGAGCGTCTCGGCTACAAGGCTCATGCCGGTTTGAAGCACGTGGAACGCTTCATGAAACACTACTTCCTTGTCGCCAAGGAAGTGGGTGACCTGACGCGCATCTTCTGCGCCAGCCTCGAAGCGCGCCACCTGAAGGAGCCACGCTCTCTCGGCAGCATGCTGGGCAAGCTCATTCCGCGCCGGAGCGGAAAAAGCCTGGGCAAGGCCTTCCGCATCGACGGTGTGCGCCTCACCATCAGCGATGACGAAGTGTTCCGGGAAGATCCCGTCAATCTCCTGCGCATCTTCAAGGTCTCGGCTGCGGAGGGGCTGGAGGTGCACCCGGATGCCCTCAAGCGCATCCGCGGTTCGCTGCGGCTCATTGATGAGTCCCTGCGCAACAGCGCGGATGCCAACGCCATCTTCATCGACATCCTGACGGGCTCGGATGATCCGGAATCGGTGCTGCGCCTGATGAATGAGGCGGGCGTGCTGGGCCGCTTCATTCCCGACTTCGGCAAGGTCGTGGCGATGATGCAGTTCAACATGTATCACCACTACACCGTCGATGAGCATCTGATCCGGACCGTGGGCGTGCTGCGCCAGATCGAGACCGGCACGCTTTCGGGCGATCATCCCCTGTCGGTGCGCCTCTTTCCCACCCTCACCTCCAGACGGGCGCTCTATGTGGCGGCGCTGTTCCACGACATCGCCAAGGGCAGGCCGGAGGACCATTCCGTGGCGGGCGAGCGCATCGCGCTCAGCCTCTGCCCGCGCCTTGGCCTTGATGCGGCGGAAACCGAGACCGTCGCCTGGCTCATCCGCCATCACCTGCTGATGAGCGAGACGGCGCAGATGCGCGACCTCAACGACTTCAAGACGATCCTCGATTTCACCTCGATCGTGCAGAGCCCGGAGCGGCTGAAGCTGCTGCTCATCCTCACCGTCTGCGACATCCGCGCCGTTGGCCCCGGCGTGTGGAACGGCTGGAAGGGGCAACTGCTTCGAACGCTCTTCTCCGAGTCCGATCCCCTGCTGACCGGAGGCCACGCCGCGGTATCGCGCAAGGACCGGGTCACCGCTGCCCAGAACGAGTTCCTCGCCCGCTTTCCGGCATGGAGCGAGGATGAGCGGCGGCGCGAGGCGGCCCGGCACTATGATGCCTACTGGCTCAATGTGCCGCTGGACCAGCAGCTGCGTCACCAGGCGCTCATTGCCCGCGCGCCCACGCGCGATGTCATCACCGAAACCCGCAGCGACGCATTTGCGGCAGTGACCGAAATCACTGTCTTCGCGCCTGACCATCCGCGCCTTCTGGCGCTGATCACCGGGGCCTGTGCTGCGGCCAACGCCAACATCATCGGGGCGCAGATTTTCACCACCACCGACGGCATGGCGCTCGACACCATCCTGCTCCGCCGCGAATTCAAGATGGACGAGGACGAGAACCGGCGCGCACTGCGCGTGGCGGACACCATCGCACGCACCCTGCGCGGGCAGCTGCGCCTGCGCGAGGCGCTGAAGAACATGCCGGACCTCACCGAACGGGTGAAGGCCTTCACGGTGGCACCGCGCGTCATCATCGACAACACCTCGTCCAACCGCCAGACGGTGATCGAGATCAACGGCCTTGACCGGGTGGGCCTGCTGCATGGCCTCACCGAGGCGCTGTTCCACCTCAACCTCAACATCGCCTCGGCGCACATCACAACTTTCGGCGAGAAGGCCATCGACGTGTTCTATGTGACCGACCTCACGGGCGCCAAGATCGAGAACCCGGCGCGCCATGCCCAGATCGAAAAACGCCTGATGCAGGTGCTGGCGCCCGAGGCGCAGGCTCTCCAGACGGGCACATGAGAAAGACACCATGTCACTGCTGAAATCCGCCGCCACCGTGGGTGGCTTCACGCTCATCTCGCGCCTCTTCGGTTTTGTGCGTGACCAGCTCATCGCCTTCACGCTGGGCACGGGCTTCGTGGCCGAGGCCTTCTTCGTGGCGCAACGCCTGCCCAATCTCTTCCGCGCGCTCTTTGCCGAGGGCGCCTTCAACAACGCCTTCGTGCCGCAGTTCGCCCGCAAGCTGGAAGGCGAAGGCAGCGACAAGGCTTTCGCCTTTGCCCGTGACGTGCTGTCGGTGCTGGCCAACTGGATGCTGCTGTTCTGCGCTGTTGCCATGATCGTCATGCCGTGGCTGATGTATGCCTTTGCGCCGGGCTTCCGCCATCAGGACGAGACCTATGAACTCGCGGTAGAACTGACGCGCATCTGCTTTCCCTATCTCGGTCTCATGTCGCTGACGGCACTGTTCTCCGGCATCCTCAATTCGCTGGGGCGCTTCACGGCGGCAGCGGCGGCACCGATCCTGCTCAACATCGTGGTGATCTCGGTCACGCTGCTGGCCTGGTATCTGGGACTGGGAAACACGCCGGACACCGGGCGCTTCCTTGCCTATGGTGTCACCCTGTCGGGCATCCTGCAGATGCTTTTCCTGCTGGTTTCAGCGAAGCGGGCGGGGGCACAGGTCAGGCCCGGCCTGCCGCGCATCACGCCTGACGTGAAGAAGGTGCTGCTCCTGTCCGTGCCCGGCATCATCTCGGGCGGTGTCACGCAGATCAACCTGGCCATCGCCACGGCTCTGGCCTCGGGCATCGCGGGCGGCGTGGCCTTTCTCTACTACGCCGACCGGCTGTTCCAGCTGCCGCTCGGCGTCATTGGCGTGGCCATCGGCGTGGTGCTGCTGCCCACGCTGTCGCGCAAGCTCAGGGCCAATGACACACAAGGGGCGCTGGACAGCCAGAACCGGGCGCTGGAATTCGCGCTGTTCCTGACACTGCCTGCCGCGGCGGCACTCATCGTGATCGGCAGGCCGATCCTGCACACGGTTTATGAACACGGCGCCTTCACGCGGGCCGACACGCTGGCGGTGACGCCGGCGCTCGCCGCCTTCGCCATCGGCTTGCCCGCCTTCACGCTCACGAAGATTTTCCAGCCCGGCTTCTATGCCCGCGAGGACACGCGCACGCCCATGTTCTTCGCCATGGCAACTGTCGCCGTCAACATCATCGCCAGTTTCGTGTTGGTGAAATACCTGTCGCATGTGGGGATCGCGCTCGCCACCAGCATTGCCGCCTGGGTCAATGCATTGGCCCTCATCGTGACGTCGCTGGGCCGTGGCCATTTCAGTGCCGACGCCCGCTTCCGCTCGCGCCTTCCGCGCATCCTCGTCTCGGTGGCTGTCATGGCGGGTGTGATGTGGCTGATGCAGGCCTGGTGGCTCAACGGCAACTATGCCGAAGGGGCAGGCTTCGCGGCGGCACTCCGGGGGCTTCTGGCGCTGATGGCCGCGGGCATTGCCAGCTACTTCGCCACGGCCCATGTCACGGGGGCCTTCCGCCTCGGTGAACTGAAGCGCACCTTGCGCAGATAGACCTTTTCAAGGGCCGGTGGGGCCGCTATCAGCGCGGCCCGAAAGCTGCGCTGTCCAAGGCGCATCAAACCTCGCCTCCTTCAAGGGTCCACACCATGAGCCAGTTCACGCCCCGCGTCCTCTCCGGCATGCAGCCCACAGGCAACCTGCACCTCGGCAACTATCTCGGCGCGATGCTCAACTGGATCCGGATGCAGGAAACGCACGAGACGCTCTATTGCGTGGTGGACCTGCATGCGATCACGCAAGGTGTCACGGTCTGGGGCGGGCCAACGGTGCTGCGCAAGGCCATCCTGGATGTGACCGCGGCCTACATCGCCTGCGGCCTTGATCCGAAGAAGTCGATCATCTTCAACCAGTCGCAGGTCGCCGAACACGCGGAACTCGCCTGGGTGTTCAACTGCGTCGCCCGCCTCGGCTGGCTCGACCGCATGACCCAGTTCAAGGAGAAGGCGGGAAAGGACAAGGAGCGCGCCTCGGTCGGTCTCTACGACTATCCCGTGCTCATGGCCGCCGACATCCTGATCTACAAGGCCACCCACGTGCCGGTGGGCGAGGACCAGAAGCAGCACCTCGAACTGACCCGCGACATCGCCCAGAAATTCAACCTCGACTTCGCCGAATCGATCGCGGCGCAGGGCCATGGCGAGGCCTTTTTCCCGATCACCGATCCGGTGATCCAGGGACCGGCGACGCGCGTCATGAGCCTGCGCGACGGCACCAAGAAGATGTCGAAGTCCGACCCCTCCGACCTCAGCCGCATCAACCTCACCGACTCGGCTGATGACATCGCCAGGAAGATCCGCAAGGCCAAGACCGATGCCGATGGCATCCCCTCCGCCGCCGGGGGCCTGAAGGGCCGGCCGGAGGCTGAGAATCTCGTGGGCATCTATGCGGCCCTTGCAGGGCAGGGCGTTGAGCAGGTTCTGGCGGAGTATGGCGGCGGGCAGTTCTCCGCCTTCAAGAACGCGCTGGCGGAACTCGCTGTCCTCAAGCTGGCGCCGATTGCAGGCGAAATGAACCGTCTTCTGGCCGATCCGGGCTATGTCGAGGCGGTGTTGAAGGACGGCTCCGACCGGGCCCGGGCCATAGCCCAGCCGGTGATGCGGGAGGTTCGCAAGATCATGGGTTTCGTCGTTTCCTGATTGGTGAAGTCGGGTTTTACTTTAAAACTCTTCCAGACAGGCCTATAAGCCCTGTCCAGAGGTTCCCCATGTTCATCCAGACCGAAGCCACGCCCAACCCCGCCACGCTCAAGTTCATTCCGGGCAAGCCCGTGCTGCCGGGTTCGACGCGCGACTACCGCTCTGCGAGCGAAGCCGGGGAATCGCCGCTGGCCTCCAAGCTCTTCGGCATCAAGGGCGTGTCGGGGGTGTTCCTCGGCCATGACTTCGTGACGGTGACGCGGCGTGACGCCGAATGGCAGCAGTTGAAGCCAGCCGTGCTCGGCGCCATCATGGATCACTATCTCGCAGGCGCGCCAGTGCTGGCGGGCGCTGCCACGGCCAACACGGCAGTGGATGAAGAATTCTTCGACGAGGATGCGGGCGAGACGGTGAAGACCATCAAGGATCTGCTGGATTCCCGCGTGCGGCCCGCCGTGGCGCAGGATGGCGGCGACATCACCTTCAAGGGTTTCAAGGATGGCGTTGTCTATCTCACCATGAAGGGTTCATGCGCCGGTTGCCCGTCGTCCACGGCAACCCTCAAGCACGGCATCGAGAACCTGCTCCGCCACTTCGTGCCCACGGTGCAGGAAGTCCGCCAGGTCTGATCACCTGTTCCGGAACACGGGCTTCCGCTTTTCCACGAAGGCGGCCATGCCTTCCTTCTGGTCGTCCAGCGCGAAGAGGGCGTGGATGGATTTGCGCTCGAAGGCGAGGCCTTCCGCCAGCGGGGTTTCAAAGGCAGCATTGACGGCGCGCTTGGCCGAGGCAATGACCGGCTGCGAGAGCGCGGCGATCTTCTCCGCCGTGGCCAGCGCCTCGTCCATCAGCTTTTCCAGCGGCACCACGCGGGCCACGAGGCCCAGGCGCTCGGCTTCGGCCACATCCATCATCCGGCCCGTGAGGATCATCTCCATGGCCTTGGCCTTGCCGATGGCGCGGGCCATGCGCTGCGTGCCGCCACCGCCGGGAATGATGCCCAGCGTCACCTCCGGCAGCGCAAACTTTGCGTTCTCCGCCGCGATGATGAAATCGCAGGCCAGCGCAAACTCGCAGCCGCCGCCCAGGGCATAGCCTGCCACAGCGGCGATGATGGGTTTGCGGATGGCGGTGATGTGGTCCCAATCCCAGAGGAAATCTTCCTGCGTCACTTCCGTGAAGGTCTTGTCCTTCATTTCGGTGATGTCGGCACCTGCGGCAAAGGCCTTTTCGCTGCCGGTGAGGATGATGCAGCCAATGTTTGAATCGGCGTCGAAACGGTCGAGCGCGGCATTCATTTCGGTGATGAGCTGGCCGTTGAGGGCGTTCAGCGCCTTGGGGCGGTTCAGGGTGATGATCCCGGTCCGGCCCTTGATCTCGGTGATGATGGTGGTTTCGCTCATGGTGCCTCAACGCTGGCAATGGGGACAAAGGAAAGTGGAGCGGCCGGACTGGACGATGCGCTTCACCGTGGCGGTGCAGCCCGGCGTATGGCACGGCTCGCCTTCCCGGTCATAGACCAAAAAGCGCTGCTGGAAAGCGCCCACGCTGCCATCCGCCGCGCGGTAGTCCTGCAGGGTGGAGCCGCCGGCGGCGATGGCTTCGGTGAGGATGTCGCGGATGTGGCGCACCAGCTCATCGGCACGCGGATCAGAGGACCGCGACAGGGTTCCGGCCTTGCGGCGCGGCGACAGGCGGCTGCGGAACAGGGCCTCGCAGACGTAGATGTTGCCAAGCCCTGCAATGATGCGCTGGTCGAGAAGCGCTGCCTTGAGCGGCGCTGTCTTGCCGTGGAAGGCGGCGCGCAGGTGGTCGCCATTGAGTTCATTGCCCAGCGGTTCGACGCCGATCCCGGCCAGCAGCCTGTGCGCCTCGCCGGGCCGCTCAAGATCCATCATGCCGAAGCGGCGGTGGTCGGAGTACACAATGCGGGTACCGTCATCGAGGCTGAAGACCACATGGTCGTGCGGGCCATCCGCCGTCCCGGCCGCTGCCGTTTCGTCGTAAAACTCGCCCGGCGTGGCGATCCGCCCGTCTGGCCTGAGGATGGTAAAGCGCCCGGTCATGCCGAGATGCAGGATCAGGCGGTCGCCACGGTCAGTGCCGGCCAGGATGTATTTGGCGCGGCGCTCCAGCCGGTCCACCCGCGCGCCCTCCAGCCGGGCACGGAAATCGGGCGGAAAGGGAAAGCGCAGGTCGGCGCGGCGCAGGTCCACTCGGGCGAAGACGCGCCCCAGAAGGGCAGGTTCCAATCCCCGTCGGACTGTCTCGACTTCCGGCAATTCTGGCATGTCAGCCGGACCGCACGCTGAACCCCCATGCCTTTCCCTCCCCCTTGCGGGGAGGGAGCAAGGGTGGGGGTCGCTCCGCATTCAAGACAGTCATTTTCGCACCAACCTGTTGCAGCCCCAGACCCCCACCCTGGCCCTCCCCACAAGGGGGAGGGGGAATGAGGCCGGTTCCGCTGTATTATCGTTAATCCTGCCGCGTCCTTGATGGCAATAGAACTTGCACCTCTGATCGCCTATGTAAGCCCCCATGACCGAACCTTCCGAACAGCTTGGCCGCAATGAAACCGCCTTTGGCTTCCGCACCGTGGAAAAGGGTGAAAAGCAGGGGCTGGTGAACGACGTCTTCGCCAAGTCGGCGGCGCGCTATGACCAGATGAACGACCTCATGTCGGCGGGCATCCACCGTCTGTGGAAAGACGACTTCGTCACCATGGTGAACCCGCCGAAGGGCGCCACAGCCTTCCACGGCCTCGACGTGGCGGGCGGCACGGGTGACATCGCCTTCCGCATTGTCACGGCAGGCGGCTCCAACACGCGCATCACCATCGCCGACATTTCACCCGAGATGGTGACCGAGGGCAGGCACCGCGCCCAGCGCGAGGGCTTCGCAGGCAAGGTTGATTTCACCGTGGGCAATGCCGAGGCGCTGGCGTTCCCGGACCGCACCTTCGACTGCTACACGATCGCTTTCGGCATCCGCAACGTTCCCTCGATCGAGAAGGCCCTGCGCGAAGCCTACCGTGTGCTGAAACCCGGCGGGCGGTTCCTCTGCCTTGAATTCTCGCACATGGACATGGAACTGGCGCAGAAATTCTATGACGCCTACTCCTTCACCGTCATTCCCGCCGTGGGCAAGATCGTCATGGGCGACGGGCAACCCTACCGTTATCTGGTGGAATCAATCCGCACCTTCCCGAAGCAGCAGGAGTTCGCCGACATGATCACGGCGGCGGGCTTCAGCCGCGTGACCTGGCGCAACCTCACGGGCGGCATCGCCGCCATCCATTCCGGCTGGCGCATCTGATGGCCACAGCCGTCACCAACATCTTCCGCCTGCTGCGCGCCGGCCTCACGCTGGCGCGGCACGGGGCACTGCTGCCGCCGGAACAGACGGCGCAACTGCCGTGGGTGGCGCGCAAGGCGCTTGCCATCGCGCAGACGGGAACGCGCGAGAGCAGTGACCAGAGCAACCGCATTTCGGCGGCGCTGTCGGCACTGGGGCCCAGCTACATCAAGCTTGGGCAGTTCCTCGCCACGCGCCCTGACGTGATTGGCGCCAAGCGGGCCTTCGAACTGAAAGTGCTGCAGGACAAGCTGCCACCCTTCAGCATGGCGGAGGCGCGGGCCACGGTTCTTGCCGAGTTGGGAAAGCCGGTCGAACATTTCTTTTCGTCGTTCAGCGAACCGGTTGCTGCCGCCTCCATCGCGCAGGTGCACAAGGCGGTCACGCAGGACGGCCGGACCGTGGCGGTGAAGATCCTCCGGCCCGGCGTGGAGAAACGTTTCGCAGCCGATATCGACAGTTTCGGCTTCGCCGCGCGGATGATGGAACGCACCTCCGCGCAAGGCCGCCGCCTCCGGCCTGTCGCAGCCGTTGCCATGCTTGAACAGTCCATGAAGCTCGAGCTTGACCTCCGCATGGAAGCGGCTGCCCTGTCCGAGATGGCCGGCAATACCAAGGATGATCCGGGCTTCCGCCTGCCCGGTGTTGACTGGGCCACGACCTCGAAGCGCGTGCTGACAACGGAGTGGATCGACGGCACGCCCATGGCCGATGTGGAGGCGTTGCGGGCCCGCGGCCTTGATCTCGTGGCACTGGGTGACACGGTGATCCAGAGCTTCCTGCGCCATGCCATCCGCGACGGTTTCTTCCATGCCGACATGCACCAGGGCAACCTGCTGGTGGATGGCGCAGGCAAACTCGTTGCCCTCGACCTCGGCATCATGGGGCGTCTGGTGCCCAAGGACCGTCTGTTCCTTGCCGAAATCCTGCACGGTTTCATCACCCGCGACTACGCCCGCGTGGCGCAGGTGCATTTCGATGCCGGCTATGTGCCGCAGCACCAGGACGTCAACAATTTCGCCCAGGCGCTGCGCGCCATCGGCGAGCCCATCATGGGTCTTCCCGCCGACCAGATTTCCATGGCACGGCTTTTGACCCAGCTTTTCGAAGTGACCGAGCAGTTCGACATGCAGACGCAACCGCAGTTGCTGCTGCTGCAGAAGACCATGGTGGTTGTTGAAGGTGTGGCGCGCACGCTCAATCCCAATCTCAACATGTGGAAGACGGCGGAGCCCGTGGTGCGCGCCTGGATCGAGCGCACGCTCGGCCCCATCGGCAAGCTGGAAGAAGCAGGCGAGAGCGTCAAAGGCCTTGCCCGCATCGCGCTGCAACTGCCCACGCTGCTGGAAGAAAGTCACCGGGCCATGCAGGCGCTTGCGGCCCGGCAGCAGGACGATGACGACCTGTGGCCACGCGCCAGCTGGTCCGGGATCAATGTTCTGATCTATGGGGGCTGGCTCGCCGCAGGCGCTGCACTGGCCCTGATCATCACGGGTGTGAGGTGAGGACATCGCCATGAGCCAATCCGTTCTTCTCGTCATTGGTGGTGGCATTGCCGCCTACAAGTCGCTGGAACTGATCCGCCTTCTCAAGAAGAAGGGGATCGGCGTCACGGCCATCATGACGAAATCCGCAGGCGAGTTCGTGACGCCGCTTTCCGTCGCCAGCCTCTCCGGCAACAAGGTCTACGGCGACCTCTTCTCGCTCACCGACGAGGTGGAGATGGGGCACATCGAACTGTCGCGGGCCGCCAACCTTGTCGTCGTTGCCCCGGCAACCGCCGACCTTCTGGCCAAGATGGCAACAGGGCTTGCCAACGACCTTGCCTCCACCGCACTACTCGCCACCGACAAGCCGGTGCTCGTGGCCCCCGCCATGAATGTGCGGATGTGGCACCATGCGGCGACGCAGCGGAACATCCGTACACTGAGGACTGATGGCGTGCATGTCGTTGGCCCGGATTCAGGCGAGATGGCCTGCGGGGAATTCGGCCTTGGACGCATGGCCGAACCCGTGGACATCGCCTCCGCCATCGAAGGCCTGCTTGCGCCGCCGGAAGCAAAGCCGCTCGCCGGAAAGCACGTGCTGATCACGGCGGGTCCGACGCGCGAGCCCATCGATCCGGTGCGCTTCATCTCCAACCATTCCTCGGGCAAGCAGGGTTATGCCATCGCCGCCGCTGCCGTGAAGCTGGGGGCGCAGGTCTCGCTCGTCAGCGGCCCTGTCTCGCTTGCCATCCCGCCTGGCGTGGGCATGACACCTGTCACCACGGCGCAGGAGATGCTGCAGGCCGTGGAAAAATCCCTGCCTGCCGACATTGCCATCTTCACCGCCGCCGTCGCCGACTGGCGGGTCGATCATGTCGCCGCCGAAAAGCTCAAGAAGCGCGACGATGGTACGCCGCCCACACTGCACTTCGCCGAGAACCCGGACATTCTGAAAACCATCGCCGCGCTGAAGAAAGGCCGCCCCAAACTGGTGGTCGGATTCGCCGCCGAAACGGAGAAGGTCGTCGAACACGCCCAGGCCAAACTGGCGAAGAAAGGCTGCGACCTCATCGTCGCCAATGACGTGAGTGCTGCAAACAACGTCTTTGGCGGTGACGCCAACACGGTGCATCTTGTCTCGAAGGATGGCGTTGAAGACTGGCCGAAACTATCCAAGGACGAGGTTGCGGCGCGGCTCATGCAGACATTGGCGGACCGCCTGTGAAACTCTCCATCCTCCGCCTGCCGCACGCTGCTGATTTGCCACTGCCGGCCTATGCCACTGCGGGTGCCGCTGGCCTTGACCTGCGCGCCGCCGCCGCCCTCACCCTGAAACCCGGCGCGCGTGCCCTCGTTCCCACCGGCCTTGCCATCGCTCTGCCGGAGGGCTTTGAAGCGCAGGTGCGGCCCCGCTCCGGTCTTGCCGTCAGGAACGGTGTCACGGTCCTCAATGCACCCGGAACGATTGATGCCGACTACCGCGGCGAAATCCAGGTTCCGCTGATCAACCACGGGCAGGAGGATTTCGTGATCGCCCGCGGCGACCGCATCGCCCAGATGGTGATTGCCCGGGTGGAACAGGTTGACCTCGTGGAGGTGACGGCGCTTGATGGCACGGCGCGGGGCACTGGCGGCTTTGGCTCCAGCGGCAGAAGCTAGCGCAAGTCGCGGATCAGCTGCAGCAGGCGGAACCGGTGGCCTGGCCACTGCCACAGCAGGAAAGCGATTGGATATCCAGCATCTTGATGGCGGGCTTGCAGACAGCCTGGCGCGGGCTGACATCCAGCCTCAACCACTCCGCTTCCTCAACAATACCGACAAGATCATAGAGCTGCATTGCCTCGCCGGGCCTGCCCACTTCAACAATGACGGGGCCCTCACCCAGCGCAACGCCAGACTTGGCAAGAATGCCATGGAACTTCGATGCTGACATGCGGACTTCCGGCGGACCGTCGATGTCGAGCAACTGGATGACCGTTTCCGTCCAGCCGTCAAGACGTGCTGCACAATCAATGGATTCGATGCGCTGCCGCTTTACTTCGGTGATATGGAATCCTGCCTGCAGTTCACGCCCGCCATAGGGCATGCGAACCGGTTTGCCTGTGGCTGCTGCCATTTTCGGCCTTTCAACAGCCGCAGTTCCGCTTGAACAACACGTCATGCCTGCCTATCCTCTCATTTCAATAATCAAATGAGTATTTGAATAATGGATGAGGGTCAAGCCATTTTGGCTTTTGCCGCGCTGGCGCAGGAAACACGCATCGCGATCCTGCGCCACCTGATCAAGGCGGGAGAAAACGGCACTGCCTCCGGTGCGCTCGCCGCCGCCCTCGGGGTCTCCACGGCCAGCATGTCGTTCCACCTCGGCCAGCTGCAGGCCAGCGGACTGATCACCTCAAGGCGCGAATCCCGGAGCATCATCTACAGTGCAGACTACGGGCGGATCGGGGCGCTTGTGGCGTTCCTCATGAAAGACTGTTGCGCGAACGATCCGCGTGTATTGAAGTGCTGCTGACATGCCCCTCTCCGACGACGAGATCGAACGCTACGCCCGGCACATCGTCCTGCCGGAGGTGGGCGGGCCTGGCCAGAACCGGCTCAAGCAATCCTCCGTGCTGGTGATTGGCGCGGGCGGCCTTGGCGCTCCGCTGCTGCTCTATCTTGCGGCGGCGGGCGTCGGCCGCATCGGCATTGTCGATCATGACCATGTCTCGCTCTCCAACCTGCAGCGCCAGGTGATCCACACCACAGACCGCGTCGGCATGGCAAAGACGGACAGTGCCGCCCGCCAGATCGCTGCCCTCAATCCGCATGTGGTGGTGGAGCAGCATGCCACGCGCCTCACCCCGGAAAACGCGCTGGCGCTGATGGCGCGCTATGACATCATCGCCGATGGTTGCGACAATTTCCCAACACGCTTCATGGCCAGCGATGCGGCGTTCTTCGCGAAGAAGACGCTGGTCTCGGCCGCCGTCGGACAATTCGACGGGCAGATCTCCACCTTCAAGCCGCACCTCACGGCACCGGATGGCACACCTTATCCGAGCTACCGCTGCTTCGTGGGCGAGCTGCCGCCGCGTGGTTCCTTCCCGGCCTGCGAGGAGGCGGGTGTGCTAGGAGCGCTGCCGGGCATCCTGGGCTCGCTGCAGGCCATGGAAGTGATCAAGGAGCTGCTTGGCATCGGCGAGGGACTCGCCGGTCGCATCCTCATGTACGACGCGCTGTGGGCGCGTTTCTTCGAAACGAAGCTCGCATGGAACCCGGACAACCCGCTGAACGGGCGCAACCGCGTGATCACGGAACTGGTGCGGGAAAACTACATCGATTCATGAAGAACGGGCCGCCCGGATCGGTATCGGCACGCCCACTCGAAATGAATGCCGGTTTCACCCCTCTGACAGCAGCGAAACCACTTCCGCGCCCAGCTGCATGTCATCCACATGCCCGAAACTCATGCGGCGCAGGTTGCCGCCCTTGTCGATGAGCAGCATCGTCGGTGTGCCCTGCATGCCATAAAGCTGCATTGTCTCGGGGAGCGGATTGTGTGGATGGCGTGGCGTGTCGACACCCACCGGAAAGGTGATGCGGTTCTCGTGCAGGAAGGCCTTGAGTGAAACAGGCGTCATCGCCTCATGGTGCTCAAAGACGGTGTGCAGGCCGATGACTTTCACCGGCGCCTTGCCGAACAAGGCGTGGGCCTTGCGCAATTGCGGAACAAGTTCCGACACGCACCCCGGACAGAGCATCTGGAAGGCACCAGCGACGATGACATTGCCCTTGAGCGATGTGATGGAGAGTGGCTCACTGTTGAGCCACTCGCTGGTGATCCATTCCGGCGCGGGGACGTTTTCACTCATCCCCTCACTCTGACACAGTTCCGGGCAGGCTCAAGTTCCCGCTTGCCACGTCAAAGACATTGGACACACACAGCAACGGCGCGTGCATGCTTTCATTGACACGCAAGCCGGCGGTGACACCATCGTACTTGAACGCGGTGGCGTCACCCACGACCGCCAGCGGCACGGAGACAGAAACAGTCGCGCCTTCAATCGCGGGCGGCAAGTTGGGGCTGTCGATCAGCAGCGGCAGGCCGGGCCAGGTTGCGGGGAGTTTGGGCTTTGCCCCTTCCGGAATGTCGATCACCTTGAGGCTACCCTTGCCACAAGCCTCATCCGGCCCCAGCACGACCCAGTGACTGTGCCAGACACCACCGTCATTCTTCGCATCGCCATCGGCATTCTCATCGGCGGCAGGCGTGTCATCAAAATCCGGGTGAGCAGTCACGGCAAGGGCGAGAATACCTTGCTTCGCATCGAATCCGGCCGCCGCCGAGTCAAGCGATGTCGGCCAGACATACGAATAGACGCCAGCACCTTCGAGTTTGCCATTGGCGGCGGGCTTGGACTGTCCGGCCGCACCCGCCACGGCGATGCTGAAAACCAGCGCGTCCGCAGTTCTGGAGACTCTCGTGTTCACGATGTCGAAGGCCTGATCTGCCTGGTTGCCGCTCTTGGCGTCGATGCCGCCCGCAAGGGCTGTCCCGGCAAGCAAAAGACCGAGAGCGGACAGGGTGAGAATGCGAATTGCCAACATTGACGGGACTCCTTGTTTATTAATTAGGATTCCTAAATATTGTACAGCATATTGTCAAGCGCTAATTAGGACTCCACAATGAATGTCAGGGAAGACCGCCTCCGCCGCATCGCCTTGGGCTTCAGCCGGATCGGCATTGCGCTGAGAGGGCTCGCGTGGAAGCGCGCGGCAGCCGAAGGCGTCACGCCCACCCAAGGAGAAATCCTGCAGCAACTGGCTGATAGCCCAGCTCCCTTGCGCCTCGGCGCGGTGGCAGGTGCCCTTTCCATATCGGCCCCCACAGCCAGCGATGCGGTTTCATCGCTCGTGAAGAAGGGTCTGGCCGCGAAGCTGGCCCAGGATGACAAGCGCGCCGTGACCATCCGCCTCACGGCGGCAGGGGAAGACCTGATAGCGAGGACCCGGTATTGGCCTCGCCTCCTCGAGGAAGCGGCCGGCACCCTCAGCGAGCAGGAGCAGGCTGCCACCCTCAGGGCCCTGACAAAGATCATCGCCAGCCTGCAGGACGAAGGAGCCATTTTTCCGCAACGGCTGTGTGTGAGCTGCAGGCATTTCCGCCCATTCGCCCACGGCGACAGACCCGAGCCACACCACTGTGCCTTGATTGACCGAGCCTATGGTGATCTTGGCCTTCAGCTCAGCTGTCCGGACCATGAGCAGGCCGAGCCAGACCAGCAGAAACTGCAACGGCAGCGTTTCGACGCGATCCAATCTACATAAAGACATCTTTATATAGTCCTTGCCGCCTCCTTCCGGGGTTGCTAGAACGCCGCCCAATTCAGGAAGGATTTCGATCATGAGCAAGCACGACTACGTTGTCGCCGACATCAAGCTGGCAGACTGGGGCCGCAAGGAAATCGAGATGGCGGAGGTCGAAATGCCGGGCCTCATGGCGACCCGCGCCGAATTCGCCAAGGAGCAGCCGCTCAAGGGCGCGCGCATCTCCGGCTCGCTGCACATGACCATCCAGACCGCCGTTCTCATCGAGACGCTGAAGGCACTGGGAGCAGACGTGCGCTGGGCCTCGTGCAACATCTTCTCGACGCAGGACCACGCCGCCGCAGCCATCGCGGCGGGCGGCACGCCGGTCTTCGCCGTCAAGGGCGAGACACTGGCCGACTACTGGGAATACACCGCCAGGATCTTCGACTGGGCCGACGGCAAGCCCTCCAACATGATCCTCGATGACGGCGGCGACGCCACGCTCTACATCCTTCTGGGCGAGAAAGCCGAGAAGAACCCCGCCCTCATCGCGCATCCGAAGTCGGAAGAAGAGGAATGCCTCTTCGCCGCCATCAAGGAGCGCATCAAGAACCAGCCGGGCTGGTTTGAGAAGCAGCGCAAGGCCATCATCGGCGTCTCGGAAGAGACGACCACGGGTGTGCACCGCCTTTATGACATGCAGAAGAAGGGCGAGCTTCCCTTCCCGGCGATCAACGTCAATGACAGCGTGACGAAGTCGAAGTTCGACAACAAGTACGGCTGCAAGGAATCGCTTGTCGATGCCATCCGCCGCGGCACCGACGTGATGATGGCCGGCAAGATTGCCGTGGTCTGCGGCTATGGCGACGTGGGCAAGGGCTCCGCCGCCTCGCTGCGCGGTGCGGGTGCGCGTGTCATCGTCACCGAAGTCGATCCGATCTGCGCGCTGCAGGCGTCCATGGACGGCTTTGCCGTGCAGACCCTGCAGGAGACGCTGGGCACCGCCGACATCTATGTGACCGCGACCGGCAACAAGGACGTCATCACCATCGACGACATGAAGCAGATGAAGGACATGGCCATCGTCTGCAACATCGGCCACTTCGACAACGAGATCCAGGTGGCGGAACTGAAGAACTTCCCGTGGACCAACATCAAGCCGCAGGTTGATCTCGTGAAGTTCCCCAAGGGCAACCGCATCGTGCTGCTCTCGGAAGGGCGCCTCGTCAACCTCGGCAATGCCACGGGGCATCCGAGCTTCGTGATGAGCGCCTCCTTCACCAACCAGACGCTGGCGCAGATGGAATTGTACACCAACCGTTCCACGGGCAAGTACAAGAACGAAGTCTACGTGCTCCCGAAGCAACTGGACGAGAAGGTGGCGCGCCTCCACCTCGGCAAGCTCGGCGTCAAGCTCACCGAACTCCGCCCCGAACAGGCCGCCTACATCGGCGTGACCCCGGAAGGCCCGTTCAAGGGGGAACAGTACCGCTACTGACGTCCGTCCGGGCGACCCCGGACACAATCTGACGCATCGGACCACCCCGTGACGGATTCACCTCGCGGGGTGTTTCTGTCTATACCGGGGCATTCCTTGTTGGTTGGTGATTCGCGTGTGCGTTGGGGGCGGACGGAGGAGAAGGCGTGTCTCTGTGGGGTGGCAATCGTTTGGACAGAGGCAGCGCGCTTCGTGCGGGCCTGTCTTCGGCTGCCCTCATGCTGGCGGCCCCTGAGGCTCTTGCCAGCAATCACATCGCGCTCACGGCCGAAACACTGACAGCCACCGCGCTCGGTTCAACCGCCGTGTTGCTGGCGCTGGGCTTTTCCGTCCTGGCCCTGATCAAGCAGCGCAAACGCCTGCGCCAGTCGCAGGTGCGCATCGCCGATCTCGAACTGCTGCTCAACGAGGCGGAGGTCTCGCTGCTTTCCGAGCCGCAGGTGCTGGCGATCTGGCGCGGCACCGAGGACAAGCCGGAGCGTCTCATCAACAACATGCGAGGCACCGCCCAGGTGCCCACACAGACGAATGAGATCCTCGCCTTCGCAGACTGGCTGGAGCGCGATTCCACCACCAGCATCAGCGCCGCGCTGGCCGAGTTGCGCGGCTCGGGCCGGGCCTTCAACATCGGCATCAAGACGCTGAAGGGCGAGTTGCTGGAGGCCGATGGCCGGGCCGCGGGCGGGCTTGCCACCCTGCGCATCCGCCCGCTCATCGGCGAGCGGCGGCAGATGACCGAACTCTCCTTCGATGCCAGCAAGCTCGGCAAGCAGGTTGAGCGCCTCTCCTCCATCCTCGACTCCGCCCCTTTTCCCGCCTGGATCAACGGCAAGGATGGCGCGCTGCTGTGGGCCAACCAGGCCTATGTCTCCGCCGTGGAAGCGCCGAGCTTCGAAGCCGCCCAGCGCGCCACCAGCCTGATGAAGGCCTCCGACATCGATGCCAGCCGGGCTGATCCCGCCCGGCACCTCCTTGGCCGCGTGCATGCCGTGCAGCAGGGCAACCGCCGCGCCTACAACATCCACCAGATGGCGGTAGATGATGGTGTCGCAGGTTTCGCCATCGACGTGTCGGCGCTGGAAAATGCCGAGAAGGAACTGGACCGCCATGTCCGCGCCCACACCTCGACACTCGACAAGCTCGACACCGCCATCGCCATCTTCGGGCCGGACCAGCGCCTGCGCTTCTTCAACCAGGCCTATGCGAAACTCTGGGGCCTTGACGTGAAATGGCTGGAGGGCCAGCCCCTCGACGGTGAAATTCTCGACCGCCTGCGTGCCTCGCGGCTCTTGCCGGAACAGGCCAACTACCGCGAATGGAAGACCAAGCAGCTCTCCTCCTACACCACCCTCGATGTGCGGGAGAACTACTGGTACCTTCCGGACGGCCGTTCGCTCATGGTGATCTGCGAGCAGCATCCCTTCGGCGGTGTCACCTATCTCTATGAAAACCTCACCAAGGAACACCAGCTGGAAAGCCGCGTGAACGAACTGTTCGACACGCAGCGTGAAACCCTCGACAACCTGGCGGAGGCGGTGGCGCTGTTCGGCACCGATGGCTGCCTGCGCCTTGCCAATCCCGCCTTCGAGCGGCTGTGGCAGGTGCCCGCCGTGGCCAAGTCGCATGTGGACGAATTCTCGCGCCTGCCCGGCCTTGAGCCGGACGCCCGTGCCGCATGGTCCGACATCCGCTATGGCATCACCGGGCTGGAAGGCTCCCGCAAGCGCGCCGAAGGCCGCTTCCGCCACGGCGATCTCTTCCTCAGCTTCCGCGCCACGCCGCTGCCGGACGGTCATGCGCTCATCACCTTCGCCGATGTCACGGATTCGGTGCGCGCCGAGCAGGCACTCCGCGACCGTACCGAGGCGCTGGAAGCAGCCGACCGCCTCAAGACCACATTCCTCTCCAGCGTTTCCTACGAAATCCGCACGCCGCTGACCAGCGTCTCCGGCTTCGCCGAAGCGCTCGACGCAGGCATTGCCGGCGCGCTCACGGCAAAGCAGCGCGAATATGTGCTGGACATCCGCCGCTCGGCGGGTGACCTCACCACCATCATTGATGCCATCATCGATCTTTCAGCGATCGATGCCGGTGCCATGGAACTGAAGCTGGCGCCCATCGACGTGATGACGCTGCTGGAAAATGCCACGACGCGGGTCATGCCGGGCCTGGAGCGGCGCAACCAGACCATCGCCATCGAGGTCGCGGCCAATGTGCCGGAGATCAAGGGCGACGAAGCGCGCCTGGAGCAGGTGCTGGGCCATCTCCTGTCCAACGCCATTGGCTTCTCGCCACCGGGCGCCAAGATCACCATGGGCGCGAGGCGCGCCAAGGACATGGTGCAGATCTGGGTCGCCGACACCGGGCGCGGCATGGATTCGGAATTCCAGGGCAAGGCCTTCGAGCGCTTCCAGTCGAAACCGTCGCCGGGCAGCCACCGCGGGCCCGGCCTTGGCCTGTCGCTGGTGAAGAGCTTCACCGAACTGCATGGCGGGCGAGTCTCACTGGTGTCAAAGCTCGACCATGGCACCACGGTCGTCTGCTCGCTTCCCATCGACGGCCCGCAACGCAAATCCGCCGCACGGGCGGCGTAGTGAATGCGGATGTTGCTTGAATCACCATTGAACTCCGTCACCCCGGCGAAGGCGTGAGGGATTGCGAAAGCGTAACTCCTTGAATGCCCAAATCACCATGATCCTCCACACCACATCCCCCGCCGAGACCGAAGCCCTTGCGGCGCGCCTGTCATTGTGGGCGCGGCCCGGCTTTCTCATTCTTCTCTCGGGCGATCTCGGCAGCGGCAAGTCTACCTTTGCCCGCGCCTTCATCCGCGCGCTGGCGGAGGGCCGCGGTGATTTCGACGTGCCAAGCCCCACCTTCACGCTGGTGCAGGCCTACGACGAGACTCGCATTCCCGTCTTCCATGCCGATCTCTACCGCCTCAAGGATGCAGGCGATCTGGATGAACTCGGTCTGGGCGATCTGCTGGCGAGCCATGTGGGGCTGGTGGAGTGGCCGGAAAAACTCTCCCCCCCGGTTGCGGATGTGCTGCATCTCGCTTTCAGCGGGTCAGGCGAGGCCCGCGACATTGCGATTGATGCGGCAGGTGGCTGGGCCAGGGCGCTGGAACGTGATGCCGAGATCGAGAGCTTCCTTGCACCGTTGCGGCCCTTCACCCGGCACTTCCTCGAAGGCGATGCCTCGGCGCGGCGCTATGAATGGCTTGAGGTTCAGGACGGGTCGAAGCCGTTGCTGATGGACATGCCCACCCAGCCGGATGGCCCACCCGTCAAGGATGGCAAGCCCTACAGTGCCATCGCGCATCTGGCTGAGGGCATCCGTTCGGTTCTCTGTGTCAATGAGGTGCTGGGCCAGGCCATGGGCTACAGCGCGCCCAAAACCCTGCGTCATGATGTAGGCCACGGTCTTGCCCTCATCGAGAACCTCGGGGGCAAGGTCTATGGCAGGATGCTGCTGGCGGGCGAGGACATGACCGAACCCATGCTCACGGCGGCGGAACTGCTGGCCGACATGGGCCAGCGCAGGTGGCCCACCGCCAGCGAACATCCGCATTGGGGCACATACCGGTTGCCATCCTATGACGAAGAGGCCCTGCTCATCGAAGCGGACCTGCTGCCATCGTGGTTCTGGGCCTATCTGCATGGCAGCGCACCGCCGCCGGAGATCAACGCCACGTTTGCCGCGGTGTGGCGAACACTCATTCCCCACACCGTGCAGGACAAACCGCAATGGGTGCTGCGCGATTTCCATTCGCCCAACCTCATCTGGATTCCGCAACGCAGCGGCATCAAACGCGTTGGCCTGATCGACACGCAGGATGCACTGCTTGGCCACGCGGCCTATGATCTCATGTCCATGACGCAGGACGCGCGCGTCGACATTCCCGATGCGCTGGCGGCGCGCACGGTTGAGCACTACCTCTCTCTGCGCTCCGGCGAAGACAGTTTTGACACGGCGGCCTTCCTCACCGCCTATGCCGTTCTGGGGGCACAGCGCGCCACCAAGATTCTCGGCATCTTCGCACGGCTTTCCAAGCGGGACGGCAAGCACGGCTATCTCCGCCACATGCCACGCGTCTCGCGGGCTCTGGCGCAAAGCCTTGAACACCCTGTGCTGGCGGACCTGAAGCAGTGGTATCTCGACCACTTGCCGGAAGCCCTGTCGGTGAAGGCATGACGGAGCGCATCGGCCATACAACCATGGTTCTGGCGGCGGGCTTCGGCACGCGCATGCGGCCCCTGACCAACACCATGCCCAAGCCGCTCATCCCGGTCGCCGGCCAACCGATCATCGCCCACGGCTTTGACCGCCTGCGCGCCGCCCATGTGACGAAGGCCGTGGTCAACGCCCACTACCTCGCGGAACAGATCGAGGCATGGTGTGCCACGGTGTCATCGCCCACAACACGCATATCGGACGAACGTGACGCGATTCTCGATACGGGTGGCGGCATTGCGCGGGCCTTACCGCTTCTGGGTGATGATCCGTTTTTCGTCCTCAACAGCGACTCCTTCTGGATCGACCGGAGCACGCCTGCTCTTACACGCCTGCGCGCCGCGTGGGATGATTCCGCCATGGATTGCCTGCTGCTGCTCTGCGATCCCGCACACACCACGGGCTATGACGGCAGCGGCGATTTCGTTCTTGGCGGTGATGGCAGGCTCACACGCGCCAAGCATGCGCCGAGCCAGAAGGCGCTCGCTTACATCGGCGGCTATCTCGTGCATCCCCGTCTCTTTGACCATGCGCCGCAGGGCGCCTTCTCCATGAACCTGTTGTGGGACCGCGCCATTGCCGCAGGCCGTCTCCACGGTCTTGCCCATGACGGACACTGGCTCCATGTTGGCACGCCAGAGGCCATCGGCGCAGCCGAAGACTGGTTGAAACGGAACACCTGAATGCAGCCAGAGCCGCATGTCTGGACCTGTGACGCCGGACTGATCGGCGCCCTGGCGCAGCGCGTGCTTGACGGCTTCCCGCTCGATGGCAAAGGACCGCACGATCTCTCGCGCTGGACCATCCTCGTGCCCACGCGGCGCGCGGCGCGGACGCTGGAGACGCAGCTCTTCAAGCTCTCTGGATCATCGGCCCTGCTGCTGCCGCGGGTGCGGCCCATCGGCGATGCTGACGAAGACCTTCTGGCCGACGTCTTTCCGGACGTGCGTGTGCCCGAGGCCGTGTCCTCCATGGGGCAGCTCTTCCTGCTGCTGACCCTGGTGGGTGAATGGGCCGCGGCCAATCCGCACCTGGCGCTGGCGCAGGACGTGCAGGGCTCGCGCAGCCAGGCGCTGGGGCTGGCGCAATCCCTCGCCGACCTCGTCTCGCAGATGGAGACCGAAGAAGTCACCGCCAGTCTCGGCAACGCCTTCGAGGGGCTCGACCTTGCCGAACACCGCCAGACCCTTCTCTCGCTCCTGCATCTGGTGCAGGACGAACTGCCCCGGCGTCTGCATGGACTGGAGCGCAGCGGACCTGCAGAACGGCGCAACCGGCTGATCCGGCTGGAGGCGCAACGCATCGCGGCGGACATCTCGTCAGGCCCGGTCATCGCGGCGGGTTCAACGGGCACGAATCCCGCGACTCGCGACCTGCTCAAGGCCATCGCCCAGCACCCCAATGGGGCCGTCATCCTTCCGGGGCTTGATCGCGGCCTTGACGCCGACTCCTGGGATGCCGCCGGTCCGAACCATCCGCAGCACGCCCTGAAGATCCTCTTGGCCCATCTCGGTGTGGCCCGCGAGCAGGTGCGCGACCTCGCCCACGCCACGCCGCGCCAACCGCTGGCGCGCGAGATCATGCGTCCTGCCGAGATGACCGAACGCTGGTCCGATCCCGCCCTGCTGCCTGCCGAAACACTGACGGCGGCGCGGGCGGGCTTGCGCCTCGTCGAAGCACCTGACCGTCACATGGAAGCCCGCAGCATCGCGCTTCTCCTGCGCGAGGTGCTGGAAACACCGGAGCGGACGGCGGCCCTCGTGACGCCGGACCGCGATCTCGCCCAGATGGTCACAGCCGAACTGGCGCGCTGGTCGGCGGCCATTGATGATTCCGGCGGCGAGCCGCTCATCCGCTTTGGCCGCGCCCAGCTGTGCAAGCTCGTCATCGATTGCGTGGAGGAGGATTTTTCACCCGCCGCGCTGGTTGCCCTTCTCGCCCATCCCGCCGTGACATTGGGCCTTGAGAATACGCGCGGACTGGCACAGCTCTTTGAACTGGTGCTGCTGCGGCAGGACCTGCCACCCGCAGGGCCGGAAGACTTCTCCGCCACGCTGGCCAGCCAGCGTCCCCTGCGCGAAAAGGACCGCCATGCCCACCGCGCCATCGGTGCCATGGATGATGCGGCGTGGGCGGCGTTGGCCGATTTCACCGCACGCCTCGCCGCAGCGCTGACGCCCTTGGCGGAGACAGCACCTGGCAGCCTGGCCGATCATGTTGCCCGTCTCACAACCTGTCTTGATGCGCTGGCACCAGCGGAGGACGATGACGGAACGGCCCGCGCCTTTGCCGATGCGATGCAGGCGCTGACGGCTGAGTCCGCGCATCATCCGGACGGCACATTCCGGCGCAGCCTTGTCAGCATTGCCTGGGCGTTGCGGCAGGACACCCTGCGCCCGCCGCAGCGCCCGGGCACGCGCCTTGCCATTTTTGGCCTCGCTGAGGCGCGCATGATCGATGCCGACCTTGTGGTGCTTTCGGGCCTCAACGAAACGGTGTGGCCCGCCGCAACCGATCCCGGCCCCTGGGTCAACCGTGCCATGCGCGGAAAACTCGGCCTTGCCGCACCGGAGCGCGACATCGGCCAGACCGCCCATGACTTTGTCCAGGGCCTGATGCACCCAAGTGTTGCCGTCACGTGGTCGAAGCGCGCGGGCAAGGCACCGCTGATGCCGTCGCGCTGGATCCTGCGGCTGCGCGCCCTTCTGGAAAAATGTGGCGTGCCCGCCGACCGGCATCTGGACACGGCGCTGCCCCTGCTGGCACGGGCGCTGGACCAGCCGCAGGCCTCAGTCACGCTTGCCATGCCGCGCCCGGCACCGCCGGTTTCGCTGCGGCCCAAACGTCTTTCGGTCACCGAGATCGAGAAGCTGATCCGCGACCCCTATGCCATTTTTGCGCGACGCATCCTTGGACTTGATGCCATCGAACCCTTGGGTGGCACGGCAGACCTGTCGCTGCGCGGTCTCCTCGTCCATGATGCGCTGCACCGCTATGTCGCGGGTCGGGAGGCAACACTGCCTGCCCTTCTGGCCGCAGGCGAAGCGGCCTTCGCACCCTACATGGCCCATGCGGACGTTCGGCATTTCTGGTGGCCGCGCTTCCGGCGCATGGCGGCGGCCTTCGTTGACGAAGACAACAGCCTGCGATCGGACGTGGCCGCGAGCCTCGCCGAATGTCCCGGCAAGGTGAAGTTCCTGCTGGACGGCATTGAACACCTCCTTCACGCCCGCGCCGACCGCATTGACATCACGCGGCAACGCACGGCCCGCTTCATCGACTACAAGACGGGAACCGTGCCAAGCCCCGGGCAGGTGGAGTCCGGCCTCAGCCCGCAACTCACCCTGGAAGCGGCGATCCTGCGCCATGGCAGCTTCGGCGAGCAGCTGCCTGCCGACGCGGACGACCTGATCTACATCCAGACCGGCGGTGGCCGCACGCCGGTGAAGGTGACATCGCTCGCCAGTGGCAGGAAGCCACTCGACATTGCCGCCACGGCGCAGAAACATTTTGAAGGACTGCAGCGCCTGCTGACACGCTATCTTTCACCCGGACAGGTCTATGTGCCGCGCGCGGTGATGTACAAGGAGGATGACGTCTCCGACTATGACCATCTCTCGCGCTTCGCAGAATGGTCGCGGGGGGGCGCATGAACGGCACGCAGAAACCCGCCGTCCGCTCCACCCGCGAACAGCTTGACGCGGCTGACCCCGCGCGCTCCGTCTGGGTCATGGCCAATGCCGGTTCGGGCAAGACCCATGTGCTGGTCAACCGCGTGGTGCGGCTCATGCTGGCGGGCTTTGCTCCACAGGGCATTCTCTGCCTCACCTTCACCAAGGCGGCGGCGGCGGAAATGTCGCTCCGGCTGTTCAACCTGCTGGCCTCCTGGATCGCGCTGGATGACAAGGAGCTGGCCACCCGGCTGTCCGATCTCGGCGTGGTGCGTGTTAAGCCTGCCGACCTGGCCCGCGCCCGGCGCCTCTTTGCCATCGCCATCGAAACGCCGGGCGGACTCAAGATCCAGACCATCCACGCCTTCTGCGAAAAGCTGTTGCAGCTCTTTCCCGCCGAGTCCGGCCTCGCCCCCGGCTTCCGCGTCATGGACGAGACGGGGCGGCAGCAGCTCCTTGAGGAGGCCCGCGACACGGCGCTGGCGGAAGCTGCCGAAGCCAACGACCTCGGCCTCATCGACGACGGCACGCTCTCTGCTGACAGTTTCGAGAGCCTCTCAAAGGCCTTTCTCGCCGCGACCTCCCCCTTTGCCGATGCCATCTCCGGCAGAGCCGACCTCGCCGCCATCGAAGCACGGCTGCGGCAGGAGGCAGGCTCGCTGCTTTACGCCTCCACCGCCGAGATCGACGCCGCCGTGTTGTCGCGCGACCGCAGCCGCTACCGTCAAGCTGCTGATGCGCTATCGGGCACGCCCTCCTTCCACGGCAAGGATGCAAGCGCCATCTTCCGGCACATCGCAGATGCTCCAGATGCCGAGGTCCTCATCGCGCTGCTCACTACCGAACTCTTCACGGACAAGGGTGAACCCGGCAAGCGGGGGCTGTTTTCGACGGCCACGCGCGCGCGCCATCCTGACATCTGCAACTGGTTCGATGGTGAAGGCGAAAACCTCGTGCAACTGCTGACACAGCGGGCGCTCTCCCTGAAGATTGACGCCACGCTGGCGTTGCTCCGCCTGATGATCCGCGTGAACGGCACCTTCCAAAGCCTGAAGCAGGAACGCGGGCTTTATGATTTCGACGATCTCATCATGCGCACACAGGCCCTGCTGCAGGGGTCGCGCGCGGCGCAGTGGGTGCTCTACAAGCTTGATGGCCATCTCTCGCACATCCTCGTGGACGAGGCGCAGGACACGAGCCCGGCCCAATGGGGCATCATCACGGCGCTGGCCGACGAATTCTTCGCGGGCGAAGGGGCCGAGCGGCCCGGTCCGCGCTCGCTCTTCGTGGTTGGTGACATCAAGCAGTCGATCTACAGCTTCCAGGGGGCCGACACGGACGCCTTCGCGGCGGCGCGCGACCATTTCCGCGGCAAGCTTGCGGGGGTTGACGATCCGCTCGCTGAAATCGACCTCACGCTCTCCTACCGCAGCCTGCCCGCAGTTCTGGAAATGGTCGATGCCGTCTTTGGCAAGGATGCGCCTGCCCACCAGGGGCTGCGTGATGACGGGCGGGACGGCGGCCACCAGCCGAACCGCAAGACCGAAGGTGATGGCATCTTTGAATTGTGGCCGCTGTTCACCCCGCCCGACAGACCTGAACCGGACCCGTGGCAGGCACCCGTGGACCGTGCTGGCGAGGATTCGCCGCGCCAGCAACAGGCGCGTGACATAGCGGCCCGCATCAAGGGCTGGATCGGGAAGCGCCACCTGCCTTCAAAGAATCGCGCGGTCGATCCCGGCGACATCCTGATCCTGCTGCAGAAGCGCGGCAGCCTCTTTGATGCGCTCATCGCCGAACTGCGCCGGCTGGGCGTCCCGGTGGCGGGCGCCGACCGCCTGAAGCTGCAGGAGAGCCTTGCCGTCATGGACCTGATGGCGCTGGTGCAGGTCTGCCTCCTGCCCGGTGACGACCTGTCGCTTGCCTGCGTGCTCAAGAGCCCGCTGGTGCCGGAGCCGCTCAATGATGATGATCTCACGGGTCTCGCTGCGGGCCGGACAGGCGACCTGTGGTCCAGCCTTGAGGCGAGCGGGACGCAGGCCGCCAACGTGGCGTTTCTGGCTGCCTGCCGGGCCAGTGCCGCGCTCGCCGGACCGCACGGCTTCCTGGCGCAGGTGCTCACGCAGGCCCGCCGCGCCATCGCCGCGCGTCTTGGTGTCGAGGCGCTGGATGCAACCGCCATGCTGCTCGATGCTGCCCTTGCCTTCGAGCGCGATCAAGGCACGTCGCTCGCCGCCTTCCTGCACTGGTTCACGGCGCGCGATGAGGACATGAAGCGAGAACTGGAAGGCGCTTCCGGCGAGGTGCGCATCATGACGGTGCATGGCGCCAAGGGGCTGGAGGGCAACATCGTCATCCTGCCAGACGCCGCCGACATGCCGGGCGCGCGCGGCGGGCCATCGCTTCTGGCCCTGCCCGGCGGCGGCAACGGGCCTGCGCTCCTGCCGCTCTATGATGCAGCGACGGCGGTCAAGCCCGCCAGCATCCGGCAGTGGAAGGACGTGGCGGCGGAAAAGAACAAGGATGAGCGCAAGCGCCTGCTCTATGTGGCGATGACGCGGGCGCGTGACGAACTCTACATTGGCGGCACGCAGGGCGGACGCGGCCTCGATGATGACTGCTGGTACAGGCTGGTGGAAGACGGTCTGGCGAAGGCGCAGGAGAAGCACCCCTTGCGCGTGATCGCCGGAGAACATCCGGCAGGCGACATCCGGCGCTGGGGCGATGAGCCGGAAGCTGCTGCTGCATCCAAAGGCTCTCCGCCGGAAGGGCCGTTGCCAGCCGTGCCCGGCTGGGCGACACGCGACGCCCCGATCGGCAGCAGCGCACCGGGCTGGTCCACCGTCACCCGCGTGGCGGCGCGCACAAACGCGATCTTCGACCGCGAGGCCGCCCGCGCGGGCCAGGCGATGCACCGTGTGCTCGAGCAACTGCAGCCGGGCGACAGCATCGACACAGTGGCGCGCCGTCTCATCCGGCTGAAACTCGATCCGGCGCTGGCGCCGCCCCTTCACGGGTTGCTGCAGCGCCCGGAGACGCAGGGCTATTTCGCCGCCGATGCCCGCAGCGAAGCCGCCATTGCCGGGGCTCTTGAGGGGCTGCCGCCGGTGCAGGGCCGCATCGACCGGCTGCGCATCGATGCCACGGAGATCTGGCTCCTCGATTTCAAGACCGGGCGGCCCGGCACCGCCACCGCTGAGTCGCACATCCGCCAGATGGCGCTGTACAGCGCCGTGCTGGCGGCGGCCTTTCCTGGCCGCAAGGTCAGGGCTGCCCTGCTTTGGACGCAACACATGCAGCTCGAAAATCTCGCGGAATCAAGGCTCTCACGAATTCTTGAGGGGCTGCGGCAAGAGCATGAGGGCAAGACGGCTTGACCCGGCGCAACGGCGACACTACCTCTCGTCCTTCTGACGACAACCGGAGTTCAGCCCATGGCCACGCACAAAGTCACCGATTCCTCTTTCGACGCGGATGTCCTCAAATCCGCCACTCCGGTGGTTGTGGATTTCTGGGCGGAGTGGTGCGGTCCCTGCAAGATGATCGGCCCGTCGCTGGAAGAGATCGCCGCCTCGCTTGGCCCCAAGGCCAAGATCGTCAAGATCAACATCGACGAAAACCCGCAGACGCCGTCCAAGTATGGTGTGCGCGGCATTCCCACGCTGATGGTCTTCAAGGACGGCAAGGTCGCCTCCACCAAGGTGGGTGCGGCACCCAAGGGTGCCCTGCAGAGCTGGATCGAACAGTCGATCTGAACCAGATGCGGTCAGCGGCGGGCGACGCCGCTCACCGCTGACATTTCCGTTCCCTCCTCCGCCGCCAGCACATGGCCTGCGAGATAGAGGGAACCACAAATCAGGATTCGTGAGGCAGGACCGGCAGCGGCCTGCCTCACGGCGTTTTCGACACCCTCCGCCGTTTCAGCAGTCACGCCAAGGTGGCGCACCGTTGCTGCCAGATCTTCGGCAGGAATGGCATTGGGCTCGCCCGGAATGGTGAGGGTGATGACCCGCTGTGCAAGTGTGGCCAGCGGGCGGAAGAACTGGCTGGCATCCTTGGTGTTGAGCATGCCCCAGATCAGGGTCAGCGGCTTTCCGTCCCGGCGGGCCATCGCGGCAAGCGCCTCGGCCAACACCACGCCGGCATCGGCATTGTGGCCACCGTCGAGCCAGAGTTCGGAGCCTTGCGGCAGCAAGCCGGAGAGATGGCCACCCTTCAGCCGTTGCAGGCGCGCGGGCCAGCGGGCGGTTTCAAGACCACGCGCAATCTCATCTTCACCAATGCGACTGTCAGCGAGTGCGCGCATCAGGGCGATGGCGTTTCCGGCGTTGTTGATCTGGTGGCCACCGCGCAAGGCGGGCAGCGGCAGATCGAGGAGGCCGTTGCCATCCTGAAAGACCAGGCGACCATGCTGTTCATGGACATCCCAGTCCTGCCCGGCGATGGCGAGCGGTGCGCCCACATCCTCGGCCACGTCTTCTATGGCGGCGCGGGCTTCCGGCGGCATGCGACCGATCACGCCGGGCACACCGCGCTTTAGGATGCCGGCCTTCTCGCGGGCGATCTGTTCGATCGTCTCGCCGAGGAACTGCTGGTGGTCCAATCCGATCGAGGTGATGGCGGTGGCACGGGGGTGGCCGACCATGTTGGTGGCATCAAGCCTGCCACCCAGTCCCACTTCGAGAATCAGGTAGTCGGCTGGTGTGCGCGAGAAGGCGAGGAAGGCCGCCGCCGTGGTGATTTCGAAAAAGGTAATGGGAGCGCCGCCATTGGCCGCTTCGCATTCTTCCAGCAGTTCCGAAAGGTGCGCCTCGGCAATCAGGTCACCGGCCAGCCGGATGCGCTCATGGAAGCGCACGAGATGGGGAGAGGTGTAGCAATGGGTCTTCAGCCCTGCCGCTTCGATCATGGCGCGGGCGAAGGCCACCGTGGAGCCCTTGCCGTTGGTGCCCGCCACATGGATGCCCGGCGGCAGGCTGCGTTCCGGATGCCCGAGCCGCGCAAGGATGCGCTCCATGCGCTCCAGTGACAGATCGATGATCTTCGGGTGCAGCGCCAGAAGCCGCGTCAGGATGGCATCACTGACCGCCATGGGCGCCTACGCCGGCACCAGTGCCGTGTGCGTCATGGACTGCGGCGCCTTCATCAGGATGCGGGCGATGCGGGTGATGGTGGCCTTCATCTCGTGGCGGTGCACCACCATGTCCACCATGCCGTGGTCCTTGAGATATTCCGAACGCTGGAAACCTTCCGGCAGCTTTTCGCGGATGGTCTGCTCGATGACGCGCTGCCCGGCGAAACCAATGAGCGCGTTGGGTTCGGCCAGATGCACATCACCCAGCATGGCGTAGGAGGCCGTGACACCGCCCGTGGTCGGATTGGTGAGCACGACGATGTAGGGCAGTTTCGCGGCGCGCAGTTCCTGCACGGCAATGGTGGTGCGCGGCAACTGCATCAGCGAGAGAATGCCTTCCTGCATGCGGGCGCCGCCGGAGGCGACGAAGATCACGCATGGGCACTTCTTCTGCACGGCATGGCGCATGGCGGCAATGATGGCCTCGCCCGCAGCCATGCCCAGCGAACCGCCGATGAAGCCCATGTCCTGGACCATGACGACCATGTCCATGCCATCGACCTTGCCGAAACCGGCCCGCACGGAATCATCTGTTTCCGTCCTGGCCTTGGCCTCCTTCAGGCGGTCGGCATATTTGCGTTCGTCGCGGAATTTCAGCGGATCGACGCTCACCTGCGGAAAGGCAATCTTTTCCCATTGTTCGCCGTCAAAGATTGCCTTCATGCGGGCATCGGCGGGCATGCGGTGATGGTGGTTGGAACCGGGGAAGACAAACTGGTTGGCCTCAAGGTCGCGGTAGAACACCATCTGGCCGGACTCCGGGTCCTTGATCCACATGTTCTCCGGCGTGTCACGCTTCTGGCCAAGCAGTGAGCGGATTTTCGGACGGACAAAATTCTTGATCCAGTTCATGGCTTCAACTCCTCACGCGCCTGCGCGCACGCCCTTGGCGATTTTCTTCACCAGCTTGTGCACGGCCTCCGCCGTCTTGGGCGTGGCCTTGCCAGTCTTGGTCAGCGAATCCGCCACCGCTGAAACAAGCGCCGACCCCACGACAACACCATCGGCCGTTTCGGCAATGGTCCTCGCCTGTTCCGCCGTCTTGACGCCAAAGCCCACGCAGATCGGCAGCTTGGTGTGCTTCTTCAGGCGCTTCACATTGGATTTCACGCTCTTCAGGTCCGGCGCCTTGGTGCCGGTGATGCCGAGAACGGAGACATAATAGACGAAGCCGCTCGTGTTCCTGAACACGGCGGGCGCGCGCGCGTCATCGGTCGTCGGCGTTGTGAGGCGGATGAAGTTCAGGCCTGCTTCCATGGCGGGCAAGCACAGTTCGTCATCTTCCTCGGGCGGCAGATCAACGATGATCAGGCCATCTGCGCCTGCGGCCTTGGCCTCCTTGAGGAACTTGTCGACGCCATAGACGTAGATGGGATTGTAGTAGCCCATCAACACCACGGGCGTTGTGTCATCGGTCTTGCGGAAATCCTTTACCAGCGAGAGCGTCTTCTTCGTGGTGGCGCCGGCCTTGAGGGCACGAAGCCCGCCTGCCTGGATCGCCGGGCCATCGGCCATGGGGTCGGTGAAGGGCATGCCGAATTCGATCACATCGGCACCGGCCTTGGGCAGGCCGGAAATGATCTTGAACGAGGTCTTGTAGTCAGGGTCACCCGCCGTGATGAAGGTCACGAGGGCGGCGCGCTTTTCCTTCTTCAGGGCTGCAAATTTGGCATCGATGCGGGTCGTCACAGCTTCACTCCCAGAATGTCGGCCACCGTGAAGATGTCCTTGTCGCCGCGGCCCGACATGTTGATCACCATCAGGTGGTCCTTGGGCAGCTTGGGCGCGATCTTCATGGCATGGGCGATGGCGTGCGACGGCTCAAGTGCCGGGATGATGCCTTCGAGCTTGGAACAGAGCTGGAAGGCGTCCAAGGCTTCCTGATCGGTGGCGGAGACATATTTCACCCGGCCGATGTCGTTGAGCCAGGCGTGTTCCGGGCCGATGCCGGGATAGTCGAGACCGGCCGAGATGGAGTGACCCTCGATGATCTGGCCATCATCATCCATGAGCAGGTAGGTGCGGTTGCCGTGCAGCACGCCGGGCTTGCCACCGGTGATGGAGGCGGCATGTTTCGTCTTGGTCTTGAGGCCAAGACCCGCGGCCTCGACGCCATAAATTTCCACGTCCTTGTCATCAAGGAAGGGATGGAACAGGCCCATGGCATTGGAGCCGCCGCCGATGGCCGCCACCAGCGAGTCGGGCAGGCGGCCTTCCTGGTTCAGCATCTGCTTTTTTGTTTCCTCGCCAATCACGCACTGGAAGTCGCGCACCATCTCGGGATAGGGATGAGGACCCGCGACCGTTCCGATGCAGTAGAAGGTGTCTTCGACATTGGCGACCCAGTCGCGCAAGGCTTCGTTCAGCGCGTCCTTCAGGGTGCGCGAGCCGGATTTCGCAGGCACCACTTCCGCCCCCAGCAGCTTCATGCGGAAGACATTGGGCATTTGCCGGGCAATATCGACCTCACCCATGTAAACGATGCACTTGAGGCCGAAGCGCGCGCAGGCCGTGGCGGTGGCGACGCCATGCTGGCCCGCTCCTGTCTCGGCGATGATGCGGGTCTTGCCCATGCGCCGCGCCAGCATGATCTGGCCCAGCACGTTGTTGATCTTGTGGGCGCCGGTGTGGTTCAGGTCCTCGCGCTTGAAGTAGATTTTCGCACCGCCCAGATGCTCGGTCAGGCGCTCGGCGAAATAGAGGGGCGATGGCCTGCCGACGAAATGGGTGAGGAAGCTGTCCAGCTCCGCCTGAAAGGAGGGGTCGGCCTTGGCGTCCTTGTAGGCCTGCTCCAGTTCGAGGATCAGCGGCATCAGCGTCTCGGCGACAAAACGCCCGCCATAGATGCCAAAGAGGCCGCGCTCGTCGGGGCCGGTGCGGAAGGAATTGGGGGACGATGACGGGACTGCGGACTGGGTCATGGATGTGCTCTAGCCTGAGGACTTTACGGTCTCAATGAATTTCCGGATGCGCGCCAGGTCCTTGAGTCCGGGGGCGGATTCGACGCCTGACGAAACATCGACCATCTCCGCCCCGGTGACGCGGATGGCCTCGCCAACGTTCTCCGGTGTCAGCCCGCCTGCCAGCATGAAGGGGTGCGCGGCATCCCTCAGAATGGTCCAGTCAAAGGCGAGCCCGTTGCCGCCCGGCAGGGCGGCACCCTCCGGTGGCATGGCGTCATAGAGGACGAAAGGCGGGGGATAGTCCCTGGCCTTCGCCACGTCGGCTGGCGTGCGCACGCGCAGCGCCTTGAAGGCGGGAATGCCTGTGAGGGTCCTGATGCGCGCCAGGCGCTCTGGGGTTTCGTTGCCATGGGCCTGGAAGAGATCGGGCTTCACGGTTGCCGCGATGTCGGTGACGAGGGCGTCATCAGCATCGACGACCAGCGTCACCACCCGGGCGCGGCCTTTCGCCTGCGCCGCAAGGCTGGCGGCGGGGCGCAGCAGCACGTTGCGCGGACTCTTCGGGAAAAACACAAGACCGACGAAATCCGCGCCTGCATCCAGCGCGGCGTCCATGGTTTCAGGCGTCGAAAGACCGCAGATCTTGACGAGCGTGGTCACGTCAGGCTCCGGAGAATCCGTTCCGCCGCCTGCGCCGGATCAGCAGCCCCGGTGATGGCGCGGCCGATCACCAGCACATTTGCTCCGGCAGCAATCGCCGCCTGCGGTGTCGCGATGCGCTTCTGGTCGTTCGCTGCCGTGTCGGTGGGGCGGATGCCCGGCACCACAGTGAAAAATTCACGCGGCAGTGCCTTGCGCACGCCCGCCAGGTCCAGGGGCGAACAGACAATGCCGTCGAGGCCCGCCGCATGGGTGAGCCTGGCGAGGTTGAGCGCATGGGCAGCCGTATCGCGCGCCGGGTCGAATCCCGCGGCGTGGATGTTTTCAGTGGAGAGGCTGGTGAGAACGGTGACGGCGATCAGCCTTGTCGAGGGCGGCACGGCATTGCGCGCCGCCTTCATCATGTCGAGGCCGCCCGTGGCGTGCACGTTGACGATGGCGGGCGGCGGGGCGAGGCGCATGAGCGAGCGCAGGCCCTGTTCCACCGTGTTGGGAATGTCATGCAGCTTGAGATCGAGAAAGACGGGAATGCCCTGCTCCGCCACGGCCACATAGCCCGCCGCACCATTGGCATAGAAGAACTCCATGCCGAGCTTCACATGGCCCACGGATGTGCCCAGCGCCTTCACAAGTGTCAGGGCACGGGAGACATCCGGCGTATCGATGGCAACACAGATGGGGTTGGGGGATTTCATGACCCCGTCCCTAGCCGCTCCTTACGCCGAGCGCAAATGCACCAGCACGGCAGCCACAAGGTCTTCCAAGGCCGTGCCGGAGGACTTGAAGAGCGTCACTTCGCTGTCCGATGTCCGGCCCTTCACCGCGCCCGTGCAGAGTTGCGCGAGGTCACCTTTCACCCGGTCAAAGCTCCAGACTCCTTCGGCTTCCGCCTGGATCAGGTCACCCGCTTCGGCTTTCGCGCCCTCATAGGTGTCCACATAAACGCTGGCCCGTGTCACCGTGTCGGCATCGGCTTCGCGCATGGTGGGGCGATAGGCCCCCACCAGATCGACATGCGCGCCCAGTTTCAGCCATGCGCCCTTGAACAATGGGGCGGTGGCATTGGTGGCGCAGGTCAATATGTCGGCCTGGCGGGCGGCGTCTTCCGCGCCGCTGACGGCAGCATCGAAACCCATGGCGCGGAGTTCCTGCGCCACGGCTTCCGCCTTCTCCGCGTTGCGGTTGACGATGCGCACCGTCCTGATGGGCCGCACCGCCGCATGGGCGCGGACAAAATGCGTGGCCAGCGCGCCTGCACCAAAGAGCGCCAGCACGGATGCGTCTTCACGCGCCAGATAGTCCGCCGCCAGCGCCGAGGCTGCCGTCGTGCGCCTGCGCGTGATCTCGCCGCCATCCATCAGCGCCACGGGTGCGCCGGTGCTGTTGTCGATCAGCAGATAGGTGCCCTGGATCGAGGGAATGCCCTTCTCCACATTGTCGGGTTTCACGGTCACGGTCTTGAGGCCGGTCCAGTCCTTCGACCACGCAGGCATCAGGAGGAGGTCGGCTGAACCCGTCTGGTGATGGTGGCGCACGGGCGTTTCGACAGCGGAGCGGAAGCCTTCACGCAAGGCTTCGACCAGATCCTTGTGCGAGGCGAGGCGGGCGATCTCCCCGGCGTCAAGCCACTTCACATCAGGCCTCCGGGAAACACGGTCACGTCATTGCGCTGCAGTTCGCCCCCGTCCCGGCGCAGGTCGGCCAGTTCCTGCTGCAGCTTGGCGATGTCGCCACGCGCCTCGCGGGTGGCCTTGCGGTATTTGCCCTGGGACAGCCAGCTTCCGAACCAGCCGATCAGCAACCCGATGAAGCCGCCAATGAAGAGCAGCAGCCAGAGCGGCATGTCGACCGAGGCAAAGGGGGCGTCCTGGGAGAACGGATCAAACGACAGCGTCACCCAGCGGCGGTTGGCCACCGCGAAAGCGACGGCCAGGATGGCGGTCGGCGCTGTGACCAGCCAGTGGAAGAATCGGCGCACGGTTATTCCTTCCCGTCACTCGGCCTTGCCGTTCATCCGCACCCGCAATTCCTTGCCGGTCTTGAAGAAGGGCACGCGCTTCGGAACCACGTCAACGGCCTCGCCGGTGCGCGGGTTGCGGCCGAGGCGCCCCTCGCGGGATTTCACCGAAAAGGCGCCAAAGCCGCGCAGTTCGACACGCGCCCCGTCACGCATGGCGGCGATCACCTCGTCGAGGATGCGGTTGACGATGCGTTCCACGTCGCGGTGATAGAGGTGGGGATTCTTGTCGGCGATCTTCTGGACGAGTTCGGACTTGATCATGGCTGGCCTCAACCCGCTGACGCGGCGCAGGAATTTCAGGGTGCAGGGTGCCAAAGCACGAGCAAGCCGTCAAGCTTCGCCCGTTCCGCCATCCGGGCCAGCCGGGAGAGGCCGACACTGTCCAGAAGCGCGTAGCCCAGATCGGCCCCCAGAACCCGCTCGGCGAAGGGCTTGGGCGGCTTCCAGTCCAGCACCTCCAGCGCCTCTGGCAGTTTCTTTTCCGCCTGCAGCCATTTGAGCGCCACATCCTCGCCGCCGAGCGCATCAATCAGACCTTCCGCCCTGGCCTGCCGCCCAGTGAAGACGCGGCCATCGGCCAGCGCGTCCACCTTGGCTGCTGCCAGCTTGCGGCGTTCGGCCACCAGTCCCTTGAACCAGGCAAAGCCGTCCTGCACCATCTCCATGGCATGGGCGCGGGCCTTGTCCGACACCGGCTTGTAGGGGCTGGGTTCGGCCTTCAGGTCACCGGACTTGATCTCCTCCATGGTGACGCCGACGGTGTTGAGCAGGCGCGAGACTTCCGGGAAGGAGAAGATCACGCCGATCGAGCCGGTGATGGTGTTGCCGCGGGCCACCACATGGTCAGCCGCCAGCGCGGCGATGTAGCCGCCTGACGCCGCCACGGTGTCCATGACAGCCACCACAGGTTTTTTCGCGCTGACCAGGCGGATTTCCTCATAGAGCGCCTCGGAGCCAGCCGTGGTGCCGCCGGGGCTGTCGATCCGGAGGATCACGGCCTTGGCGCGGTCATCCTTGGCGACGTCGCGCAGCAGGTCGAGACTCTGCTGGTCGCCAGTGATCAGGCCGTCAATCCTGAGCCGCGCGATATGATCCTTCGAAAGGCCGCCATCTCCAGCCGCATTGGCAACGAGTGCCGCCAGCGCCACGAGGCCGAGGACAATGGCGATCCAGCGCCAGCGGCGGCGGCTCTTCCTCAGGCTCAGATGATTGATGATGTGGTCGATGTCGGAAGCGGTCATGGGGCAAGTGTAGTGGTTCGCATACGGAATTGACACCCCAAAGAAAAAGGCCGGACGCGTGCGCCCGGCCTTTCAATCTCTTTCAGGAAGAAGGACTTATTCCTTCTCTTCGTCCTTGCGCTTGAGGGCAGCCTGGAGAATGTCGCCCAGCGAGGCGCCCGAGTCGGACGAGCCGTACTGTGCCACTGCCTCGCGCTCGTCGCTGATTTCCAGCGCCTTGATCGAGACGTTGACCTTGCGGGCCTTGGTGTCGAACACGGTGATGAGGGCGTCGAACTTCTCGCCGACGGCGAAACGCTCGGGACGCTGTTCGCCGCGGTCGCGGGCGAGGTCGGCGCGCTTGGCGTAGGCCGTGAGGTCGGTGCCGGCGATCTTCACTTCAAGACCACCATCTTCCACCTTGAGGACTTCGCAGGTGACCTTGTCACCCTTCTTCATGGTGCCGGCCGACTTGATCGGGTCGCCGCCGAGCTGCTTGATGCCCAGCGAGATGCGTTCCTTTTCCCTGTCGACGTCGAGAACGACGGCCTGGATCTTGTCGCCCTTCTTGTAGTCCTTGATGGCTTCTTCGCCCGAGCGCTTCCAGTCGAGGTCGGAGAGATGGACCATGCCGTCCACGTCGCCATCGAGGCCGACGAACAGGCCGAACTCCGTCATGTTCTTCACTTCGCCTTCCACAACCGATCCCTTCGGATGGCGGGCGTTGAAGCTTTCCCACGGATTCTGCTGGACCTGCTTGAGGCCGAGCGAGATGCGGCGCTTGGCGGCGTCGATCTCGAGCACCTGCACGTCAACCTCTTCCGAGGTGGAGAGGATCTTGCCGGGGTGCACGTTCTTCTTGGTCCAGGACATTTCGGAGACATGGACGAGGCCTTCGATGCCGTCTTCCAGTTCAACGAATGCACCGTAGTCGGTGATGTTGGTGACCTTGCCCTTGACCTTGGTGCCGACGGGGTAGCGTTCGATGACGATATCCCACGGATCCTTGTCGAGCTGCTTCATGCCCAGCGAGATGCGCTGCGTCTCGGGGTTGATGCGGACGATCTGGACCTTCACGGTCTGGCCGACGGTCAGCACATCCGAGGGATGGTTGACGCGCTTCCAGGCGATGTCGGTGACATGCAGCAGGCCGTCGATGCCGCCCAGGTCAACAAATGCACCGTAGTCGGTGATGTTCTTGACCACGCCGTCCACCACCTGGCCTTCGGCGAGGTTCTGGACCAGTTCGGAACGCTGTTCGGCACGGGTCTCTTCCATGATGGCGCGGCGCGAGACAACGATGTTGCCACGGCGGCGGTCCATCTTGAGGATCTGGAAGGGCTGGGCCACATGCATGAGCGGACCCACGTCGCGGATCGGGCGCACGTCCACCTGCGAACCGGGCAGGAAGGCCACGGCGCCGCCGAGGTCGACGGTGAAGCCGCCCTTGACGCGGCCGAAGATCACGCCGTCAACGCGTTCGCCCTTGGTGGACATTTCCTCAAGGCGCGTCCAGGCCTCTTCGCGGCGGGCCTTGTCACGGGACAGGACAGCTTCGCCGAGGGCGTTTTCGATGCGCTCGAGATAGACTTCAACGGTGTCGCCGGGCTTGAGGGAGACTTCCTTGCCGGGCTGGGAGAATTCCTTGAGGGCCACGCGGCCTTCGGTCTTGAGGCCGACGTCGATGATGACGTTGTCCTTTTCAATGCCAAGAACCCGGCCCTTCACGACCTGGCCTTCGGAAACCGGGCGGTCGGCATAGCTCTCCTCAAGGAGAGACATGAAGTCATCACGGGTGGGGTTCATGGAAACGGCGGATTTCGCCATGGGGTATGTATCCTTCGAAGCAGGCCCAAAATTCGAATTGTCGGGAATTGCTTCACCTGCGGGCGGGGCGCTCGTGTTCGGCGCGATAAAGACCGGCAGGTCTGGGTTAGGGACGTTCCGGAAGGCCGCGCTGCATGATCGAGGCGCACGCAACAGACCTGTCCTGAACAGACATGGGGCGCAGGTTCTGCAACCCCGGTTCACCCGGGACAAACGCCCCGGCCTCGAGATGGCGGGCCTATAGCCGAAGGGGGAGGCAGGGGCAAGGGTCTAGGCATAGCCTCCGAAGCCACCGCCCGTCATCCTCCGCGAACGTGGAGGACCCGCCTTGGCAGGCAACCATCTCTCAGACATGGGGGGCCCGCGTGAAGCGGGCCATGACGAGGCTG
>CALMZX010000057.1 GCA_937870685.1 uncultured Alphaproteobacteria bacterium
GGGCCTCGTCATCATCGCACCGGCCGCCATCACTGTCTGGGCGACGCTGTGGTTCATCTCGCTGTTCGACAGCTTTGTGAAGCCGATGATCCCGGCGGGCTACAACCCGGATACCTACCTGCCATTCAAGGTGCCGGGCACGGGGCTTGTGGTGGCGCTGCTGATCATCACGGCGGCAGGCGCGCTGGCGGCCAATCTCGTGGGCCGCACCCTGATCGGTTGGTGGGACAGCCTCATTCACCGCACGCCGGTGGTGCGCTCGGTCTATCGGGGATCGAAACAGATTTTCCAGACGATTTTTGCCGACAAGGGCACCAACTTCAAATTCGTCTGCCGCATCCGCTGGCCGCACCAGGACATGTGGACCATCGGCTTTGTTTCACGCGAAGTGGACGGCAGCCAGCTTGGCCTGAAAGAGGGCCGCAGGATGTATGCCGTCTATGTCGCCACCACGCCGAACCCGACGGGTGGCTATGTGGTCTTCGTCGATGAGGTGGACGTTGAAATCCTCCCGATGAGTGTGGAGGACGGCCTGAAACTGGTGATTTCCATGGGCCTCGTCTTCCCGGACAAGCCGCTGCCCCAAACCGTGGCGCAGGGCGTTGCCGCGCCACTCCCGCCTGCTGTGCCAGCAAAGCCGCGCCGGGCGGCAAAAACGGCGCGCAAGACGAGGCGGTAATCCACTCCTGTCAGTGGATGCGGCCTGCCTGACCCTGCCGCCATGCATAATACAGCAAGGCCACCGCCCCGATCCAGATTACGGCGAACATGATCCAGTTGGCGGTTGTGAACAACTCCGAGAGTCTTGTGGCCGAGAACGCCACCTGCCAGACCGTGCTGACGGCAAGGCCCGCCAGCGACACGGCAAAGGCCGTGACGGCATGCTTGTTGCGCAGCAGGAGCAGCAGCGAGCCTGCAATGGCACCCCACACGCCAAGCGCCCAGGCCGCCTCCATCCAGGCCGGGAAGCTGTCGAAATGGGCCCGCTGTTCCGGCGTGAACTGCTGGAGATAGGCCTCGTTGTGAAACTGCGTCAGGACATAGTCCACGGCCCCAAAGGCATTCCACACGAGTGACAGGCCGCTGACGATCCAGAAGTGAAGGGGTAACTTTGCTGTACCGGACATCTGGCACCTCCCGAAAGGGTGAAGTCTCCGCCCCGCGCGAGTCTAGGACCGTCAGCCGGATGTGACAAGCCGCACCGCTTCGTCGCGCCCGAAGAGGTAGAGCAGCACGCGCAGCGCCTCGCCCCGCGTCCCTGACAGTGAAGGGTTCTTCTGCAGGATGAGGGCCGCATCATCACGCGCGGCGGCCAGCAGGTCGGCGTGAACGGCAAGATCGGCCATGCGGAACACGGGCAGGCCCGATTGCTGTGTGCCCAACATTTCGCCCGCACCCCGCAGGCGCAAATCTTCCTCGGCAATGCGGAAGCCATCTTCCGTGTCGCGCATGATCTGCAGACGCGCCTTGGCGGTTTCGCCCAGCGGCTCCTGATAGAGCAGCAGGCAGCTGGATTTGGCGCTGCCGCGCCCCACGCGCCCGCGCAACTGGTGCAACTGCGAGAGGCCGAAACGCTCCGCATTCTCAATCACCATGATCGAAGCTTCCGGCACGTCAACACCGACCTCAATGACCGTGGTTGAGACAAGGACCGACAAGGCGCCGGACTTGAAGGCGTCCATGACGGAATCCTTGTCCTTGCCCTTCATGCGGCCATGGACGAGGCCAACCTTGCCGAGGAAGGCTTGGGCGAGGGCAGCGTGACGCTCTTCCGCCGCCGCCATGTCCACCACCTCGCTCTCCTCGACCAGCGGGCAGACCCAATAGGCGCGGACGCCCTGGGCAAGCGAGCGCGCGAGCCCCGCGACAACATCCTCGATGCGTGACAGTGGCATGACGCGCGTGTCGATGGGCTGGCGGCCCGCAGGCTTTTCCGTGAGCTTGGAAACATCCATGTCGCCATAGACGGTGAGGGCAAGGGTGCGCGGAATGGGCGTTGCCGTCATCACCAGCAGGTCGGGCGTCTGTTCCGCCTTGGCCTGAAGGGCGAGGCGCTGGTGCACGCCGAAACGGTGCTGCTCGTCGATCACCACGAGGCCGAGATTGCGGAAACTGACGTCGTCCTGGAACAGGGCATGGGTACCAATGAGGATGTCAATGCGGCCCGCCGCAAGTTCCGCCAGCATGTTGTCGCGGGTGGTGCCTTTCTCGCGTCCGGTGAGGAGGGCGAGGCGCAAACCAGCCGGGCTTGCAAGCTTGGAGAGGGTCGCGAGGTGCTGGCGGGCGAGGATTTCCGTCGGTGCCATCAGGGCGCCCTGCGCGCCGGCCTCCACGGTAGTTGCCAGCGCCATGAGCGCCACGACGGTTTTGCCTGCGCCCACGTCACCCTGCAGCAGGCGGATCATGCGCAAGGGCTGCGCCATGTCCTTGAGGATGTCTTCCGTGGCCTGTGTTTGTGAGCCCGTGAGCGTGTAGGGCAGGCCTGCGATGATCTTCGCGCGCAGTTCTCCCGAGCCCCGCAGCACCCTGCCGGAGGCGCGCTTCATGTGGTGGCGGACCATCATCAGGGCGAGCTGGTTGGAGAGCAGTTCATCATAGGCCAGCCGCTGCCGGGCGGGAGACTGCGTATCTGTGGCCGCTGGCGTCTGTGGATGGTGGCAGGCTGCGAGCGCCGCATTGAAATCCGGCCAGGCATTCTTGGCGAGCCACGCCGCATCCTGCCATTCCGGCAAGGCGGGGAGTTTCGCGAGCGCGGCCTGCATGGCCTTGAGCAGAACCTTCGACGACAGCCCCGCTGTCATGGGATAGACCGGTTCGATCTGGGGCAGGTGGGCAAACTCCTCGCGCGTGACGATGTGGTCGGGATGGCTCATCTGCGCTTCGGCGCGGAACCATTCGATGCTGCCGGATATGATGCGCGTTTCCCCCTCCGGCAGCACCCGCTTCAGGTGGTCGGGGAAGGCCTTGAAGAAGACGAGTGACATGGAACCCGTTTCGTCAAAGACCTCGACCCGGTAGGGGATGTTGCCCCGGCCCTTTGGCGGCGGCTTGTGGGTTCCAACGGTGACTTCAACCGTCACCACACCTTGTTCCGGCAACTGGTTGATCTTGCAGCGGTATCGACGGTCAACAAGACCTGATGGAAGGTGCATCAACAGGTCGGCCAGACGAACCTCCTCGGGCTTGCCGAGGAGCCTGCGGAACAGCCCCTCCACCTTGTCGCCCACGCCTTTCAGGCTGGTGACGGAGGCAAAGACGGGGGTGAGGATGTCGGGCCGCATGGTGACACACTTGTCCTTCGGAACGGGTTGCGGCGCAAGGCTTCTCCTCTATAAGCGGGCCATCATGACCGATGCCGATCCTCTCGAAACCCGCCGCAAGCGCTTGCTCTGGCGCGCCTCGCGGCGCGGCATCAAGGAGATGGACATCATCGTTGGCGGCTTTGCTGAGGCCCATCTGGGGGGCATGGATGGCGTGGCGCTGGATGCCTTCGAGCGTGTGCTCGACATTCCGGACCAGGACCTGCTCTCCTACTGCACGTTGCAGGTGGAGGTGCCGCCGAAGCTGCGCAGCCCCATGCTGGACGCCGTTCTCGCCTTTCGCCCTGCAGTGACACCATGACAGCCATTGCCGCACTGACCGCCCGCTGGAATGTCTCCGGCCGCCTCATCGCCGCTGGTTTGCCGGAAGGTCTGGAGGGCGCCGTGCTGCCGCAACTGGTGCAGGCCGCAGGCACGCGCGGGCTGATCCACGTCTGCATCGATGACCAGCATGCGGCGCAACTGGCCGAGCAGATCAGCTTCTTTGCGGCGGGCTTGCGGGTGCTGCGTTTCCCGGCATGGGATTGCCTGCCGTACGACCGGGTGTCGCCATCGCCAGACATCATCGCGCAGCGTCTTGCGGCGCTGGCTGAACTGGCGCGGCCCCTGCAACAGCCGGTGCTGGTGCTCACCACGGTCAACGCCATTCTCATGCGCACGGTTGGTCATGACATGGTGCGCGGCGCATCGTGGTCGGCGGCACCGGGGCAACGGGTGGACAGCAACGCACTCACCGTATTCCTTGCCGACAACGGCTATTCGCGCACCGGAACAGTGGTCGATCCCGGCGACTATGCGGTGCGCGGCGGGCTCATCGACATATTCCCGCCGGGACAGGCGGCCCCCGTACGCCTGGACTTCTTCGGCGACACGTTGGAATCGATCCGCGCCTTCGATCCTGAAACCCAGCGCACCACCGAGCAACTCAAGCGGCTCACCATCAACCCCGCCAACGAGGTGCTGCTCAATGGCCAGAGCATCGCGCAGTTCCGCAAATCCTACGCGGAGGCTTTTGGTGGCATCGATACCTCCGATCCGCTCTACGAGAGCGTGACGGCGGCCCGGCGCTACCAGGGCATGGAACACTGGCTGCCGCTGTTCCACGCCAGCCTGTCGCGGCTGACGGACTTCCTGCCGGATGCGGTGCTGAGCCTCGGCCATACCGTGCCGGAGGCAGTGACGGCACGGCACGAGCAGATTGCCGAGTATTTCGATGCCCGCAAGGAAGCCCTGAGCAAGCAGAACTTCGGCGCCGCCCCGTACAAGCCGCTGTCGCCGTCGCGGCTTTTCGTCATGGCGGAGGAATGGCAGCAACTGCTGGCCGACCGGTCCGTTGTGGAGGTGACGCCCTTCGAGCGGCCGGAAGCGCACGCCATTTCCTTTGGCGGCAGGCGGGGCCGCAGCTTTGCCGCCGAGCGCGCCGAGGCGGGCGGCAATGTCTATGAGGCGGTGAAGGCCCATGTGGCGGCGTTGCAGGCGGCGGGCAAGCGCGTGGCGCTGGCGGCGTGGTCGGAAGGTTCGGCCGAGCGCCTTGCCACCATCCTGCGCGACCATGAGGTCACGGCCATTGCCGATGCCAGGACCTGGGGCGAGGTGACGGGGCGGGCCGCCTCGCTCGTCAACATCATCGTGCTGCCGCTGGAAGAAGGTTTCGAGACGGATGACCTCGCGGTCATCGCCGAGCAGGACATTCTGGGCGACCGCATGGTGCGCCGCGCGCGCCGGGCCCGCAAGGCGGCAGATGTCATCTCCGAACTGGCCTCGCTCTCGCCCGGCGACTACATGGTGCATGTGGACCATGGCATCGGCCGCTTCGAGGGGCTGAAGACCATCGAGGTGCAGGGCGCGCCGCACGACTGCCTGCTGCTCATTTATCACAACAATGACCGGTTGTTCATTCCGGTCGAGAACATCGACCTGCTCTCGCGCTATGGCTCGGAGACGGACGGCGTGCAGCTCGACCGCCTGGGTGGCGGTGCCTGGCAGGCCAAGAAGGCGCGCCTCAAGGAACGCATCCGCGAGATCGCCAACGACCTGATCAAGACGGCGGCGGCGCGTGAGTTGAAGGCGGGCGACATTCTGGCCCCGCCGGAAGGGGCGTTCGATGAATTCTGCGCCCGCTTCCCCTATGAGGAAACCGATGACCAGCTGACCTCGATCGAGGCGGTGCTGGACGACCTGCAGCGGGGCCGTCCCATGGACCGGCTGGTCTGTGGCGACGTGGGCTTCGGCAAGACGGAAGTGGCGCTGCGGGCGGCCTTCGTCGCTGCCTATGCGGGCAAGCAGGTGGCCGTGGTGGTGCCGACGACGCTGCTGGCCCGGCAACATTTCCGCACCTTCACCGAGCGCTTCAAGAACCTGCCGCTGAAGCTGGCGCTGGCGTCGCGCCTTGTGGGCCGCAAGGAGGTGGAGGAGGTGAAGCGGGGGCTGGCGGAGGGCTCGGTCGACATTGTTGTCGGCACCCATGCGTTGCTCCAGGGCACGATCAAGTTCCGCGACCTGGGCCTTCTCATCATTGACGAGGAACAGCACTTCGGCGTGAAGCACAAGGAACGCCTGAAGGAGATGAAGGCGAACGTGCATGTGCTGACGCTGACGGCGACGCCGATCCCGCGCACGCTGCAACTCTCGCTCTCCGGCGTGCGCGACATGTCGCTGATCGCCACGCCGCCGGTGGACCGTCTGGCGGTGCGCACCTATGTGACGCCGTTTGATCCGGTGGTGATCCGCGAGCACCTGCTGCGCGAGCACTTCCGCGGCGGGCAGAGCTTCTATGTGGTGCCGCGCGTCTCCGACCTGGATGAAATCGCCGCATTCCTGCGCGAGAGCGTGCCGGAGGTGAAGTTCCGCCTGGCCCATGGCCGCATGGCGCCAACGGAGCTGGAAGACATCATGACCGGTTTCTATGACCGGGCCTTCGATGTGCTGCTCTCCACGACCATTGTGGAATCAGGCCTCGACATTCCCACGGCCAACACGCTGATCGTGCACCGGGCCGACATGTTCGGCCTGGCGCAGCTGTACCAGATCCGTGGCCGTGTGGGCCGCTCCAAGACGCGCGCCTATGCGCTGATGACCACGCCCGCCAACCGGGCCATGACGGCAACGGCGGAACGGCGTCTCAAGGTGTTGCAGTCGCTGGACTCGCTGGGGGCAGGCTTCACGCTCGCCAGCCACGACCTCGACATCCGTGGTGCCGGCAACATTCTGGGCGAGGAGCAATCCGGCAATATCCGCGAGGTGGGCTACGAGCTTTACCAGACCATGCTGGAAGAGGCCGTGGCGCAGATGCGGGCCGGTGACCTGACGGTGGCCGATGACAGCCAGTGGTCGCCGCAGATCAACATCGGAACCTCTGTGCTCATTCCGGAAGACTATGTGGCGGATTTGCAGGTGCGCCTTGGCCTCTACCGCCGTCTCGCCGACTTCAAGGACCAGGCCGATCTCGATGCCTTTGGGGCGGAACTGCATGACCGTTTCGGCAAGCTGCCGGACGAGGTGCAGCACCTGTTGCAGATCGTCTCCATCAAGCTGCTCTGCCGCACGGCCAATGTGCAAAGTGTGGATGCAGGTGCCAAGGGTGCGTCTATCGCTTTTAGGAGCGGCGTGTTCCCCAATCCGCCTGCACTGGTGCAGTGGATCGGCGGGCAGGGCAACCTCGCCAAGCTGCGGCCTGACATGAAGCTCGTCATCATCCGCGACTGGGCCACGCCCGCCGCCCGCCTGAAGGGCACGCGGCAGCTGATGCAGACCCTGGTGAAGCTGGCGGGGTAAGGAATTACCCCTCTGCCGCCTTGCGGATGGCGCTGGCCAGATGTTCGGCCGATTGCGCGCCGACAACGCCATATTTGCTGGCGAGAATGAAGGTCGGCACACCCGTGACGCCGATGGCTTGCGCCTGCGCCACTTCGGCCTGCACGGCGTCAACGTCCCTGTCGCTGGCGAGCAGTTCCCTGATCCCGGAATCCTTGAGGCCGTTGGCACCGGCGATTGCCGTGAGCACATCGGTGTCGCCCACGTCCTGACCATGATGCCAGTAGGCCATGAACAGGGCTTCCGCAACGGTGGGCTGGACGCCTGCGGCCTGGGCCCAGCGCAGCAGGCGGTGGGCGTTCAGCGTGTTGGGGGTGCGGGTGATCTTGTCGAAGGCGTAGGGTACGCCATCTTCTTTGCCTGCTGCGATGAGCGGGTCGTGGATGGTCTTCAGGCGCTCCTCGCCGAACTTCGCCACCATGTAGGCGTGGCGGTCGAGGCCCTCCGGCGGGATGGTGGGATCAAGGAAGAAAGGCCGGAAGATCACTTCAACCTTGACCTCAGGAACCATTGACAAGGCTTTGTCCAGCCTGCGTTTTCCGAGAAAACACCAGGGGCAGATCACGTCCGAGACAACGTCGATGCGCAAGGCCGTCATGGCGTCCGCCACAGGGTTGTTGCCTCGAAGCCCGGCAGCGGCTGCTTCCCCGGCACTCCGATGTGGGCCCAGCGCGCCACCCATTGTCCGCCCGCGTCATAGAGCGGGATGATGTAGTGGCCCGCCACCAGCAGGCGGTCCTCGGCGCGCACGGCGGCTTCGAAGTCCTCGCGTGTCGTGGCCTTCAGCATGGCCTCGATGGCGGCGTCGACCTTCGGGTCGGCAATGCCGGGGTAGTTGCGCGTACCTTCCTTGCTTTTGCCGTCGGAGCCGAAATAGAGCTTCTGCTCATTGCCGGGCGACAGCGAATTGAACCAGGTGGCGGGGATCATGTCGTAGTCGTAGGTCTTCTGGATCGCGGCAAACTGGGCGGGGTCGATCAGACGTACATCCACCTTGATGCCGATCTGCTCCAGCGTGCGGGCAAAGTGCAGCGCGATCTTCTGCTGGTCACCATTGGCGATGGTGAGCGTGAAGGCGAAAGGTTCACCTGCCGCATTCACCATGGCGCCATCCTTGATCACCCAACCGGCGTCCGAGAGTTTGCCCACGGCGGCGCGAAGCACCTTCCGGTCACGCCCCGAACCATCACTGACCGGCAGGCTATAGCTGCCATCAATGTAATCCTTGCGCAGGCTATCTGCTCCGATGATCGACAGTTCCTTTGCATCTGCGGCTTTGCCCAAGGACGAGAGCGCTGAGCCGCTGAAATAGCCGAAGGTGCGGCGGTAGGCCTTGCCGAAGAGATTGGCGTTGGCCCATTCAAAATCGAAGGCCATGACCAGTCCCTCACGAACCCGCACATCTTCGAAAATCTTGCGGCGCGTGTTGAAGACAAATCCGGCGGCGGGAGAAGGGGAACGCTGCTCCACAGTGCCCATGACGACTTTGCCTTCACTCACTGCCGGGAAATCATAACCCGAGGTCCAGCGCACCGGATCGGTTTCGATCCGCACATCCGCGTCCCCCTTCTTGAAGGCTTCGAAGGCGGCGTTGGCGTCACGGAAGTAGTCGTAGCGCAGGGTCTCGAAGTTCCACAGGCCCTTGTTGATGGCGAGGTTCTTGCCCCAGTAATCCGGGTTCTTCTTGTAGGTGATGCTCTCGCCTGCCTTGATCTCGCTGATGATATACGGACCGGAGCCGGTGATGGCATCGAGCGTCGTGGCATCGAAGGTCTTGCCCTCCCAGGCCTTCTTCGACAGCACCGGCATGACGCCGACGATCAGCGGCAATTCGCGGTCGCCGCCGGTTTGCTTGAAGACGACAGTGCGCTCATCGGGCGTTTCGACCGATGTGACCTTGGAATAGGAGTTCTTGAAGTTGGGGCGGCCCTTGTCGCGGAGCGTCTCCATGGACCACACCACATCGGCGGCGGTAACGGGGGTGCCGTCAGAGAATTTCGCCTCCGGCCTGATCCTGAAGGTGAAGGTGGAGCGGTCGTCCGACACGTCGATGGATTCGGCGAGCAGGCCATAGAGCGAGAACGGCTCATCCCAGTTGCGGCCCATCAGGCTTTCGAAGACCAGGGTGCGCACGTTGAAGGCTGAGGTGCCCTTGATGATGAAGGGGTTCACGCTGTCGAAGGAGCCTGACAGCGCCTGCCGCAACATGCCGCCCTGCGGCGCATCCGGATTGACGTAAGGCAGGCTCTTGAAGTCCGCCGGCAGTCCCGGTTCGCCGTGCATGGCGATGCCATGTTTCGGTTCGGCCGAAACGGCGGTGGCAAGGCAGGTGCAGAGAACAGCGGCGGCGGCCATCATCCGGAAAGTCTGGGCGCGGAACAAGCGCATGGAATCACCCGTTGGTTGGGGAATGGATGGTGGCGAGGGTGCCCCAAAAGAAAGGACCGGACAAGCAAACGCTGTCCGGCCCTGATGGCAAAAGTATGCGTGTTCAGCGCCAGATGATGTTCTGGAACTGCCACGGGTCCTTCTTGTCGATCTTCTCGTCGAACAAGCCGTGGCGCGACTTCAGCGGGTTCCAGTCCGTGTAGATGCCTTCAACCGTGCCGAGGTATGGCTTCTGCACCTCGTTGCAGCGGGCATAGTCCATCTCGTCGGTTTCGACGACACCTGCCAACGGGTTCTCCATGGCCCAGACAATGCCCGCCAGAACGGAAGAGGTGACCTGCATGCCGGTGGCGTTCTGGTACGGGGCGAGGCGGCGCGCTTCCTCAATGGAAAGCCGCGAGCCATACCAGTATGCGTTTTTCTTGTGGCCATAGAGAAGCACACCCAACTCATCGCCACCGTCGAGAATTTCATTCTCTTCCAGCACGTGGCTCTTGGCGTGGCGCTTGCCGCCAGCGCCCAGCAACTCGTGCCAGGAAATCACTGCATCGTTGGAAGGGTGATAGGCATAGTGGCAGGTTGGCCGGTAGCTGGCCTTGCGGCCTGCCTTCACGGTGAAAAAGTCAGCGATGGAGATGGCCTCGTTGTGGGTGACGAGGAAGCCGAAGTGTTCGCCAAGACCGGGAGTCCAGGTACGCACGCGCGTGTCGGCCCCTGGGCGCTCCAGGTAGATGGCGGCACCGCAGCCGCCCTTGTGGCGGCGACCTTCCGGCGGCAGCTTCTTTTCATGCGTGCCCCAGCCCAGTTCGGCAGGCTGCAGGCCTTCCGAGACGAAACCTTCGACGGACCAGGTGTTGAGGAAGGTGTCAAACGGCTTGGGCGACCTGGCGCGCTGCGTGTCGCGCTCGGCGACATGGATGCCCTTGACGCCGACGCGCTTCATCAGTTTGGCCCAGCCCTGCTGGTCCTTCGGAATTGCCGTCTTGATGTTGAGATCGCTGGCGATGTCGAGCAGGGCCTGCTTGACCAGCCACGAAACCATGCCGGGATTGGCCCCGCAGCAGGACACGGCCGTGGGGCCTGCGCCCAGCTTGCGCTTGAGGCCGAGCAGCCGCTCGCGCATGGCGTAGTTGGAACGCGCCGAATTGTCGAGCTTGGTATTGTAGTAGAAGCCCGGCCACGGTTCGATCACCGTGTCGAGGTAGAGCGCGTTGAGGTCATGGGCCAGCTGCATGACGGAGAGCGAGTCCACATCAACCGAGAGGTTGACGATAAAGCCCTGTCCGGGGCCGGCCGTCACCAACGGCTTCAACACCTGCTTGTAGTTGTCCTTGGTCAGGCCTTGCTGGACAAAGCGCACACCTTCCTTGTCGGCGATGTGCTTCGACTCGGTGGAGGGATCGAGGATGGTGATCTGCGACCTGTCACAGCCGATGTGGCGCAAGATCAGGGGCAGGACGCCGCGCCCGATTGATCCGAAGCCGATCATCACGATCGGGCCGTTCCAGGTGGCATGCCGTGTCCAGTTGCTCATGTCAGTCTCCTCGTGCCGTACATTCTCGCGGGGGGTGATATGGGCCGCTAAGCGCGCGCGCTCATAAGGCTTGCGCGCCGCGATGCAAGAAAATTCTTGCGGCTTTTCCGCCGGAAAATCCAGTCCTGTCGCGGGTTTGAGATTTGCGGTCCGAACCGCCATATTGGCGGCAACGATTCGCATGACATTTGAAGCAGGACCTGATGGCCAAATCCGCCGCCAAAACCGATGACGACCTGTTCGGGGAGGTGCCCCAGACGAAGAAGCCCGCGCCCAAGGCCCCCGCCAAGTCGCGTGGCGAGGACAGCTACACGGCTGCCGACATCGAGGTGCTGGAAGGGCTCGAACCGGTGCGCCGCCGCCCCGGCATGTACATCGGCGGCACCGATGAGAAAGCACTGCATCACCTTTTTGCCGAGGTCATCGACAACTCCATGGACGAAGCGGTGGCGGGCCATGCCACCCGCATCGAAGTGGAGTATGGTGCGGACGGCTATCTGGCGGTGACCGACAATGGCCGCGGCATGCCCGTGGACAATCATCCCAAGTTCAAGGACAAGTCGGCGCTGGAAGTGATCATGACCATGCTGCACGCAGGCGGCAAGTTTGACTCCGGTGCCTACGACACATCGGGCGGCCTGCATGGTGTCGGTGTGTCGGTGGTGAATGCGCTCTCCGAGCACGTGATCGTTGAAGTGGCCCGCGGCCAGCAGCTCTACCGGCAGGATTTCCGCCGCGGCAAGCCGGTGGGCAAGCTCGAAAACCTCGGCAAGATTTCCGGCCGCCGCGGCACCACTGTGAAGTTCAAGCCGGACGAACAGATTTTCGGCAAGGGCTGTGCCTTCAGTGCGCCGCGGCTCTACAAGATGGCGCGCTCGAAGTCATACCTGTTCGGTGGTGTGGAAATCCGCTGGCGCTGCGCGCCCGTCCATCTCAAGGACAAGGAAATCCCCGAGGAAGCGGTGTTCCATTTCCCCGGTGGCCTGAAGGATTTTCTGGCCGAGCGGCTGGAGGGCAAGACCCGCGTGGTGGACGACATCTTCTCCGGCAAGGTGGAGAAGGAAGGTGGCCACGGCAGCGTCGAATGGGCGGTGGCCTGGTTCGGCGGCGATGACGGGTTCATCTCGTCTTACTGCAACACCATCCCCACCGGTGACGGCGGCACGCACGAGATGGGCTTCCGCACGGCGCTCACCCGTTCGCTCAAGAACTATGCCGAACTTGCCGGCAACAAGCGCGCCGGCGTGATTCAGACCGATGACGTGATGGTGCAGTCCGGCGCCATGCTCTCGGTCTTCATCCGCGAGCCGGAGTTCCAGGGCCAGACCAAGGACAAGCTGGCGACGGTAGAGGCGGTGCGCATCGTGGACCGTGCCGTCTCGGATCATTTCGACCACTGGCTGACCGGCCATCCGGCGCAGGCTGACAAGCTGCTGGAATGGATCATCGACCGCGCCGAAGAGCGCATCCGACGCCGCCAGGAGAAGGAAGTGGGCCGCAAGACGGCGGTGCGCAAGCTGCGCCTGCCCGGCAAGCTCGCCGATTGTTCGGCGACGCAGGCGCAAGGCTCGGAGCTTTTCATCGTGGAAGGTGACTCGGCAGGCGGCTCCGCCAAGCAGGCGCGCAACCGCGAGACCCAGGCCGTGTTGCCCTTGCGCGGCAAGATTCTGAACGTCGCCAACGCGGGCAAGGACAAGCTTGCCTCCAACCAGCAGCTTGCCGACCTGATCCAGGCGCTGGGGGCGGGAACGGGTACTTCCTATCGCGAGGAAGACCTGCGCTACGACAAGATCGTCATCATGACCGATGCCGACGTGGACGGGGCGCACATCGCTTCGCTTCTGATCACCTTCTTCTTCCGCCAGATGCCGAAGCTGATTGACGAGGGGCACCTCTATCTCGCCGTGCCGCCGCTCTACCGCATCAGCCAGGGCGGCAAGAACGCCTATGCCCGCGACGATGCCCACAAGGAGCATCTGCTCAAGACGGAGTTCTCGGGCCGCGGCAAGGTTGAGGTGGGGCGCTTCAAGGGGTTGGGCGAGATGACGGCGCCGCAGCTTAAGGAAACCACCATGGACCCGTCAAAGCGCACGCTGCTGCGTGTGACGCTGTCCGAAGCCGCCCGCACCTCGACGGCGCGCGTGGTGGAACAGCTGATGGGCAACAAGGCGGAAGAACGCTTCAACTTCATTTCCGAACGCGCCGCGTTCGTGAGTGAGGAGGGGCTGGATATCTGAGGACGAAGGCCCCCCTCAGTCCTTCGGACAGCTCCCCCAACAAGTTGGGGGAGCGTGGTTGAAAGAGCGCCCTCAATGATCTGGCGCGCTGCATGTCAAATGCCCTCCCCCAACTTGTTGGGGGAGGTGCCCAAAGGGCGGAGGGGGCCTTCAGGGACTTACGTGATCCCGCTCACCCGCACATACGTTCCCGGCGCATCACACAATACGGGCAACGCACCGTCTCCGGGCACGGGGGCGGAGATCTTGTCGCCGGATTTTGCGGTGACCCATTCCAGCCAGTGCGGCCACCATGAGCCGGGGTGTTCGGTTGCCGTCTTCAGCCAATCGGTGTGGGAGGTGGCAGACTTGCCATCGGTCCAATACTGGTACTTCTTCGCAGCCGGCGGATTGACCACGCCCGCGATGTGGCCTGAGCCTGAGACAACCAGCGTTGTCTCGCCGCCGAAGTAACGCCCGAGGCGGAACACGGATGGCAGCGGGGCGATGTGATCTTCCTTTGCCGCGAGATTGTAGACCGGGGCCTTCACCTTTTTCAGGTCAATGCGCACATTGTCCACCACCAGCTTGCCCTGCGAGAGCTTGTTCTCAAGGTAGCATTCGCGGAGATAGAAGGAATGCACGCCTGCCGGCATGCGGGTGGAATCGCTGTTCCAGTAGAGGAGGTCGAAGGGCGCGGGGTCCTTGCCGAGCAGGTAGTTGTTGACGACGTAAGACCAGATGAGATCGTTGGAACGCAGCAGGTTGAAGGCATCGGCCATGCGGTTGCCGGGCAGGTAGCCCTTGTCCTGCATGCGCTCTTCAATCCACTTCACCTGTTCTTCGTCCACATAGACCAGCAGGTCACCCGCCTTTTCAAAGTCCACCTGCGTGGTGAAGAAGGTGGCGGAATTGATGCGCTCGTCATTCTTGGCGGCGAGGTAGCCCATGGTGGAGGCGAGCAGCGAGCCGCCGATGCAGAAGCCCACGGTGTTGACCTTGGCCGTTCCCGTCGCCTGTTGAACGGCATCGATGGCGGACAGCAATCCCTCGCGCATGTAGTCGGAGAAACTCTTGCGGCCCAGCTTCTCATCGGCATTGACCCACGAAATGATGAAGACCGTGAGGCCGTTTTCCACGCACCAGCGCACATAGGATTTCTGTGCCGTGAGATCGAGGATGTAATACTTGTTGATCCACGGTGGCACGATGAGCAGGGGGATTTCGTGGGTGCGCGCCACCTGTGGACTGTACTGGATCAATTCGAACAGGTCGTTGCGGAAGACGACCTTGCCCGGCGTGGTGGCGATGTTTTCGCCCAGCTTGAAGGCACTGCCATCCACCTGGCTGATGCGCAGTCGGCCCTTCACCTGTCCGAGGTCCTTCTGGAATTTCTCGAGTCCCTTGATCAGGTTTTCGCCGCTCGTGGCCAGCGTGGTGCGCAGCACCTCCGGATTGAGCAGCACGGAATTTGTGGGCGACAGCGCATTGGCGATGTTCTCGACGTAGAAGCGCGCCTTCTGTTTTGTATGCTCGTCGAGGCCTTCGGCGCTGTTGACGAGGTCAAGGGCCCACTTGGTCGAGACGAGGTAGATCTGCTTGATGAAATCATAGACCGTGTTTTCGGCCCAGTCCTTGTCCTTGAAGCGCTTGTCGCTCTTGGCGGCCGCTATCACCGGTTCGACCGGCATGCCCATGGCCCTGGCCCATGAGCGGTTCCAGATTTCCGAGTACTGCGCCCAAAGCTGCGCCTGCGCCTCCATGAACTTCTTGGGGTCGGCCATGTGGGCCTGCCAGACATCAGTGAGCGTCTTGCTCACCTGAGCCATGGGCAGGATTTGCGTTTCCGCTTCCTCTTGGCGGGCTTCCGGATTGTCTGACAGTGTCTTGGCCAGAACGGCAGCCTGTTCCGCCAGTTTGGCAAGGTTCTGGGCGAAGCGCGCTGGATCAGGCAGGCTGAAATCAGCGAGGGGGGCGGGCTTGGTGTCGCTCATGTGCTCCTTGGTCCATCTGCCTGTGCCAGTTTAAGGACGCATGGCCGCAGGGCAAGGCCTTTCCTTGCCAAATCGGGCCTCGAAGGCCATAAGTCCCGCAAATTCGTTAAAGGCACAAGACAGACACATGACCAATGCGCTCAGGCTGGGAATTGCGGGGCTCGGCACCGTTGGCACCGGCGTTCTGGATATCGTGAAACGCCACGCCGCGCTGCTGGCGGCGCGTGCTGGCAGGCCCTTGCAGGTGACGGCCGTCTCGGCCCGCAGCAAGGGCAAGGACCGGGGCCACGATCTCTCCGCGCTCGCCTGGCATGATGATCCCGTGGCACTGGCAAAGTCGGCGGATATCGATGTGTTCATCGAACTCATGGGCGGTGATTCCGGTCCCGCCAAGGTTTCTGTCGAGGCGGCGCTTGCGGCAGGCAAGCATGTGGTGACCGCAAACAAGGCCTTGCTGGCGCACCATGGCGTGGCACTGGCGAAAGCAGCAGAAGCCAAGGGCGTGATGCTGAACTTCGAGGCCGCCGTGGCTGGTGGCATTCCGGTGATCAAGACCCTGCGCGAGGGGCTCGCGGGCAACGACGTGCGCCGCATCTTCGGCATCCTCAACGGCACCTGCAACTACATTCTCACCAAGATGGCGGATGAGGGCCGCAGCTTTGCCGACGTCCTCGCCGAGGCGCAGAAGCTGGGCTATGCCGAAGCCGACCCGACCTTCGACGTTGGTGGTTTTGATACCGCCCACAAGCTGGCCATTCTCACCTCGCTCGCTTTCGGCACGCAGGTGAATGTTGACAAGATCGCCATCGAGGGCATCGAGGCCATCACCCTGGAAGACATCCGCAACGCCGCCGAGCTTGGCTACAAGATCAAGCTGCTGGGCGTGGCGGTCGCACATGAAGGCGGGGTGGAGCAGCGCGTCAACCCGACGCTGGTGCCGAAGAACTCGCCCGTGTCGGAGACCGATGGCGTGTTCAATGCCGTGGTCATCCGTGGCGACTTCGTGGGTGATCTCATGCTGGAAGGCCGGGGTGCGGGTTCGCATCCGACGGCTTCTGCCGTGGTGGGCGACGTGGTGGACATTGCACGCGGCAACGCCCGTCCGGTATTTGGCATTCCTGCAAAAGACCTGAAGCCATACGTGCAGGCGCCGCAGAAGGCCCATGAGGGCGGCTACTATGTGGCCCTGCAACTGCACGACAAGCCGGGCGCCGTGGCCGCGGTGGCCCGCATACTCGCGGATGAAAAGATCTCGATCGAAAGCATCGTGCAGCGCGGCACCGCGTCCAACGAGACGCGTGATACGGCACCCTTCATCCTCATCACCCACAACACGCTTGAGCCTTCGATCCGCAAGGCCATGGCCAAGATCGAAAAAGACGGTCACGTCGTCGGTCACCCGCGGGTGATCCGGATTGAACGGCTCTAGCAGGCCGACCACCCCATGACGCCCGCTTTTCTGAACGTCACGCGCTCCGCCAAGGGGCAGCGCTGGCAGGTGCGTCTGCCGGACCAGCGGGCGGCGGAAGCCATGGCCCAGCGCCACGAATTGCCGGACCTCTTGTGCCGTGTGCTGGCGGGACGCGGCGTTGGCATTGATGAGGCGGAAGCCTTTTTGAACCCCACCCTGCGCACGCTGATGCCGCAACCCTCGGCCTTCCGCGACATGGAGAAGGGGGCGGAACGGCTCGCCGCCGCCATCCGCAATGGCGAGAAGATCGGCATCATCTCGGACTACGACGTCGATGGCGTGTCTTCCGCAGCACTCATGCTGCGCTTCTTGCGCGCGGCGGGCAGTGATGCCCACGTTTATCTCCCTGACCGCCTCACCGAAGGTTACGGTCCCAGCGCCAAGGCCGTTCGCGCCCTTGCCGATGAAGGCACGCAGGTTCTGCTGACGCTCGATTGCGGGGTGCTCTCCCACGATCCACTTGCGCACGCTGCCGATCTTGGCCTTGAGACCATCATCGTGGACCATCACCAGGCCGGGGCCGAATTGCCCATGGCCCACGCAGTAATCAATCCCAACCGGCAGGACGACCTGTCGGGGCAGGGGCATCTCTGCGCGGCAGGAGTTGTGATGATCCTGATTGCTGCCACTAACCGCTTGCTGCGCACCGCCGGGCACTATGCCGACCAACGCCCCGAACCCAACATGCTGCAGTGGCTGGAACTGGTGGCATTGGCGACGGTCTGTGACGTGGTGCCGCTGAAGGGCCTGAACCGCGCCTATGTCACGCAAGGCCTGAAGATCATGGCGCGGCGCGAAAATGCAGGACTTGCCGCTCTGGCGGACGTGGCCGGGCTGAAGCGTCGGCCCGATGTGTATGCGCTCGGCTTCATGCTGGGCCCGCGCCTCAATGCTGCGGGCCGCGTGGGCCATGCCGATGAGGCACTGGCTCTGCTGATGGCCCACGAGCGCGGCGAGGCGGCCAATCTCGCCCGCAACCTTGATGACCTGAACCGCAAGCGCCAGGTCATCGAAATGCGTGCGGTGGACGAGGCTGTGGCACAGGCAGAACTGGAACTGGGGCAGGAGGGCAAGCCACCTGTGATCATCGCAGCGGCCAAGGGCTGGCATCCTGGTGTCGTCGGGTTGGTTGCCGCCCGCCTCAAGGAGCGCTTCCGCAAACCTGCCTTTGCCCTTGCAATCAATGAGAAAACTGGCACTGCGGTAGGCTCTGGCCGTTCCGTCTCCGGCGTTGATTTGGGTCGGGCCGTGCGGGCCGCGCTGGACGCGGGTCTGCTCACCAAGGGCGGCGGCCATGCCATGGCGGCAGGCCTGACGGTCGAGACGGCCAAACTTGCCGATCTCCGGCAGTTTCTGGGAGAGCAACTGGCCCGCGAGGTAGACACGGCCCGGGACGATGCGCTGCTGGTCGATGGCGCGCTGACCGCGACGGCGGCCACGCTGGACCTGATCGAACTGATGGAACAGGCGGGCCCCTATGGCTCAGGCCATCCCGCGCCGCTGTTCGTCTTTCCGGCGCACCGTGTGGTCTATGCCGATGCGGCGGGCACCGACCACATCCGCTGCACCGTGGCGGCCAGCGACGGCACCCGCATCAAGGCGATTGCCTTCCGCGCCATGGGCACGGAACTGGGCGAGCTTCTGCTCTCGGAACGGCAGTTTCCCCTGCATATCGCCGGGCGGCTCGTCGCCGACGAATGGGGGGCGAAGCGCCAGCCCAGCCTGCAGATCGAGGATGCGGCACCGGTTTCATGAAGTTCTTTCTTGGCGCTTGCCAAGCCGGATTTCGCCACCTATAGAGCGGCGGCCTTTGGTGATTTGTCACCAACCGGCACCTCAGCGCGCCCTTCGTCTATCGGTTAGGACGACAGCCTTTCACGTTGTAAAGACGGGTTCGACTCCCGTAGGGCGCGCCACTTTCTCCCGCTTTTGGTGGAGCTTTCCATGTTTGATGATCTGAAGGGCAAGGCCGTCGTGGTGACGGGCGGCGTCACGGGCATTGGCGGTGCGGCATCGCTTGGTTTTGCCAAGGCGGGCGCACGCGTGCTGGCCCAGTACTTCGGCGGCGGCGAGGAATTGAAAGCCATCGAAGCGGCAGGAATCAAGACCATCCGCCTCGACCTCACCGAGAAGGGGGCGCCGGACAAGTTGATCGCCGAAGCGATGAAATTGTTTGGCCGCGTTGACGTGCTCGTCAACAATGCCGGAACGCTGGTGGGGCGCACATTGCTGGCTGATCTCACCGACGACTTCATTGATAAGGTTCTTGATCTCAACGTCCGCCAGGTCATTCACTGCACGCGCCTTGCAGCCAATGAAATGGTGAAACAGAAGTCCGGCTGCATCATCAATGTCACCTCCATCGCCGCACGTCAGGGCTCAAGCCCCGGTGGCAGCGTCTATGGCGGTGCCAAGGGGTTCATTTCCGCCTTCACCAAGGCGATGTCGAAAGAACTCGTGGGGCATGGCATCCGCGTCAATGCGGTGTCGCCGGGCACCATCCACACCGCCTTCCACAACCGCCACTCCAGCGCCGAAAAGCTGGCGGCCACGGCCAAATCCATTCCCATGCAGCGCCTTGGACTTGCCGATGACTGCACCGGCACCTTCCTCTATCTCGCCAGCGAACAGGCTTCCGGCTACGTGACGGGACAGATCGTCGAGGTGAACGGCGGGCAGTTGATGCCGTGAGCGGCATTAGCCAGCGGCACCTCCCTGACAATGCCGATGTGCTTGCGCCGGATGGGTCCGAGGTCCGCATTCTTGTGGCCACGGGGCGCGGTTCCATGGCCCATTTTCGTCTTCAGCCGGGACAGGTCGCCAAGGCCATCCACCATCGCACGGTGGATGAGCTGTGGTTCGTGACGGCAGGATGCGGACGAATCTGGCGCAAGGATCAGGCGGGCGAAACCGTGACCGGATTGGTGCCGGGCCTGTCCCTCACCATTCCGGCTGGCACATCTTTCCAGTTTCGCTGCGACGGCGAAGAGGCACTCGACATTGTCGGCGTGACCATGCCGCCATGGCCCGGTGAGGACGAAGCCCAGTTCGTGCAGGGGCCGTGGTAGGCTTCACCACGTTCCCGTGTTGGGCATGCTGAGCCAGGGCTCTTGCGGCGTCAGCGCGCCGCCCTTGTTGAGAATTTCAATCGAGATGCTGTCCGGTGTCCGGATGAAGGCCATGCGCCCGTCGCGCGGCGGACGGTTGATGGTGATGCCCTGCGCCTGCAGGCGCGCACAGTAGTCGTGCACATTCTCCACCTCGATGGCGAGGTGCCCGAAGTTGCGCCCGCCCGTGTAGGCCTCCGGATCCCAGTTGTAGGTGAGTTCCACCGGTGCGTCCGGGCTTTCGGGCGCGGCCACAAACACCAGCGTGAAGCGTCCCTTTTCGTTGTCATAGCGGCGCTGCTCTACAAACCCCACTTTGTTGATGAAGAAGTCCAGGGACTGTTCGAGGTTCGAAACCCGGATCATTGTGTGCAGGTATTTCATGGCCGCTCCTGAGTTGTGAGTCGCGGCAAAATGCCAGACTTTTGATTCGCTTGTCCAGAATAACACCTCGCCACACCCTGCACGCCTGATGCGGGCGCGAAATCAAACTCGTCAGCAGCCAGACGATCTGTGCAAACAAGTGCCCGGATTTGCGCCACTTTTTCGATTTGGCAGCAACTGCAGCGTGACGCAACATTGCGGCGGCGGCAAGTTATCAACGCGAGGTCTTCGACGGGCTGTACAAAGTGTTAATTTTTTGTTCAATGTTCTGTCACGGGGCTGGGGCTAAAGCCCGCGAGGGTTGGTAAGTTATGGCGGCTAAAGATGAGAGCGCGGCTGTTGCCGGGCATTTGGGGCAGGGTGTTGCGGACACCGGCATAAACATCATTCGTGTCGACGGATTGGTGAAATGGTTCGATGTGGGCCGGGGCTACGGCTTCATCATCCCGGACAACGGCCTTCCCGACATTCTCCTGCATCTCTCCTGCCTGAAGCGTGACGGCTTTGATGCGCCGCTTGAGGGCACGCGCATCGCCTGCGAGGTGGTGGCACGCCAGAAGGGCTACCAATGCCTCAAGGTTCTTGCGGTTGACCACTCCACCGCCATTCATCCCGTGGAGCGCAAGGCGCGCACCCATTCCGAAGTGGCACCGTCCACCGGCTGGGTTCGAGCCCGCGTGAAATGGTTCAATCGTGCCCGCGGCTTCGGCTTCGCCACGGAAGGCGACGGGCTGGGCGATATCTTTGTGCACATGGAAGTGATGCGGAAAACAGCCGTCGCCGAACTGATCCCCGACCAGTGGATCTATGTGCGCTACGGTGATAGCCCGAAAGGCAAGATGGCTGCGGAAGTGCGCCTCTCACTCGACAGCGGCCCGGCCCATACGAACTGACGTTCTGCCGTACAGGCACCAGCCGTATTTTTGCTGCAATCCCCAACGACACGAGGGCGCATGACGCTGCTTCGTACGTTTCTTTGTCTCTTCCTCTTCACCCTTTTCTCCCTGTTGCCGGGAATCGCCCTGGCGCAGGAGCCCGCCCGCATTGAACAGGTGACCGTGGTCAGCACCAGGGAGGCCGCAACCTTTGAAGCCGAAGTTGCGGACACGGACGACCTGCGCGCCCGCGGCCTGATGTTCCGGCACAAGCTGCCCGAAGACCGCGCCATGCTGTTTGATTTTGGTGATCCGCGCCCTGCCGCCATGTGGATGAAGAACACCTACATCTCCCTCGACATGCTTTTCATCCGCGCCGACGGAAGCATTGCCGCCGTGGCGGAGAACACCGAGCCCTTGTCCTTGCAGACGATCAGCGTGCAGGAGCCAGTGAAAGCCGTGCTGGAGGTGGCAGCCGGGACTGTAAAGCGGCTGGGCATCCAGCGCGACGACAAGGTTTTCCACCCGATCTTCAAGGAAGAGGATGCCGCGGCGGAAACGGCTACGCCCTAGACGCCGGTTTGCAGCGGCTCTGCACCTCTAACCGAGCGGCAAATCAGGGTCCGATGCTCAAAGACTTGCGGAGCGGGTTTGAACCCGTTATGGCCTGCCCCAGAGGTCACGTCGGGGCGTAGCGCAGTCTGGTAGCGCACCTGCCTTGGGCGCAGGGGGTCGCGAGTTCGAATCCCGCCGCCCCGACCACCTTTGTCCGCCACTGGCGGAAGCACTGTTGAAGAGGTTCACCATGCCTGCGCGCATCTACAAGCCATCCCGCAACGCCATGCAGTCCGGCAAGGGCAAGTCGGATTTCTGGGTTCTGGAGCATGAGCAGGAGACCAAGCGTGTGGCCGACCCGTTGATGGGCTGGACCTCCACCGCCGATACCGTCACGCAGGTGAAGCTCAAGTTCGACACGTTGGAAGAAGCCGAGGCCTATGCCAGGCGCAAGGGCATCGCCTATGTGGTGCAGGCCGAAGCGCCGGTGCGCCTGCAGAAGAAATCCTACTCCGACAATTTCAAATTCGGTCGCACCGAGAACTGGACGCATTGAGGCGAGAGCCTCGTCCAGCCCCACGACCCCGTAGCTCAGCTGGACTAGAGCAAGTGCCTTCTAAGCACTAGGTCGCTGGTTCGAATCCAGCCGGGGTCGCCAATTCCAGAGAATTCCGGTCACCACAAAAAAACCGGCGCCCAAAGAGCGCCGGTTTCTCCGTCCCGTATGCGGGAGGTGTTCAGTAGCGGTAGTAAACGCCTGCGCCGAAAATCCAGGGATCGATCTCGACTTTGCCAGAGGTGACGGCGCCGTTGTTGACCTTGACCTTGGTGTCCAGGAACAGCTTCTTGACGTCGAGGTTGATGCCCCAGTTGTCGCCCGTGGCGATGTCAACGCCGGCCTGCAAGGCCCAGCCGAAGGAGTTCTTGTAGTCGATGTCCGCAAACTGGCCAGCGTCTTCACCGTAGAAGATCGTGTAGTTCACGCCCGCGCCCACATAGGGCTTGATCGAGTCGGTGAGGTTGAAGTGGTACTGGGCCGTCAGCGTTGGCGGCAGCAGCCACACGTCACCAAGGTTCAGGCCTGCGAGGCCACCGCTGTGGCCATCAACATCATGATTGGTGGTGCCGAGGATGAGTTCGGCTGCGATGTTTTCGGTGAAGAAGTAGCTGATGTCCAGTTCCGGAACGACAGCGTCACCGATGTCAACATTGCCGGGAACCGTGAGGTGGGCCTGTTCATCCGGCATCACATAGATGCTGCGCAGGCGGAACATCCATGGGCTCAGTCCGTCTGCTGTTGCCACATCTGCTGCCGATGCGGCACCTGCCAGCAGGGCAAAGCCAGCGGCGAGACCCAGCGCCATCAGGCTTGTCGTTGCCTTCGTCTTCATAGTCTTCTCCTTGAAACGGACTCACGCGTGAAGCTGCGTGCGCCCCCGCCTTCCCGGTTAGGCGTGGGGAGGAGACTGAGTTTGATTTGGATCAAATCAACCTGCGACAGATATGCGCAAACCGCAGTGCTTGAGCAAGTTGTTGTAATTGCGCAACGATTTCGCAACAAAACAAGTCACTGAACAGCGCGATGGCCTGTCAATTTGTCATGAACGCGCTGCACTTCGGGGCCTCGGAATTTCCCCACGGCATGATGGGAACGGCCGATGTGGAGTTCTTCGGGCTGCCCTCGATCAGCTTGTCGGTATAGCTGAGATAGACCAGCACGTTGTTCTTCGGATCACAGCCGCGCACGATTTGCATCTTCTTGAAGAAGAGCGAGCGCCGCTGGCGGTAGATCTCGTGGCCTTGAGCGAATTTCTCCTTGATCAAGATGGGACCCACCTGGCGGCAGGCGATGGAGACATCAGAGACTTCTTCCGCAAATCCGGCCCAGCCGGACCAGCCGCCGATTTCCGGCACAGTGAAGAAACAGGCCACGCCGTCTATGCCTGGATCATTCAAGGAGTAGGTGGTGAGCTTCGCATCCGGCGAGAGCATGCGCCAGACAGTTGTCTTCTTGAAGATCAGTTCGGGATCGTCCTGCTCCTGTGCGCTGGCGGGAAGCGCGAGGCAGGCAAGGGCGAACAGGCTGGCAGCAAGTTTCTTCATGTGGTCCTCCGGTCGGCGAACAGATGGGGAGTTTCGGCCCGGAATCAAGTTGACGCGGCCATTCGCCTGAATCCGGAATGTAAGTCCGCGATCAGGTCATCCGGATGTTCCAGCCCGATGTGGAGGCGCAGGCATGGGGCTCCGCCTGTCCAAGTGGTGGCCGTGCGGTGTGGCTTGAAGGGAATGACGAGGCTTTCAAAGCCACCCCAGGAATAGCCCATGCTGAACAGCTCAAGGCCATCCAGCATGGCGGCAACGGCGTTTTCGGCGGTTGGTTTCAGGACCACCGAGAAAAGACCGCACGACCCGGTGAAATCGCGCTTCCAAAGCGAGTGCCCTGGCGCGTTTGAGAGGGCAGGGTGCAGAACGGTTTCCACTTCGGGACGCCCGCGCAGCCACTCGGCCACCGCAATGGCGGAGCGCATGTGACGTTCCAGCCTGACATCGAGCGTGCGCAGGCCACGCAAGGCGAGATACATGTCGTCAGGGCCTGCAAACAGCCCCATGGTTTCGTAAGCCTCCTTGAACTGTCCCCATGTCGCCTCATTGCACGTGACGGTGCCGAGCATCGCATCGGAATGTCCGACAATGTATTTGGTCGCGGCCTGGATCGAGACATCGCACCCCATTGCGAAGGCCTTGAAATAGTGTCCCGCTCCCCATGTGTTGTCGAGGATGACAATGGCGCCATGGCCGTGGGCTGCTGCCGCGATGGCAGGCACATCCTGCACTTCCATGGTCTGCGATCCCGGGCTCTCGCAATAAACCACCCGCGTGTTGGGCCGCATGAGGCTCTTGATGCCGCCGCCGATGAGCGGATCGTAGTAGGTGGTCTCGATGCCTAGCCCTTTGATCAGGGTGTCGCACAACTGCCGCGCCGGCCAGTAGACGGTGTCCACCATCAGCAAATGGTCACCGGCCTTGAGGAAAGACAACAGCGCTGCCGTGATGGCCGCGAGGCCGGATGGCGCCGCCTTGCAGTCATGCCCGCCTTCCAGCTCGGCTACGGCGGTCTCGAAGGCACGCGAGGTGGGTGTGCCCTTGCGGCCATAGGTGTAGTCCTGGTTCCGGGTATGCAGCGTCGCCACATCCGGATAGGTGATGGTGGAGGCGCGGTAGACGGCCGGATTGACGGCACCATGTTCCGCGTAGGGGCGGGCTGCGGTGGCAATGCGGGTTGCGGGGTTCAGCGCTGAGCGGTTTTTCAGTTCTTTTGCCATGGCGGCAACGAGAGACTATTCTCCCCGCAAAATCAATATCCCGGAAGACAGGAGTCCCATGTCTGAAATGTCACCGCTGGCCCGCATCCTCATGGGCATCCTGCACAAGGGTTCCTGGGCGGCAGGAGCGCTTCTGATGGTATTTGCCGCGATCCTGCTCTGGCAACGCTGGACGCCTGCGGGATTTGCCTTCCAGAAAGGTGACTTTGCCTTCCTTGGGGTTCTGGCCTTTCTTCTTTTCCTTGCAATCTATCTGGTGCGCGGCATCCGCAGGGAATTGGACGATCCCGGCGGCAAATAGCCGCCGCAAGGGGTTGATCACAGCCCGCCAAAACGTTACCACGCGCCCATCATTTGACATTGGGACTGACCATGGAATCCGCAAAGCGCGTTGCCGACAAGAAGGACTGGATCAAAGGTGCCACGGGTGACTGGGAGGTCATCATCGGCCTCGAAGTCCATGCCCAGGTCTTGTCCAAGGCCAAGCTGTTCTCGGGCTCGTCTGCCGAATTCGGTGGCGACCCCAACGCACACGTTTCGACCGTGGATGCGGCCATGCCCGGCATGCTGCCGGTGATCAACAAGTTCTGCGTGGAGCAGGCGGTGCGCACCGGCCTTGGCCTGAAGGCGCAGATCAACAACTATTCTGTTTTCGACCGGAAGAACTACTTCTACCCCGACCTGCCGCAGGGCTACCAGATTTCCCAGTACAAGCAGCCAGTGGTGGGCGAGGGCCAGGTGTTGGTGGATGTGGATGCCGACACCACGGTGACGGTGGGCATTGAACGCCTGCACCTCGAACAGGATGCTGGCAAGTCCCTCCACGACCAGCACCCGAACATGAGTTTCGTCGATCTCAACCGCTCGGGTTGCGCGCTGATGGAAATCGTCTCGCGTCCCGACATGCGCTCCGCCGACGAAGCCAAGGCCTATGTGACCAAGCTGCGCCAGATCATGCGCTATCTCGGCACCTGTGACGGCAACATGGAGCAGGGCTCCATGCGCGCCGACGTCAACGTGTCCGTGCGCCGCCCCGGTGGCGAATTCGGAACGCGTTGCGAAATCAAGAATGTCAACTCCATCCGCTTCATGGGGCAGGCGATCGAATATGAGGCCCGCCGCCAGATCGGTATTCTGGAGGATGGCGGCAAGATCGACCAGGAGACCCGCTTGTTCGACGCAAGGAAGGGCGAAACCCGTTCCATGCGCTCCAAGGAAGAGGCCCATGACTACCGCTACTTCCCAGACCCGGACCTACTGCCGCTGGAGCTGGAGCAGGCCTGGGTGGACGGCATTGCCGCAGCACTTCCCGAATTGCCCGACGAGAAGAAGTCGCGCTTCGTGAAGACCTACGGCCTGTCGGCCTATGATGCTTCCGTGCTGGTGTCGGAGCGGGCTTCGGCGGACTACTTTGAAAGCGTTGCCAAAGGGCGTGATGGCAAGCTCGCCGCGAACTGGGTCATCAACGAACTGTTTGGCCGCCTCAATAAGGAAGGCAAGACGGTCGAGACCTCGCCCGTCAGCGCCACGCAGATCGGTGGCATCGTTAATCTCATTGCCGCGGGAACGATCAGCGGCAAGATCGCCAAGGATGTCTTCGAGATCATCTGGACTGAAGGCGGCAATCCGGCCGACGTGGTGGAAGCCCGCGGCCTGAAGCAGGTGACCGATACCGGGGCCATCGAGAAGGCCGTGGACGAAATCGTTGCAGCCAACCCTGACAAGGTGGAAGCCGCCCGCGCCAAGCCCAACATGCTTGGCTGGTTCGTGGGCCAGGTGATGAAATCCACTGGCGGCAAGGCCAATCCGCAGGCCGTGAACGACATCCTGAAAGCCAAATTGGGGCTTTGAGGGGCAAAGACAGTTAAAATAACCATTTTATAACAATGGCTTGTTAACCATTGGCAGGGTGCCCGGGTTCCGCTATAGTCCGTACGCTGAATTTCAGCCTACGTACAATCAGGGGAGTGGGAGAATATGGCAAAGCCAGCCAAGAAGGCGGCGCAGGGCAAGGCTGTGTCCAAGCCTGTCAAGGCGGCAACGTCCGCCAAGTCTGCCAAGCCGGCGAAGGAAAAAGGACCTTCCGCTGCCGAACGGAACCGTTTCACGCTCTATGGATTTGCCGGTTCGACGAGCACCTATACGGTGGCGCTCATGCTGTCGCTGTGCCGTCACCCATTCTCTTACATCCACATCAGCCTGCGTGACGGCGCCCACAAGCTCGCCGACTACCTGGTCAAGAACCGCTATGGCCAGGTGCCAGCGCTGAGGGACGGGCAGGTGTTCCTTGTGCAGTCGGCGGCCATCCTGATGCATCTCGCCGAGACACTCGGCAAATTCGACGGCAAGACGCCGCTGGAGCGCGCCCGCATCCGGGAATGGCTGTTCTGGCAGTGGGACAAGCTGGCCGTGCCCGTGTACCGCCTGCGCGCCCGCAACCGCGGATTCCGCCAGTTCGGCGATGAAGTACGTGTGATGTATGACACCGAGGCCAAGGCTGCGCTGGCCGTGATGGAAGGCGAATTGGGGAAATCCGAGTGGATCGCGGGCAAAAAGCCGACGGCGGCCGATGTGGGCATCTACAGCGTGGTGCGCTTCTGCGCTGATGCCAATGTCGATCTTGCCCACTATCCGCACGTCTCGGCGTGGAAAAAGCGTATCGAGGCCTTGCCCGGCTTTGCCACGCCGGAACAGCTTTTGCCCATGGAGAGCCGTTTGGTGTAAGAACGCCTGGAATCGGGGGCCGATTGCAGGTGTACGCCATTGAATACCAAGTCTGACGACCTGATCGACGAGATATCCGAACTGGACCCCGATCTCGTTCTGGTCAAGCCCGAGCCGGTCAAGCCGCCAAAGAAGAAGAAGCGTGACGTCGAATGGGGTGGTGCCCTGATCGGCTTGATTGTGGGCGTTACGGGCATTCTCGCGGGGCGCCTTGGTCACATCTGGTTCGCCTTCGATGTGTTCTCGCAATTCACGGTTCAGTTCATCTGCGTGGCCGCCGCCTTCTCGTTTGCCGCCTTCATGCCCAGGCGAAAGGCGTTCGCCGGCCTTGTCCTGTCGGTGCTGGCGGTGCTGGCCTATGGCCTGTGGGCCCAATCCACCGCCGGACCTGTGCAGGCCGGGCCGTGGCAGCTCAATCCGGGAGAGCGTGCCGTGCGCGTGGCGCACTTCAACCTGTTTTTCAGGAACAACGATCTTGATGCGATCGAGAAGGAAGTGCTGCGCCTCGATGCCGACATCATCTCGCTCGTTGAGTTCACGGAGGAAAAGAGGCCGCTGCTGGACCGCCTGAGGGTGCGGTATCCATATCAGGCTGAATGTTCCGTCGTCTGGAATTGCCATCTCGCGATTTTCTCGAAGTACCCGCTTTCGGCGGTGCAGGCCAATTCGCAGTGGGAAGGTCCGCCCTTCATCAGTGCGCAGGTGGGCGGCCCCTTACAGGGCCTCACCGTCTATGGCGTGCACACGACACGCTTCCCCCATTCCCGTGCGCAGCTGACGCAAGTGACAGCGCTGGTGAAGAGCATGGAGTCGGTCTCCGGAAAACTGCTGGTGATGGGTGATTTCAACGCGACACCTTATTCGCGTGTGACCTCCATCGTCGCGGATGGCCTGGGGCTGGACCGCCTCACGTCCATGCCGACGTGGCCCAGCACCGTGGAGGTGCCGCAACTGGCGATCGACCACATCTTCGCATCGAAAGGCACGCGCGTGCTGGCCGGGCAACAGATTGGCTACGCCTCCGGATCCGATCACTATCCCGTCGTGATGACGCTCGGCATCGACGTCCAGTAACATCCGAAGCGGAACCAGGGTGAATCAGTCGTCAACAGCGGACTGGTGTTCCGCCGTTCGGGCTGTTCGTAACACATTGAATCAAATTGGATTCATGACTCCTACACCATCCCGCCGACGCGCCACGTTCAAACCTGCTTAAGCACGCGGCTTAAGCGGGCGTTTTTCCGCGTGCGGCAAATTCCTCTGCACGGGACGCCACGGTGGGTGGCACCCGGCAGGTTCAAAAAAACAACAGGGCCTGTGCGTCAAACAGAGGGACAGAACATGATTTGGGACAACGTTGAATCCGCATTCGCCAATTCCTTGCCGCACTCGGCAACGGCAGAAGACCTGCTCGCCATGGGCCTGAAGTACTGCTTCGGCCGCGGTGTTTCGCAGAACTACATTGAGGCCCACAAGTGGTTCAATCTGGCCGCGCTGAAGGGCAGCGACAACGCAAAATCATACCGCTGCGAACTGGCTCGCGAGATGTCGGCTCACGACATTGCCGAAGCCCAGCGCCAGGCCCGCGCCTGGATGACACTGCACTGAAAAAGAATAAGCCCGCACGGCATGTAGGCCTGCGGGCACTTGGGGGCAGGGGCAGCGCTTCAGTAGTCGATGAAGGTGCTGCCACCCTCGATCTCGTTGCCGGACTGGAACATGCGGAACTGGCTGTCCATTTCGGCGGCTTCCCGGTTCTTGCGGTAGACCTCGGTCTCCAGCACATCAGTGGTGACGCTCACTTGTCCCCGGTCCGACTCAAAATTGGGCAGGTTGTCGATTTCGGTGGAATAGCCGGTGCCCATCGGAATGAAGTTTTCATAGGCCGCAGCAACGCCCGCCGAAACTCCGGCGAGGGCAGTCAACATCAAACCGAACGATACAAACTTCCGCATGGTGGCACTCCTGCCGGATGGTGTGCCACGATCTTGCGCCCGATGCCAGAAGATTTGGTTAACCCTCTGGACCGGGCGCCGACCCGGTTTTGCGTCAGTCGTTGAACTGCACGTCATTGACCAGCTTGGCCGCCGCCTTCTGGTTGCGAGCGATCTCCGCCATGTTGAGCGTGTCGGGGGTGAAGGTCCCCCAGCCAGCGACGATGTCCGAAGCCTTGACAGCCGGGTTCACCGGATATTCGAAGTTCTGGCTGGCATAGAGGGCCTGCGCCTCGTCGCTGGCGAGGAATTCCATGAGCTTCAGCGCATTGTCGTGGTTGGGGGCATTCTTGGCCATGAGCATGCCGGAAATGTTCACATGCGTACCCATCTCGGGTGATGACGGGAAGATGATGCGCGAGGCTGCGGCCCATTCCTTCTGTTCCGGTTCCTTCTCGTTGGTCATCATCAGGCCCATGTAATAGGTGTTGGCGATGGCGAGGTCGCACTCGCCGGCAGCGACACTCTTGGCCTGGGCGCGGTCATTGCCATTCGGCTTCACGGCGAGATTGGCCTTCAGGCCTTCCAACCACGTCTTGGTGGCCGCTTCGCCGCGCCTGGCAATCATCGCGCCGATCAGGCCAAGGTTGTAGGGGTGGTCACCAGGGCGGGTGCAGACCTTTCCCTTGAATTTGGGGTCGGCCAGTTCCTCGTACGAGATGCTGTCCTGCTTCACCCGCTCTTTCGATGCGTAGACAACACGGGCCCGCATGGTGAGTCCGAACCACTGGTTGGCACCGTCACGCAGGGCCTCCGGAACCTTGGCGGAGATCGCCTCCGAGGACACGGACTGGGCCAGACCCTTTTCCGCTGCCTCCACCAGCCTGCCAGCATCCGCCGTCAGCAGCACGTCAACCGGGCTGAGAGCGGCTTCCTGCTCCATGCGTTCGATGAGGCCCTTTTCGGCGAACACCATCTTGACCTCAACACCGGTCTTCTCATGGAACAGCTTGAAGAGCGGCTCGACGAGTTGCGGCTGGCGGTAGGAGTACACATTGACCACGCCATCCGCGAAGGCGGTGGACGCGAACAGCACCGAACTGCAGAGCAGGGCGAGCGAGAGAGGCTTGAGCTTCATTTCTTATCTCCGAGTGAAAATGTCGGGTATGGAATGCGCGCGTTTCATTTACGTGTCAAGCAATCCGAGCAGAAAACTCGGAAATTAGAAATGATCCAAATCAAAGCGACGCGAGGAATCGAGGAGGGGCCTGTCGCCGGTGTTTTTCCGCAGTGTCATGAACTGCTTGCGCCTCTGCACAAATCACGGCAAAAGCCCGCCCACAGGAGACGTGGCCGAGTGGCTGAAGGCAACGGTTTGCTAAATCGTCATACGCTG